>NZ_PGCP01000021.1 GCF_002812985.1 Aeromonas lusitana
GGCGGGCGAGGCGCGTCATCTGATCGATGAGCAGACCGCCCTTGTCTTCCAGATAAGGGGGCCGTTGCAGGCTCGGGTAGCAGAAGGTCAGCTGGGTCAGCGAATCGGCGTACGCCTGGGTAGCAGGCGACAGGGGTAAGGCGGCGGCGTGCTGGGACAACCCCAGCAAGGCGCCAAGCAGGAGGAGAGTCTTGGTCATCGAAACGGAAAAGCCAGGCATTTGCCTGGCTTTTTATCACTCGTTGGGTTCAACATTTTCTACCCTGGCCTTGAGCTTCTGACCAGGCCGGAAGGTCACCACTCGGCGGGCGCTGATGGGAATATCTTCGCCCGTCTTGGGGTTACGTCCGGGACGCTGGTTCTTCTCACGAAGATCGAAGTTACCGAAGCCTGAAATCTTGACTTGTTCACCGCGCTCGAGCGCCTGTCTGATTTCCTCAAAGAAGGCTTCCACCATGTCTTTGGCTTCACGCTTGCTCATCCCGAGCTGGGTGAACAGGTGCTCTGCAATGTCGGCTTTGGTAAGCGCCATAGATCAATCCCTCAAGGATGCATTCAACTCTTCACCGAGGGCTCGCACGACATTGTCTACGGTCTCGGCAATCTCTTTCTCCTCCAGGGTGCGCTGGGTGTCTTGCAGAACAAGACTGATGGCCAGGCTCTTCTTGTCCTCTGCCATACCAGCTCCCTGGTATACGTCGAACAAGTTTATTCCAACTAACTGATTTCCGCCAACTTTTTTAATTACTGCCAGGACGTCACCGGCCAGAACTTGACTATCGACCACCACGGCGATGTCACGGCGGTTCGCCGGGAAGCGAGACACTTCGGCCGCAACCGGCACCTTGGCAGGGATCAGCTTGTTCAACTCCAGCTCGAACATGATGGCACGGGTCTTGAGACCCAGCTTCTTCTCGAGGCTCGGGTGGATGACACCGATATGGCCGATGACCACGCCATTGCGCAGGATAGCCGCGCTCTGGCCCGGGTGCAGGGCACTGTGCTCGGTGCGCTCGAAGCTGAAGCTGGCCCCTTCGGCGGTGAGATCCAGCACGGCTTCCAGATCCCCTTTCAGATCAAAGAAGTCGCTGCCACGGCTCTTGATGTCCCAGTGCTCGTCGCTCTGGTTGCCGGTGATGATGCCGGCCAGCATGGGCTCCTGACGGATGCCGTTCTCGGCACTCGCGTCCTTGATGAAGCGCAGGCCCTGCTCGAACAGACGCACACGACCCTGTTGACGGTTCTGGTTGTAGACCACGGCCTGCACCAGACCCGGGAAGAGCGACACCCGCATGGCGGACATCTCGACCGAGATGGGGTTTGGCAGCACTATGGCGTCGCTTTGCGGGTAGAGCAGTTGCTGGCTCTTGGGATCCACGAAGCTGTAGGTGATGGCTTCCTGGAAGCCACGGTCCACCAGCAGATCGCGCACCCGCTTGAGGGTCACCTGACCTTCCGCCTGCTCGACCATGGCCAAGGAGGCCGCCGGTTTCAGGTTCGGGATGTTGTTGTAGCCGTAGATGCGGGCCACTTCCTCGATGAGGTCTTCCTCGATGGCGATATCGAAACGCCAGGACGGGGCCAGCGCGGTCCAGCCATCGGCCTCAACGGTCACCTGCATGCCGAGGCGAGTCAGGATCTCCAGCACCTGGGCATCGCCCACGCTGATGCCGATCACCTTATCGAGCTTGGTACGGCGCAGCTTGATGGGGGCCGCCTTGGGCAGATGGGCGTCGGATTTGACCTCGATGACAGGACCCGCTTCGCCGCCGCAGATATCCAGCAGCAGACGGGTGGCACGGTCCATCACCTTGGCTTGCAGCTCGGGATCCACGCCCCGCTCGAAGCGGTGGGAGGAGTCGGTGTGCAGGCCATAGGTACGGGCACGGCCTGTGATGGAGAGCGGCGCGAAGAAGGCGCACTCCAGCAG
The DNA here is from genome assembly GCF_002812985.1 of Aeromonas lusitana. Classification (GTDB taxonomy): domain Bacteria; phylum Pseudomonadota; class Gammaproteobacteria; order Enterobacterales; family Aeromonadaceae; genus Aeromonas; species Aeromonas lusitana. The sequence continues at coordinate 1,931 of NZ_PGCP01000021.1, forward strand.
CACGTCGGTGGTCTCGGTGGAGACGCCGGTGCGCTCACCGCCGAAGATGCCGGCCATGCAGGCAGGGCCTTTGGCGTCGGCGATAACCAAGGTGGTCTCTTTGAGCTTGACCTCGTTGCCGTCCAGCAGGGTCATGGGCTCATCGGCCTTGGCGCGGCGCACCACCAGCTCACCCTCGAGGGTCGCCAGATCGAAGGCGTGCATCGGTTGACCGTATTCCAGCATCAGGAAGTTGGTGATGTCGACGATGGCGTCGATGGAGCGAATGCCGCCACGGCGCAGCTTCTCTTGCATCCAGAGCGGGCTCATGGCGTGCAGGTTCAGTCCCTTGATGACGCGGCCGAGGTAGCGCGGGCAGTCTGCCGGTGCCTCGACCCGGATCGGGAAGGTCGCGTCTATGGTGGCCGGGGCAGGTGCCCAGCTTGGCTCGACCACGTCGGCGCTGTTGAGTACGCCAATCTCGCGGGCAAGACCCGCTATGCCGAGGCAATCGGCGCGGTTCGGAGTCAAGTCCACGTCGATGGCGACGTCGCTCAGGTTCAGGTAGTCACGGATATCGGTGCCGATGGGGGCATCGGCTGGCAGCTCTATGATGCCGTCCGCTTCCACCTCGATACCGAGCTCGCTGAAGGAGCAGAGCATGCCGTGAGACGGCTGGCCGCGCAGCTTGGCTTTCTTGATGGTGAAGTCACCCGGCAGGGTCGCGCCCACCTTGGCCACACACACTTTCAAACCGGTGCGGCAGTTCGGCGCGCCGCAGACGATGTCCAGCAGTTCGGCTTCGCCCACATTGACCTTGGTCACCCGCAGCTTGTCGGCGTCCGGGTGCTGGGCACACTCGACCACTTCACCGACCACCACATTGTTGAACTGACCGGCAACCGCCTCGATGGCGTCGACTTCCAGACCAGCCATGGTGATCTGTTCGGCCAGTGCGTTATCACTCAACTCGGTGCGGACCCACTCCATCACCCAGGATTTACTGAATTTCATGTTCTCTCGCCCTTACTTGAACTGCTTGAGGAAGCGCAGGTCGTTTTCGAAGAAGGCACGCAGGTCGTTGACCCCGTAACGCAGCATGGTCAGGCGCTCAACGCCCATGCCGAAGGCAAAGCCGGAATATTTTTCCGGATCGATGCCGACCGAACGCAGCACGTTCGGATGCACCATGCCGCAGCCCAACACTTCCAGCCACTTGCCGTTCTTCCCCATCACGTCCACTTCGGCGCTCGGCTCGGTGAACGGGAAATAGGAGGGACGGAAACGGATGGTGAGATCTTCCTCGAAGTAATTGCGCAGGAAGTCGTGCAAGATCCCCTTCAGCTCGGTAAAGCTGGCATGTTCGTCTACCAGCAGGCCTTCGACCTGGTGGAACATGGGGGTGTGGGTCATGTCGTAGTCGTTACGATAGACGCGGCCCGGCGCTATGATGCGAATGGGCGGCTGCTGATGCTCCATGGTGCGGATCTGCACACCCGAGGTGTGGGTACGCAGCATCAGGTCCGGGTTGAAGTAGAAGGTGTCGTGATCGGTCCGGGCCGGGTGATGGGCCGGGATGTTCAGGGCATCGAAGTTGTGGAAACCGTCTTCGATTTCGGGACCGCGCTCCACTTTGAAACCCATCTCGCCAAACAGGCGCTCGATGCGCTCTATGGTGCGGGTTACCGGGTGCAGACCACCGTTTTCGATGCGACGGCCCGGCAGGCTGATGTCGATGGTCTCGGCGGCCAGCTTCTGGTTCAGCTCCTGGGCGGCCAGCTCATCGCGACGCGCGTTCAGGGCATCCTGAACCTGCTGCTTTGCCTGGTTGATCACGGCGCCCGCGGCGGGACGCTCTTCGGCGGACAAGGCCCCGAGGGTCTTCATCTGCTCGGTAAAAAAGCCTTTTTTACCCAGATATTTGACCCGGATCTCGTCGAGGGTCGCAACGTCGTTGACGCCCTCAATTTCGGCCTTGGCCTGGCCGACTACTTCTTCAAGCTGTTGCATGTCTTCCTCGTCACCACTCCCGGAACAGGAGCCTGTTAGGCTAAATAAGGTCAAGAGGGGGATAATACAAAAAAAGCCCCTTGGCTGACCATAGTTAAGGTGGGCTTTTCTCCCGAGAAATCATTTTGTTATGACAAGGCAACCGATTGGCCGCCGAGGATAAGATAGCGAGCTCCCACGCCCTCCGGCTCAAGCCTGGCCGCATATCGATATAGAATATAGTGCCAAATCAATATGATGGGCCAAGTCATCAAGATCCTACGCCCTCGCTTATCGGCCCCAGTCCCCTCCTCTCCCCTGTTGCGCCCTGCCATTTCACCCATGCAGCGCCCGCCCTTGCTGGCGACGCCCCCTTTGAGTCACCACCAGAGCTGCTCCGAAGAAAGGGTCGCATATAGACCCTATCACCGAACGGAATTACGCCGATTGATGAGCCAGAGCGATAAAGCCTAGCGGATTGCGCCATCTAATCCGCTGAATTGCACTGGGTTATGCTGCAGGCACAGCACAGATGAGGAGAAAGGCATGCAAACAATCAGTCTGAATAACGGGGTCGTCATGCCCCTGCAGGGGTTCGGGGTCTTTCAGATGGCGGAGGCGGCCGAGTGCGAGCAGGCCGTGGTTGATGCCATCGCGGCCGGCTACCGTCTCATCGATACCGCGGCTTCCTATCAGAATGAAACCCAGGTGGGCAACGGCATCCGCCAGAGCGGGATCGCGCGCGGCGAGCTGTTTGTCACCACCAAGCTGTGGTTGCAGGACGCCAGTTACGAGGGGGCCAAGGCCCAGTTCGAGCGCTCCTTGAACCGGCTGCAACTGGACTATGTGGATCTCTACCTCATCCACCAGCCCTATGGGGATGTGCACGGCGCCTGGCGCGCCATGGAGGAGCTCTATCGAGCTGGCAAGTGCCGCGCCATCGGGGTGAGTAACTTCCACCCGGATCGGCTGACAGACCTCATCGCCTTCAACCAGGAGCCCCCCGCGGTCAACCAGGTAGAGGTCAACCCCTTCCACCAGCAGCTGCACCCGGTAGCCTGGATGCAGAGCCGCGCCATAGTGCCCCAGGCCTGGGCTCCCTTTGCCGAGGGGCGTAACGGTCTGTTCCAGCATCCCCTGCTCAGCGCCATCGGCGAGCGGCACGGCAAGAGCGTGGGTCAAGTGGTGCTGCGCTGGCTGTTGCAGCGCGGTATCCCCTCCCTTGCCAAGACGGTGCGCAAGGCGCGCATGGTGGAAAACCTCGATGTGCAGGATTTTGCCTTGAGCGACGCGGAGATGCTGCAGATAAGCGCCCTGGATACCGGCACCAGCGCCTTCTTCTCCCACCGGGATCCGGCCAGGGTGGAGTGGCTGACCGGCCGCCGGCTCGACGTCTGATATCGCCTTATTGAATCCACTGAATCCGAAGAGGAGTTCCATGATGCAAACCCGTCTGCTTGGCCAATCCGGCCTGCGTGTCAGTGCCCTCGGCCTTGGCTGCATGGGGCTGAGCCACGGCTATGGCCCGGCCACCGATCGCGGTCAGGCCATAGCCCTTATTCGCGCCGCCGTCGATCGCGGCGTGACCCTGTTCGACACCGCCGAGGTGTATGGCCCCTATCTCAATGAAGAACTGGTGGGCGAAGCCCTCAAACCGGTGCGGGACAAGGTGGTGATCGCCACCAAGTTCGGCTTCACCTTCGGCGCCGACAACCAGCAACAACTACTCAACAGCCGTCCCGAGCAGATCCGGGCGGCGGTCGAGGGATCCCTGCGCCGGCTGCAGACAGACGTCATCGATCTGCTCTACCAGCACCGCGTCGATCCCGAGGTGCCGATTGAAGAGGTGGCTGGCACGGTGAAAGACCTGATTGCCGAGGGCAAGGTCAAGCACTTCGGTCTGTCGGAGGCGGGCGCCCGGACCATCAGGCGCGCCCATGCAGTACAGCCGGTGACGGCGCTGCAGAGCGAATATTCCCTCTGGTGGCGAGAACCTGAGCGGGAGATATTGCCCCTGCTGGCGGAGCTCGGGATAGGTTTTGTGCCCTTCAGTCCGCTCGGCAAAGGCTTTTTGACCGGCGCCATCAAGGCGGATACCCGCTTTGGCGCGGATGATTTTCGAAGCAAGGTGCCCCGCTTCGCCGCCGAGGCATTGGCGGCCAACACCCAGTTGGCGGCGCTGCTGACGGAGCTGGCCACGCAACGAGGGGTCACCCCGGCCCAGGTAGCCCTCGCCTGGCTGCTGGCACAGCAACCCTGGATAGTGCCCATCCCGGGCACCACCAAGCTGCCTCGGCTCGATGAGAACCTGGGTGCGGCCCAGCTCGGGCTAACGCCAGCGGAGCTTGAGCAGATAGCCAGCGCGCTCGCCCGGGTGCAGATCGTCGGGGATCGCTATCCCACCGCGCTGCAGGCCCGGGTGGGGCGTTGATAGAGAGACAAGAAGGGCTGACGATACTCGTCGGCCCTCCCCTTTAATCCCCGACTCTCTTTAACCCCTTACTCCTGGTGGCGCAGCGCCTCAATCAGCCGCACGAAGGCGGGCGGGTGCTGCTTGCGGCTCGGATAGTAGAGGTAATAGCCGACGAAGGTCGGGCACCAGTCGTCCAGCACCTGCACCAGGGTACCCGCCGTCAGCGCAGCCTGCACCATGTCTTCCGGTACGCAGGCGAGCCCAAGGCCAGCGGCGGCGGCATCGATCCGCTCACTGAGCAGGTTGAGGGTCAGTTGCCCCTCGACCCGCACCCGCAGCGGCTTGCCGTTACGTTCAAACTCCCAGTGATAGAGGCCACCGGCGGTGGGCAGGCGCATGTTGATGCAGCAATGCTGCTGCAGCTCATGGGGGGTCTGGGGCGTGCCCCGGCTGGCCAGATAGGCGGGAGAGCCCACCACCACCATGCGCATGTCCGGCCCGATCCGCACCGCCACCATGTCCTTGTCGACGCTCTCCCCCAGCCGCACGCCCCCATCGAAACGCCCGGCGACGATGTCGACCAGGCCGTTGTCGACCACCAACTCTACGTTGATCTGCGGATAGGCCTTGAGAAACGGCTTGAGCTTGGGCCACAGCAGGCTGCGCACCGCGTGCTCACCGGCGGAGAGGCGCAGGTTCCCGGCGTCCTGACCGTTCATCTGTAGGATGTCCCCGAGGGCCTGTTCGAGATCCGCCAGGCGGGGCTCGAGGCAGTCGATTATCCTCTCGCCAGCCTCTGTCGGCGCCACACTGCGTGTGGTACGGGTCAATAACCGGATATTCAACCGCCCCTCCAGCCCCTTGATGGCATGACTCAGGGCGGATTGGGAGACCCCCAGCTTGCCGGCGGCCCGGGTGAAACTGCGCTCTTTCGCCACCGCCAGAAACAGCTGGAGATCATTGAAGTTTTCTTTCAGCACGGACGCTTCCTCTACTGATGCCTTGCCCAAACCGGCTATCCGCCAGGGCGGGGAGCCAGCTGGCCACAGCATCTTACCCCCTTATGGCCAAGGGAGATGCGCTTTCTATTCTGTTTTCCTACTTGTCTGCCCTGTCTGACGAGGCCCCCAAGGCGCCGCCCAAGGGTCTGGCCGACAGAGGGGCGCGACTAGGCAAGCTCTGTCCCTGACTCCTCTATATCACCGCCCTCTTCCTGCCAGAGAACTTTTTTGAACCATCCCGGTGGGCGTCACCAATAATCAAGGAGAGAGACAAAGGGCGCTGTTCGGCACCTCACGGAGGAGGACGAGCGGCGACTAGGGGCGGCGATGGCACCCTTGCCGCCTCCCGGTTTGGGCCACGGAGGGACGCATCATGCCAACCATCTTCACCATCAGACCCGTTCCCCTCGTCTTCTTGCTGGCGCTTTGCTTTACCGCCCTGCTCAACTGGCCCGTCTTGCTGCACCTTTACCATATTCTGAGTAAGCTCGAGCACGTCAAACCTGGGTTTGCCTTCTCCATTCCCATCGTGCTGGTGGCGGCGCTGAACCTGGTGTTCATGCCCCTGTCCCTGCGCTACCTGTTCAAGCCCTGCTTTGCCTTCCTGTTTATCGCCGGCGCCATCGTCAGCGTCGCCATGCTGAAATACCGGGTGCTGTTTGATCAGGAGATGATCCAGAACATCTTCGAGACCAACCAGAGCGAGGCTGGCGCCTACCTGAGCCCGACCATGATAAGTTGGGTGTTCTTCACCGGCATACTGCCTGCCCTCTTGCTGTTTTTTATCAAGATTGACTATGCAAGCCCCTGGTACAGAGGCATTCTGCCCCGCCTCTTGTCCATGCTGGCCTCCCTGGCCGTGCTGGCCCTGGTCGCCGGACTTTACTACAAGGATTACGCCTCCGTCGGGCGCAACAACCGGGATCTGAACCGGGAGATAGTTCCGATCAGTGCCCTCTACGGCACCGGCAAGTATCTCCATCAGCGCTATCTTGCCGAGCCCATCCTCTATACCAGACTGGGAGAGGATGCCGTTCGCACCCAAACCGCGGGCAAGCCCACCCTGATGTTCCTGGTGATAGGCGAGACGGCCCGCGGCAAGAACTTCTCCATGAACGGCTATCACAGGCAGACCAACCCCTTCACAAGTCAGATAGGCAACCTTATCTCCTTCACGGACGTCCACTCCTGCGGCACCGCCACCGCCATCTCGCTGCCCTGCATGTTCTCTAATCTCGGCCGCAGCGGCTTTGACAGCAATCTGGCGCGCCATCGGGATGATCTGCTGGATGTGCTGCAAAAGAGCGGGGTCGCCATCTTCTGGAAGGAGAACGACGGCGGCTGCAAGGGGGTTTGCGATCGCGTCCCCAACATGGAGGTGAGCCCCAAGGAGCACCCCGCATTCTGCGATGGCGAGACCTGCCATGACGAGGTGCTGCTGCAGGGGCTCGAAGAGGAGATAGGCCGGATGCAGGGAGACAAGCTGGTGATCTTTCACCTCATCGGCAGCCATGGTCCCGCCTACTACCAGCGCTATCCCGATGCCCATCGGGTCTTCCTGCCCGATTGCCGGCGCAGTGACATCGAAAACTGCAGCAACGAGGCGCTGATCAACACCTATGACAACAGCATCCACTACACAGACCATGTGATAGCCGAGCTGATAGCCCGGCTGCAGCACCATGACAGCGACTACCAGACTGCGCTGCTCTATGTCTCCGATCACGGGGAGTCCCTTGGCGAGATGGGGCTCTATCTACACGGCACTCCCTACCGCTTCGCCCCCGATGAGCAGACCCGTGTGCCGCTCCAGCTTTGGCTGTCGACGGGGTTTATCCAGCAAAAACAAGTGGATTTCGATTGCCTGCGCGAGAGCGCCAGTGCGAAGCGCTTCTCTCACGACAACCTCTTTCCCTCCCTGCTCGGGATCTGGGACGTGACGACCCGTGTCTATCGGCGCGAGCTGGATCTCTTCGCCCCCTGCCGGCCGGGGTGATAAGGTGCAGACTGGCTGAGCGGGCCTGATGGCCCATCAGCCTCGCTATACTGGATCACTGCCATGCGCCCACTGGGCCGGCCACCATGAGGAGAGACGAGCGATGAACGAACAACCCAAGATAGTTCTGGTACACGGCTTCTGGGGGGGCGCCGCCCACTGGCACCCGGTGATCACCCGGCTGCTGCAAAAAGGATTCACCCAGTTGCAGGCGGTGGAGCTGCCCCTCACCTCCCTCGCTGAGGATGCGGAGCGGGTGCGCAAGATGGTGGCGCAGCACGCCGGTCCCGTGCTGCTGGTCGGCCACTCTTACGGTGGCGCCGTCATCAGCGAGATGGGCGACATGCCCAACGTCGTCGGCCTGGTCTACATCGCCGCCTTCGCCCCTGACGCAGGCGAGAGCGCGGGGGGCATCACCCAGGTGCATCCACCCGTTGCCATTGCCAGCATAGCCCCCGACAGCGACGGCTATCTCTGGATCAAGCAAAGCGAGTTTCACGCCAGCTTCTGCCAGGACCTGACCCCACTTGAGGCGCAGCTGATGGCCATCTGCCAGAAGGCGCCGCTGGGCTCGACCTTTGGCAACGAGGTCCAGGCACCGGCCTGGAAGAAAAAACCAAGCTGGTATCAGATCTCCAGTGAAGATCGCATGATAAACCCTGAAAATCAGCAGAGGATGGCGGCAAGAATGCAACCTCGCCAGATCATCACCCTGGCCGCCAGCCACGCCTCCCTGGTGTCAAAGGCCGACGAGGTGAGCAACCTGATTGCCAGCGCCACCCAGGGGCGCTAAGGACGCGAGCCCCTGCGCTCACCCGTAACAGCTTTCTCCGAGACATAAAAAGGGCGTGGTCTTTGACCACGCCCTTTTTATGTCTGAAGTGGCGCCGGTGCGCCCCGCTATCAGGGGGTCACTATGTTGAACCAGAACTCGAAGTTGTCGAGATAACCCAGCACTTCCTTGAGCTTGTCGCTGCTGCCGGTGATCTTCACATCCCCCGCCGCAACGGCCTTCTCCAGGGTGGTTTGCTTCAAGATCAGGTTGTTCAGGGTATCCCGCGACAGCGCGATCGTGGTGTCGGCGTTGCTGGCCTCGGCATTGGCCGTGTGGTTCAGCACCCCGTTCTCCAGCTCCACCTTGTACTTGCCACCGGTATCGCCGAAGTCGAAGTTCAGCACCGCCTTGGCATCCCCGGACTTGGGTCCGTTCAGGCGCACCGCCAGGTAGTCGAAGAACATGTCGAGCGACATGGCGCGCACCGTGTCCGGGCTCGCCGTGTTCGGGGTCGGCAGCTGGGTCACGCCGCTGCGCAGCTCCTTGGCACCGGTCAGGTAGAAGTTGCGCCACGGGCCGGACTCGGCCTGATAGCCCATCTGCTCGAGGGCATCGGCTTCCAGCTCCTTGGCCGCCTTGTTGCTCGGATCGGCGAACACCACATGTTTGACCACCTGAGCGACCCAGCGATACTCGCCCTTGTCATAGGAGGCCTTGGCTTTTTTCAGCACCTCGTCGGCACCGCCCATGAACTCCACATACTTCTTGGCCGACTCGGTCGGGGTCAGCTCGTTCAGGGTCGCCGGGTTGCCGTCAAACCAGCCCAGGTAGAGCACATAGGTGGCCTTCACGTTGTGGCTGATGGAGCCGTAGTAGCCGCGGTTGGCCCAGGTGTTGGCCAGGGTATCCGGCAGCTTGAACTGCTCGGCGATCTCGTCCCGGGTGTAACCCATGTTGGCCAGACGCAGGGTCTCATCGTTTATGTAGCGATAGAGGTCGCGTTGGGACTTGAGCAAGGTGGTGACTTCCTTGTTGCCCCAGGTTGGCCAGTGGTGCTGGGCAAACATGACCTCGGCCTTGTCGCCCCACATGGAGAGCGCCTGGTTCAGGTACTTGGACCAGGGCAGCGGCTCGCGGATCTTGGCGCCGCGCAGTGAGTAAGTGTTGTGCAGTGTGTGGGTCGCATCTTCGGCGGCGGAGATGGCCTTCTTCTCCTCTATGTACCACAGCATCTCGGACGGTGCTTCCGAGCCAGGCGCCATCATGAACTCATAGGTCAGCCCGTCGATGACCTCTTTCTGGCCGGTCTTGGTGATGATGTCGGTGGGCGCTATCAGGGTGACAGTCCCCGCCGAGGTGGTGGTGCCGAGGCCTGCGCCGACCTGGCCCTTCTCGTCGGCCGGCAGCAGGTTGCCATACATGTAGCTGGCACGGCGACTCATGACGTTACCCGCCATGATGTTCTCGGCGACCGCGGCTTCCATGAAGCCTTCCGGTGCATAGATCTTCACCTTGCCGGCCTTCACATCGGCCTCATCGACCACGCCGCGCACGCCACCATAGTGGTCAACGTGACTGTGGGTATAGATGACGGCCTTGACCGGCTTCTTGCCCTGATGCTTGTAGTAGAGATCCAGGCCAATCTTGGCGGTTTCCGCCGACACCAGAGGATCGACGAGGGTGATGCCCTCCTTGCCCTCTATGATGGTCATGTTGGAGAGATCCAGGTTACGGATCTGATAGATACCGTCCGTTACCTTGAACAGGCCGCTGATGTTGATTAGCTGTGCCTGGCGCCACAGGCTGGGGTTGACGGTAGCGGGGGCCTTCTCCCCTTCCTTGATGAAGCCGTATTTCTGCGGATCCCAGATGAGGTTGCCCGCTTCGCCCTTGATGGGGGCCGGCGGCAAGGCCGCGATGAAGCCCTTGTTGGCATTCTCGAAATCTGTCTTGTCTGCGAAGGGTAACTGCTTGAGCAGTTGGTCATTGGCCGCCTGGGTTGCGGCGGCGGCATCCTTGCGCAGATCGTCTGCGGCAAAGCTCGGAACAGACAAGCTGGTCACCAGACCGGCCAGCATCAGCTTGACGAAGACGGGTTTGATTTTCCTGTGCATCGATTTCATGTTCTCTCCCTGTTGTAAACGGACTTTCTCTTTTCATTACAAACACACAACCCATAGAGACTCTCTTGATAGCGAGCCCTAATCAAGCTTTTACACAATAAATACAATGGGTTGCTATATGTACAGCGTAAAGGGTAGCTGACGATCTCATGAGCATGAGGAAATAATCGAGAACGAGGGGATGACACTAGCCCGAGGCCAGTGCTGACGGGGAGCGAGAAGAGACGGGGCAATAAGGGAAAGATGACGAGGCAGCCACAGGGGCGATGGTCAAGCGGTTAATCGTTGCGCAACAAAGAGATAGAAAACGGCGTCGCTTTGCTCACCGGCCGCGACAATTGTTGTCACCCCATGATGAGTCATGTCAAAAACGAAACGGCACAAAAACAAAAAAGGAGGCCTAGGCCTCCTTTTATCTTTCATAACAGAACCGGATTAAACCAGAGCTGCTTTAGCTTTTTCAACCAGGGCGGTGAAAGCCAGCTTGTCGTGAACGGCGATATCGGACAGGATCTTGCGATCGATCTCGATAGAAGCCTTCTTCAGACCGTTGATCAGACGGCTGTAGGACAGACCGTTCTGACGGGCAGCAGCGTTGATACGCGCGATCCACAGTTGACGGAACTGACGCTTCTTCTGGCGACGGTCACGGTAGGCATACTGACCAGCTTTGGTTACCGCTTGTACCGCTACGCGGTAGACACGGGAACGGGCGCCGTAGTAACCCTTGGCGGCTTTCATTACTTTCTTGTGACGAGCGCGAGCGGTCACACCACGTTTAACTCTTGGCATTTTTCACATCCCCCCTTAAGCGTACGGCAGACAAGCGACAACACGTTTGTGGTCAGCAGCAGAAACCATGAACTTCGGTCCCAGCTTACGCTTACGTTTGCTGCTCTTCTTGGTCAGGATGTGACGCAGGTGGTTATGCTTGCACTTGAAGCGGCCGGAGCCAGTCTTCTTGAAGCGCTTTGCAGCACCCCGGTTGGTTTTCATCTTCGGCATTTCATACTCCGCATTGTGAGTGACAACAAAATCGCAAGGCGAACCGACTCATGGGACGAGCCCATGAGTCAATTTCTTGTGGGCCTTAAGATTTCTTCTTAGGTGCGAGGACCATCACAGCTTGACGGCCTTCGACTTTCGGGAACGATTCGACTACGGCCAACTCTTCCAGATCGTTTTTGACTCGCTCCAGTACCTTGATACCAAGATCCTGGTGGGCCATTTCACGACCACGGAAGCGCAGGGTGACCTTAGCCTTGTCCCCGTCTTCCAGAAAGCGAACCAGGTTGCGTAGTTTTACCTGATAGTCGCCTTCGTCAGTGCCAGGACGGAATTTGATTTCCTTGACCTGGACGACTTTCTGCTTTTTCTTCTGTTCTTTAGTGGTCTTGCTCTTTTCGTAGAGGAATTTGCCGTAATCCATGATCCGGCAAACGGGCGGCTCAGCGTTGGGACTGATCTCGACCAGATCCACTCCGGCCTCAAGGGCCAAGTTCAGAGCATCTTGGATGGAGACGATGCCAATGGCTTCACCATCCAAACCGGTCAGACGAACTTCTTTCAGACGGATCTCTTCATTGATCCGGTGAGCGCGGGCTTGCGGTTGCTTGCCCAGTTTTTTTCCGCCTTTTATAGCTTATTCCTCCACTTTCTTTTGTCCGCGGGTCTGAACTTCCTGGGTCAACAGAGCAATCAGCTCTTCAACAGGATAAGAGCCCAGGTCAGCCCCTTTACGAGTCCGTACTGCAATCTTGCCGGCTTCTACTTCTTTATCGCCGCAGACCAGCATGAAGGGTACTCGCTTCAAAGTATGCTCGCGGATTTTAAAGCCAATCTTCTCATTTCTCAAGTCCGCTTTTGCGCGAAGGCCCGCATCATTCAATGCTTTGGCTACTTTCACCGCATAATCGGCCTGATTGTCCGTGATATTCATGACCACGGCCTGAGTCGGTGCCAGCCAGGTCGGGAACAGCCCGGCGTACTCTTCGGTCAGGATACCGATGAAACGCTCGAGGGAACCCAGGATGGCTCTGTGAATCATCACGGGAACGTGACGTTCGTTGTCTTCGCCCACATAAGTGGCGCCAAGACGGCCCGGCAAGGCAAAATCGAGCTGCACGGTACCACACTGCCACGCACGATCAAGACAATCGTGCAGGGTAAATTCAATCTTGGGACCGTAGAAGGCGCCCTCACCCGGCTGCAGATCGTACTTCAGGCCGTTCAGCACCAGGGCTTCGGCCAGGGCGGCCTCGGCGCGATCCCAGGCTTCATCGGAGCCGATACGCTGCTCGGGACGGGTGGACAGCTTGACCACGATGTTCTCGAAGCCGAAGGTACCGTAGACGTCGTAGACCATGCGGATACAGGCCGACACTTCTTCCATCACCTGTTCTTCGGTACAGAAGATGTGGGCATCATCCTGAGTGAAGCCGCGCACCCGCATCAGGCCATGCAGGGAGCCGGACGGCTCGTTGCGGTGGCAGGAGCCGAATTCGGCCATGCGCAGTGGCAGATCGCGGTAGGACTTCAGACCCTGGTTGAAGATCTGCACGTGACCCGGGCAGTTCATCGGCTTGATGGCGTACTCGCGGTTCTCGGACTGGGTGGTGAACATGGCCTGGGCGTATTTCTCCCAGTGGCCTGAACGCTCCCACAGCACGCGATCCATCATGAAGGGGCCTTTCACCTCCTGATAGTCGTACTCCTTGAGCTTGCCGCGGATGAAGGTCTCCAGCTCACGGAAGATGGTCCAGCCGTCGTTGTGCCAGAACACCATGCCGGGGGCTTCTTCCTGCATGTGATAGAGATCGAGCTGCTTGCCAATCTTGCGGTGATCGCGCTTGGCGGCCTCTTCCAGACGCTGCAGGTAAGACTTGAGCTGCTTCTTGTCAGCCCAGGCGGTGCCATAGATGCGCTGCAGCATCTTGTTGTTGGAGTCGCCGCGCCAGTAGGCACCGGACATCTTCTGCAACTTGAAGTGATGGCAGTGACGCATGTTCGGCACGTGGGGGCCGCGACACATGTCGACGTACTCTTCGTGATGATACAGACCAGGCTGGTCATCACGGGCAATGTTCTGATCCAGGATCTCGACCTTGTAGGACTCGCCACGGGCTTCGAACACATCGCGCGCCTCCTGCCAGGAGACCTTCTTCTTGATGACGTCGTAATCCTTGGCGGCCAGCGCCAGCATGCGCTCTTCCAGGGCAGCCAGATCCTCGTCGGTCAGGGTGCGATCGAGATCGATGTCATAGTAGAAACCGTTGTCGATGACAGGACCTATGGCCATCTTGGTCTGGGGCCAGAGCTGCTTGATGGCATGACCCAGCAGGTGCGCGCAGGAGTGGCGCAGGATATCCAGACCCTCTTCGTCTTTGGCGGTGATGATGGCCAGCGAAGCGTCGGATTCGATCAGCTCGCAGGCATCCACCAGTTCACCGTTTACCCGACCGGCAATGCACGCCTTGGCGAGGCCCGGACCTATGTCCGCGGCGACGTCCATGACAGAAACGGCATGGGCAAATTGACGTTGGCTGCCGTCAGGCAGAGTAATGATTGGCATGAGAAGTTTCCTTATACAGTGGTGACCCGTACCAAAGGCCACATGCGGGATGGAAAGAGTAATTCAAAAAAAGGTGATGTTTTGGTTCTCCGCAGCACTTTGCAGAGACGGCCCGTGACGCAAACAGCCTGCTTAACGTGACCAGCCAAGCCAAAACCGCACCATGCTACCAGAAGCAGGCAGCCCTGTATTGACTTTGATGAGATTTTCTACAGCCAAACGGGTCGCGACTCAGGCGCCCCCCAGCAGGGGCTGCCAGTTGAAATCAAACTCGCTGCGCCCCTCTTGCGCCAGCGCCAGCTCCTGCAACACCCTGAGCGCCAGCTTGTTGCCCTTTTGCGAGGCCTGATAGAGCCACTGCTTGGCCTCGACCATCTCCACCCGGCCATTGACCCCCATCAGGTGCAGCACACCCACCTTCAGCATGGCGGGCACGTCGCCGTTGCGGGCCGCCTTGTCCATCCACTGAAATGCGATACGCAGATCCCGCGGCACCCCGACCCCGCGCAGATAGAGCTCCCCGAGCCGGTATTGGCCGAAGGCGTCCCCCGCCTCGGCGGACTGACGATAGAGCACTAAAGCCTGGGCCAGATCCTGCTCGCTCCCCTGCCCCAGCTCATGGCTCCACCCCATTAGGGCCTGGGCCCTGGCTTGCCCCTGCTCGGCCAACGGCTGCCAGATGCGGGTCGCCTGCTCGAAGTGACCGACCCGCCAGGCCCGGTTCGCCGCCGCCAGCTCCTGCTCGGTGGAGAGCGGGATCAGGCGCCAGATGACCAGGCCAAGGACGGCGACAAAGAGCCAACGCGCGGTAGTGGGTTGCATGATGATTTCCGTGATCCAGTTCTCATTTCGTCTATGTAAACGAAATGTAGCAACAGATCAAGCAGGAGATTCATTTGCGATGCAGTTTTATCCAAGGTGGACGACCGGACTTGCAGTTTGTCGGGCCCCCCGCCACAATACTGTATATATGAACAGTATTGGTGCAGGGTATGGCAGGACGAGGCAGCAGTCACAATGTCGATCATAGATTCAGCGGCCCGCAGGTAGAGGCCGTCGACGATGGCTGGCAGGCGCAGGAGTGGGAAGCCGCGTTTCAATCTCAGGCGCCCCAGACCCAGGTACGCGAGATCGAAGCCAAGAGCATCATCAGCCACAACCTGTCGCCGGACGTGCCCTTTGGCCGCTCCATCAATCCCTATCAGGGCTGTGAGCACGGCTGCATCTACTGTTACGCCAGGCCCAGCCATGCCTACCTGGAGCTCTCGCCGGGGCTGGATTTCGAGACCAAGCTGTTTGCCAAGCTCAATGCCGTCGCCCTGCTGCGCCGGGAGTTTGCCAAGCCGAGCTACCAGCCCCAGACCATAGTGCTCGGCGCCAACACAGACCCTTACCAACCCATAGAGCAACACTATCGCCTCACCCGCGAGCTGCTGGAGGTGATGCTGGCCCACCGCCACCCGGTGGGGATCATCACCAAGAGCGCCATGATATTGCGCGACCTCGACTTGCTGAGGGAGCTCGCCCGGGAGAATCTCTGTCAGGTGATGGTGTCGGTCACCACCCTCAATGAGACCTTGAGGCGACAGCTGGAGCCCAGGGCCAGCACCGGAGCCGGGCGATTGAAGGTTGTAGAGAAGCTGGCCGGGGCCGGGGTGCCGGTCGGGGTGCTGGCCGCTCCCATGATCCCGCGCCTCAATGAACCCGAGCTCGAGCAGATCATCAAGTCGGCGGTACAGGCGGGCGCCGGCTGCGCCGACTACATACTGCTGCGCCTGCCCCATGAGTTGACGACCCTGTTTAGCGACTGGCTGGACGAACACTACCCTGGGCAGAAGGAGGCTGTCTTGAACCAGCTGCGGGCCAGCCGGGGCGGCAACCTCAATACCGCCTTCGGCACCCGCATGCGCGGCGAGGGCCAGTTTGCGGACTTGCTGGCCCAGCGTTTCCGACTAATCAGCAGGCGCCTTTCGCTCGGCAAGCGCCATATTGCGCTCAACACCGCCAGTTTTATCCGTCCCAACGAGCAATTGCGGCTGTTTTAGGGCTGAGCCAAGGATGCACGGTGAGCGGCACAATCCGTATTCGACAAAACCTGATCGGCTTTATTCGCCCCAATAAGCAGTTACGACTGCTTCAGGGTTGCGAGGAGGGCGTAAGGAAAGCGTGATGGATGCGCAGTTGGTTGCCGTGTTCAACCGAACCGGCCCACGTCAGCCACTCCTGCCCTTTATGCGCCTGTGACTAGGCTGCACTAATGGGTAGTAATGGGCACTATGGGTGATATATTCGACTCAAGCTGCCCGCATCACCCATCTCAATGAGTCGTGACGGCGGCCAAGAGGGAGCGATAGATGCACCCCATTCATCGGAGCCTGGATCCACTCCAGTTCCGCCACTGCCAACAGTTACTACTGCGCCAAGATCGTGCAGAAATGGAAGGGTGTGCAGCAGGAGCCCTGTTCAACAGAGCCTAGCTCCGCGTCCGTCACCCCTGCCCTTCGTACGCCTGTGACAAGGCAGCACTAATAGGTAGTAATGGGCACCATGGGCGATATATTCGGCTCAGACTGACCCGCATCACTCATTTCAACGAGCAGGGACGCCTGATCTAGAAACCACACCGAGAATAGGCGGCGGGGCCATGTTCAACGGAGTCGGCCCCGCGCTATCCGCCCTGAAGCAGGGATGCCTGTCCCAGGGCGTCGTGAAGAGTGTTGCGATGGATGCAGGGCGGACGGCAATCAGCGTCGTTAGCCTCTTGGCCTCGGCGGATAGGGCCGCGCCGGCTTGCCCTGGGCTATCAGCTCCACCGGCAGGCGCGATGGCTCATGGGCCACCTCCTCTTCCCCAAGCCCGGTTCCCTGTCTCTCTGGGGAGGCGTCTCCCCACATCCGGCTCCACCAGATCTCCCACATTATCCAGCTGGTCATATGATGCTCCTTTGGCTGCGTATCGGCAGATTGTTGGCAGGTAACGACAGACACGCCGGAACGGCCCGTCGATGAGGGCAGCTTGCCCCGCCCCTGTGACAGTGGGATGACGGCGGCATGATCCCTTGATGAAACGGGGAATCCGCGATGGGCACCGACAGCGCCGACCCTGTCAGCGAGCCACGATACAGGAGGCTTTCACAGCATTAACGACTACCTTGATGCCGCCTTGAAAGACACTCATGCCACCAGGTAAGTGAATGCAGCGAACAGGAGAGGAAAAATCGCCAGAGTGACGCTGAAAATAGCGTAAAAAAAGAGCGACCCTGAGGTCGCTCTTTCTGTCGGGATAGCCCGGCGATTATTCGTCGCCAGCCGTACCCTCTTCGCTGGTGCCTGCATCGGCAGCACCGGCATCTGGCGCATTGTCTGCGCCTTCTGCCTGCTCACCGTCGATGGCCACGACGTCGTTCTCTTCCTCGTCGCTCTCGGCGATGCGCTGCAGGCCGACCACTGTCTCGTCTTCACCGGTGCGGATCAGACGCACACCGCCGGTGTTACGACCTATGATGCTCACCTCGGCGACGCGGGTACGCACCAGGGTGCCGCCATTGGTGATCAGCATGATCTGGTCGGTATCCTCGACCTGGATCGCATCGATCACCTTGCCGTTACGCTCATCCACCTTGATGGAGATGACGCCCTGTGTACCGCGGCTCTTGGTCGGGTACTCGTCAAGGGCGGTGCGCTTGCCGTAGCCGTTCTCGGTGGCGGTCAGGATGGCGCCCTCGCCACGGGGGACGATGAGGGAGACCACCTTGTTGCCGCTCGGCAAACGGATACCGCGCACACCGGCGGCGGTACGACCCATGGGACGCACGCCCTTGAAGGCACCCTTGGTTTCGCTGCCTTCGCCGTTGTCGCTGCCGTCATCGTCGTTGCCGGCGTCGTCATCGTTCTCGACGTCGTCGCTGGCATCCGCGTCAGCGCGGCCGCTGCCTTCTGCGAAGCGAACTACCTTGCCCGCGTCGGAGAACAGCATGATCTCGTTGCTGCCGTCGGTGATGTCTACCCCGATCAGCTCATCGCCCTCTTTGAGGTTGATGGCACGAATACCGGAGGAGAGCGGACGGCTGAACGCAGACAGGCTGGTCTTCTTCACGGTACCGTCGGCGGTGGCGAAGAAGACGTACTTGTCGTCGCTGTACTCGTTCACCGGCAGGATGGCGGTGATGCGCTCACCCTCTTCCAGCGGCAACAGGTTGATGATCGGGCGACCGCGGGCGCCACGGGACGCCTCCGGCAGCTGATACACCTCGAGCCAGTAGACCTTGCCACGGGTGGAGAAGCACAAAATGGTGTCGTGGGTGTTGGCCACCAACAGACGCTCCACGAAGTCCTCTTCCTTGATCCGGGTAGCCGACTTGCCCTTGCCACCACGACGCTGAGCCTCGTAGTCGGTTAGCGGCTGGTACTTCACATAGCCCTGGTGAGACAAGGTGACAACCACGTCTTCCGGGGTGATCAGATCCTTGGTGTTGAGCTCGATGCTGGAGAAGTTGATCTCGGTGCGACGCTCGTCGCCGTACTGCTCGCGCACGGCCAGCAGTTCATCGCGGATCACTTCCATCAGCCGTTCCGGGCTTGCCAGGATGAACAGCAGCTCGGCAATCAGATCCAGCAGAGATTGGTACTCTTCCAGGATCTTCTCGTGCTCCAGACCGGTCAGCTTGTGCAGACGCAGGTCCAGGATGGCCTGGGCCTGTTGCTCGGTCAGGTAGTAGTGACCCTCGCGGATGCCGAATTCCGGCTCCAGCCACTCGGGACGGGCCGCGTCATCGCCGGCTTTCTCCAGCATGGAGGCCACGTTGCCGAGCTCCCAGCCACGGGCGACCAGCTTGGCCTTGGCGTCCGCCGGGGTGTCGGAGTGACGAATCAGCTCGATGATGGGGTCGATGTTGGCCAGCGCAACCGCCAGGCCTTCCAGGATGTGAGCCCGATCCCGCGCCTTGCGCAGTTCGAACACGGTCCTGCGGGTCACTACCTCACGGCGGTGCAGCAGGAAGGCATCCAGGATCTCTTTAAGGTTCATCACCTTGGGCTGGTTGTTATCGAGCGCCACCATGTTGATGCCGAACGTGGTCTGCATCTGGGTGTGCTTGTAGAGATTGTTCAGCACAATCTCGCCGGACTCGCCGCGCTTGATCTCGATAACGATGCGCATGCCGTCTTTATCAGACTCATCACGCAGGGCACTGATGCCCTCGATCTTCTTCTCTTTCACCAGCTCGGCGATCTTCTCGATCAGCCGCGCCTTGTTCACCTGATAGGGGATCTCGTGAACGATGATGGTCTCGCGACTCGTCTTCTCGTCCACTTCCACTTCGGCCTTGGCCCGCACATAGATGGAGCCGCGACCGGTACGGTACGCCTGCACTATGCCGGAACGACCGTTGATGATGGCACCGGTCGGGAAATCAGGCCCGGTGACATAGGTCATCAGATCGTCAATGGTGAGATCACCATTCTCGATCAACGCCAGACAACCGTTCACTATCTCGGTGAGGTTATGAGGAGGAATGTTGGTCGCCATGCCCACCGCGATACCGGAGGAGCCGTTGACCAGCAGGTTGGGAACCTTGGTAGGCATGACCGCCGGGATCATCTCGGTGCCGTCATAGTTCGGCACCCAGTCCACGGTCTCTTTGTCCAGATCGGCCAGCAGCTCGTGGGAGATGCGGGCCATCCGCACTTCGGTATAACGCATCGCCGCGGCGCTGTCGCCGTCGACTGAACCGAAGTTGCCCTGACCATCGACCAGCATGTAGCGCATGGAGAAATCCTGCGCCATGCGGACGATGGTGTCATACACGGCGCTATCGCCATGCGGGTGATATTTACCGATTACGTCACCGACCACACGGGCCGATTTTTTATAGGGCTTGTTCCAGTCGTTCCCCAACTCGTTCATAGCAAACAGAACGCGGCGGTGAACCGGTTTCAAGCCATCACGCACATCCGGCAGAGCTCGTCCTACGATCACGCTCATGGCGTAATCAAGATAGGAACTCTTGAGCTCTTCTTCGATGTTGACCGGCGTGATCTCTCTGGCCAGATCGCTCATAGAAAGCCTTAATCCCTAATTAGTTGTTCTTTGGCTTAAACAGCGCAACATAGTAACACAGGACGCGAAATACCTTAAGCCGCAAATCAGGCTGGTTTGCATAAGTGCGTCCGTTATAATGCCCGCCAGGACAATAGATTGCGCGCATGTCACGCGGCTGTCGCGCCCCTGCCACAGGATCCACGAAAATGAATACCGATGCCAATGTCGATCTGACAGAAATCGCCAAATTTGAAGCCATTGCCTCCCGCTGGTGGGACATGGAGGGCGAATTCAAGCCACTGCATCAAATCAACCCGGTTCGCCTCGACTGGATCACAGACAAGAGTGGCGGCCTGTTTGGCAAACGCGTCCTCGACATCGGCTGCGGCGGCGGCATCCTCTCCGAGAGCATGGCCAGACGCGGTGCCAAGGTGACCGGCATCGACATGGGCAAGGAGCCGCTCGGCGTCGCCCGCCTCCACGCCCTGGAAGCCGGGGTGGAGCTCGAATACCGCCAGATCACCGCCGAGGCTCACGCCGCTGAAGCGCCCGGCCAGTATGACGTGGTCACCTGCATGGAGATGCTGGAGCACGTGCCTGATCCGGCCTCGGTACTGCGCGCCATCGCCACCCTGGTGCGTCCGGGCGGCAAGGTGTTCGTCTCCACCATCAACCGTAACCCCAAGGCCTATCTGATGATGATCCTGGGCGCCGAATATCTGCTGAAGATGGTCCCCAAGGGCACCCATGACCACAAGAAGTTCATCACCCCGGCCGAGCTGTGCCGCATGGGGGAAGCCGCGGGTCTGCTGGTCAAGGACATGAGCGGGGTGCACTATGCGCCGCTCTCCAACCGCTTCAAGCTGGGTGCCAACGTGGACGTCAACTACATGGTGGCCTTCACCCGCCCGGAGCAAGGCTGATGAGCGCCGCGAACAAGGCGCCCCTGCGCTGCGTGCTGTTCGACTTGGACGGCACCCTGCTCGATACCGCCCCGGATCTCGGCGCCGCCGTCAATCATGTGCTGATAAACGAAGGCTTCGCGCCGCTCTCTGACGACGTCATCCGTCAGACCACCTCTCACGGGGCGCTGGGGCTGCTCAGGGCCGGTCTTGGGGACGAGCTGCTCGAAGAGCTCGGCGCCAGCCGCCTTCGCACCGCCCTGCTCGACTACTATGCGGCGAACCTGTGCGTCGGCACCCGCCCCTACGACGGCATGCTGGCGCTGATCGAGTGGCTGGAAGAAAAAGAGCTGCCCTGGGGCATAGTCACCAACAAGCCGGGTTTCTTGACCGAGCCACTGCTGGCGGCCCTGCCGGCGCTGGCGAACTGCGGCGTGACGGTGAGCGCCGATACCTTGCCGGTGCGCAAACCCGATCCCGCCCCCATGTACTACGCCTGCGAGCAGCTTGGGGTGGACGCGGCGCACTGTCTCTATGTGGGGGATCATGTACGCGACATCGAGGCCGGTCGCAACGCCGGCATGCGCACCGCGGTGGCGGGCTGGGGCTATCTGCACGACGACGAGGATCCCGCCGACTGGGGTGCGGACCTGCATTTTGATACGGTGCAGGCCTTGCACCACTGGCTGCGCTACGAGCTGAGCTGAGGCCGACGGCGCGAGAATTGGCCTGCTTGATGGATGTGACAGGCACCTTATGCTGCCAGCGGACGTTCACATAGCGCGTCATGCTGCCATCGAACAGCCAGACAGAGGGAGCCGATACCGGCTCCTTTTTCATGCCCAAAGGGAGCGACCGGACAGCTTTTGACCCTTGCTGCGCAAGGGATAACCAGTGCTCATTTGCTAGTAAAACGATCCCGTTTTCGCAAGCAAAAAAAGTTATTTTAATTTTCCATCTTCGATCATCGGACTTGCATTTAGCGGAGCGGACGCATGAAAACCCACTCACTGTGAGCGTCCACTAACATCTGTCATGACACCCACAATTTATCCACAGTTATCGGGTTATCCACACGTTGCAATGCGGGGGCGACCTCACTATCTTGTAGTTCGAAATCAAAATAACACTATATCTTGTGATTCATCGCGCAGTACGCCCCCACCCTGTTGCCAAGATTGGCCTGATGGGAGCGTGGCGCGATGGTTTTTCGGGAATCAACTAAAGGTCATCAGCCAATGAACTTGTTTGTGACGAAGCGTAACGGACACAAAGAACCCATCGATCTGGATAAAATTCACCGCGTGCTCGACTGGGCTGCCGAGAAGCTCGACAACGTGTCGGTCTCCCAGGTGGAGCTCAAGTCCCACATCCAGTTCTATGACGGTATCCGTACCGCCGACATCCACGAGACCGTCATCAAGGCTGCCGCCGATCTGATTTCCGAACAGAGCCCGGACTACCAGTACATGGCCGCCCGTCTGGCCATCTTCCACCTGCGCAAGAAGGCCTACGGCCAGTTCGAGCCGCCCCACCTCTACCAGCATGTCGCCAAGCTGGTGGACATGGGCAAGTACGACAAGCACCTGCTGACCGACTACACCCAGGCCGAATTCGAAGAGCTCAACGCCCACCTGGATCACTGGCGTGACATGGACTTCTCCTACGCCGCGGTCAAGCAGCTGGAAGGCAAGTACCTGGTGCAGAACCGCGTCACCGGCGAAATTTACGAGAGCCCGCAGTTCCTCTACATCCTGGTGGCGGCCTGCCTGTTCTCCAAGTATCCGAAAGATACCCGTCTGGACTACATCAAGCGCTTCTACGATGCGGTCTCGACCTTCAAGATCTCCCTGCCCACCCCCATCATGAGCGGTGTGCGCACCCCGACCCGTCAGTTCAGCTCCTGCGTGCTGATCGAGTGCGATGACAGCCTGGATTCCATCAATGCCACCGCCAGCGCCATCGTGCGTTACGTCTCCCAGCGCGCCGGCATCGGCATCAACGCCGGTCGCATCCGTGGTCTGGGCAGCCCCATCCGTGGCGGCGAAGCCTTCCACACCGGCTGCATCCCCTTCTACAAGTACTTCCAGACCGCGGTCAAATGCTGCTCCCAGGGCGGCGTGCGCGGCGGTGCGGCCACCCTGTTCTACCCCCTGTGGCACACAGAAGTGGAGAGCCTGCTGGTTCTGAAAAACAACCGCGGCGTGGAAGAGAACCGGGTCCGTCACATGGACTACGGGGTGCAGATCAACAAGCTGATGTACCAGCGCCTGATCAAGGGCGGCGACATCACACTGTTCTCCCCCTCCGATGCACCGGGTCTGTACGACGCCTTCTTCGCGGATCAAGACAAGTTCGAGCAGCTCTACGTCAAATACGAGCAAGACCCGGCCATTCGCAAGAAGACTCTCAAGGCCGTGGATCTCTTCTCCCTGATGATGCAGGAGCGCGCCGGTACCGGTCGCATCTACATCCAGAACGTGGATCACTGCAACACCCACAGCCCGTTCGATCCGAGCGTGGCGCCGGTGCGCCAGTCCAACCTCTGCCTCGAAATTGCGCTGCCGACCAAGCCGCTCAACAACGTGGATGACGAGGATGGTGAAATCGCCCTGTGCACCCTGTCCGCCTTCAACCTCGGCGCCATCGAGAAGCTGGAAGACTTGGAAGAGATGGCTGACTTGGCCGTGCGCGCCCTGGATGCCCTGCTCGACTATCAGGATTATCCGCTGAAAGCCGCACAAAAAGGCAGCATGAATCGCCGCACTCTGGGGATTGGGGTCATCAACTATGCCTATTATCTGGCAAAAAATGGTGCCCGTTACTCCGACGGCTCCGGTCTGGCGCTGACTCACCGCACCTTCGAGGCGATCCAGTACTATCTGCTGAAGGCCTCGGTGCAGCTGGCCCGCGAGTTCGGCCCCTGCCCGGCCTTCAACGAGACCACCTATGCCCAGGGGATCCTGCCCATCGATACCTACAAGAAGGATCTCGATGTGCTGTGCAACGAACCCCTGCACCTGGATTGGGAAGCCCTGCGCGAAGAGATCAAAACCGTGGGTCTGCGCAACTCCACCCTGACTGCCCTGATGCCGAGCGAGACCTCCAGCCAGATCTCCAACGCCACCAACGGCATAGAGCCGCCGCGCGGTCTGGTCTCGGTCAAGGCCTCCAAGGACGGCATCCTCAAGCAGGTGGTGCCCGAGTATCACCGTCTGAAAGATCAGTACGAACTGCTGTGGAAGCAACCGAGCGTGGATGGTTACCTGCAGCTGGTCGGTATCATGCAAAAATTCGTGGATCAGGCGATCTCTGCCAACACCAACTATGATCCCGCCCGTTTCGAAGGCAACAAGGTACCGATGAAGCAGCTGCTCAAGGATCTGCTGACCGCCTACAAATACGGCCTCAAGACCCTGTACTATCACAACACCCGTGATGGTGCGGACGATGCCCAGACCGATCTGCAAGATGACGGTTGTGCCGGCGGCGCCTGTAAGATCTGATGAACCGGGCGGGAGCGACAAGCTCCCGCCCTCCTGTTTCCCCTACTTCGCGACATTCGACAACCATGGCCTATTCAACTTTCTGCCAGACCCAAAACGATCAACTCAAGGAGCCCATGTTCTTTGGCCAATCGGTCAACGTGGCCCGTTATGATCAACAAAAACACGACATCTTCGAGCGGCTGATCGAGAAGCAGCTCTCCTTCTTCTGGCGCCCGGAAGAGGTGGATGTCTCCCACGATCGGATCGACTATCAGGCCCTGCCGCCCCACGAGCAGCACATCTTCATCTCCAACCTGAAGTACCAGACCCTGCTGGACTCCATCCAGGGTCGCAGCCCGAACGTGGCGCTGCTGCCGCTGGTCTCCATCCCTGAGCTCGAGACCTGGATTGAGACCTGGGCCTTCTCCGAGACCATCCACTCTCGCTCCTACACCCACATCATCCGCAACATCGTCAACAACCCGGGCCAGGTATTCGACGACATCATCACCAACGAGCAGATCCTGAAGCGCGCCGGCTCCATCAGCCACTTCTACGACGATCTGATTGAGGCCACCGCCCTCTATCACCTGCACGGTGAAGGCACCCATAGGGTCGGTGATCGCGAGCTGACCATCACCCTGCGCGGCCTGAAGAAGAAGCTCTACCTGTGCCTGATGAGCGTCAACGCCCTGGAGGCGATTCGCTTCTACGTGAGCTTCG
Source organism: Aeromonas lusitana (assembly GCF_002812985.1). Classification (GTDB taxonomy): domain Bacteria; phylum Pseudomonadota; class Gammaproteobacteria; order Enterobacterales; family Aeromonadaceae; genus Aeromonas; species Aeromonas lusitana. The sequence goes on from NZ_PGCP01000021.1 coordinate 26,930, forward strand.
CCTGTTCGTTTGCCTTCGCCGAGCGCGAGCTGATGGAAGGCAACGCCAAGATCATCAAGATGATCGCCCGCGACGAAGCCCTGCATCTCACTGGGACCCAGCATATGCTGAACCTGATGCGCAGCGGCCAGGACGATCCCGAGATGGCGGAGATCGCCGTTGAGTGCGAGCAGGCCTGCTTCGAGCTGTTCAAGGAAGCGGCCATTCAGGAGAAGGAGTGGGCCGAGTACCTGTTCCAGGACGGCTCCATGATCGGCCTGAACAAGGACATCCTTTGCCAGTACGTGGAGTACATCACCAACCTGCGCATGAACGCGGTCGGCCTGCAGCCAGCCTTCGCCGGCGCCAAGCAAAACCCCATCCCCTGGATCAACACCTGGTTGTCCTCCGACAACGTGCAGGTCGCCCCCCAGGAAGTGGAAGTGAGCTCCTATCTGGTTGGCCAGATCGACAGCGAAGTGCACGCCGACGATCTCGGTGACTTCGAGCTGTGATCAAGCCATGCAGGGCGATCGACGGCACCATCGCCGTCCTGGATAAGATGGCGCCATGAGTGACGCCATCAGCATCCCATCCCCTGCCCCGCAGCAGGCAACGGAGCAAGAGCCGCAGGCCTTGCTGGTGCATACCCGGGATGGCGCCCTGATCCCTCAACCTGGCGAGAGCGTGCTGGAGACCTTGGAGCGCCACGGCCATCAAGTGGAGTTCCAGTGCCGCAGCGGCTATTGCGGCGCCTGCCGCACACCGCTGCTCGAAGGCCGAGTGCACTATCCCAATGTGCCGCTGGCGTTCGTCTCCCAGGGAGAGTGTCTGCCCTGCTGCTGCAAGCCGGTGGGCGCCATTCGGCTGGATGTGAAGAAGGGCTGAGGCCCACGTCCAGGCCTGGATGACGCACGTCACCAGCTGCCGCCCACAAAAAAGCCGCCGGATATTCCGGCGGCTTTTTTTATTTTCCATACGCTAGCCCAGCTAGGCGAGCCTGAACATCAGATCCAGGGCGCGGCGGTCGGCCCGTGGTGCAGACCCAGCTTCCAGACCCGGCCGAAGTGCTTGTAGTGCCCTGCAGCCACCCCGGCCTTCTCACCCATGCCGTGGTAGAGATCCAGGTGCCCCTTCTTGACCGCGCCACCCACATCCAGGGCGATCAACAGGCGCAGCTGATGCTTGCCGGTCCAATTGCCCTCTTTATCGAGCAGCGGCACTTCCGCCAGTATGGGGGTGCCCATGGGCAGCAGGGTCTTGTCGGCCGCCACCGCGGCCATGGGCAGCAACGGAATGCCGGCGGCGCCGACCACGTCGTTGGTGGGGCGGCGCTCGAAGAAGACGTAAGAGGGGTTCTGCTCTACCAGCTCCATCACGTTCTGTTCCGGCTGGCGGTTGGCCCACTCCTTGATGGCCTTCATGGACATCTGCTCCTTGGGCACCTCGCCCCGGTCGATCAGCACCCGGCCGATACTCACGTAGCCGTGGCCGTTCTTGCCGCTGTAACCCAGGTACTGCAGCCTGTCGTCATCCCCGTAGTGAACAAACCCCGAGCCCTGCACATCCATCAGGAAGTTGTCGATGAGGGACTTGCTGTAACCGAGCTCCAGCCCACGGTTGGCCAGGGCCCCCTGGTGGATCTGGGCGCGGCTCGGACAGCGACCGGCACAGTTGGGCATGGCATAGATGGGATACTTGTACTTGGCATCCGGCCGGTGGCGCACCTCCAGCACGGGGGAGTAGTAACCGGTGAACAGCACGTTACCCATGCGATCGGCGCCGCCCAGCTGGGCCAGGCTGATGCCGTACTGGGTGATCTGGACGGGATTGCCACCGTTCGCCACCCAGCGGGAAAGCTGACGATAGAGCTCACCGTAGCGGCGGGTCATCTTGCCCGAACGCTCCATCACCAGCCGGCTCTGGGGGCCGAACTTGCTGAAATCCGACCTCTGATGGCTGTTGACCCGCTCCACCCGCACCAGATCCTCTGGCAGGGTACCGTCCAGATACTGCTTGCCCAGATTGACCGGCACCTCGCAGTTCAGAAAACATCTGGATTCCGCCTTCTTCTGGGGCACCTTGACAGGGTCAGGGCTGCCCGCACAACCAGCCAACCCGACCACAGCGGCGGCCAGCCAGTACGCGTGTTTGTTCATAGTTCCTCATCTAACCTGAAAACGCTAACATCATGAAAACAGTGATGAATTTAGAGACTTGTCATCACGGGTGCCATCTTGTGCCCGCGCGCCCACGGCGACCGAGCGGCCACGCCCTCAACAGGCGGCGCTATCATACAAAAACAAAGGCCCTCTTGACCCCATAAATTGCAAAATTCATCACCTTTACCCATTCCTGCGACAGGGTTTTGCCGCCAGAAACGGGATGAGTGGCGCGCGGGATCCGCTGGGAAGGAAAACGCGGGCTGGCCAGGGCGACCAGCCCGGGTGTGACGGGCTCAGTGCGAGTATGGGAGGGAGGAGTGGTGCAGGACGATGCGCACCTTGCCATCGTCCCCCTTGCGAAAGCCCCAGGTCTTGTCCACATCGACCTCCTTGTTGTCGCGATCGATGAGGTGCACTGTGCCCATGGTCAGCCCCATGTTGCCGTTGATGTAGACGGCCGCATTCTCGTAGCGGTAGCTCTTCCAGTTCTTGAGAGCAAAACCGGTATCGGCCGGATAGGCCGGGTCATGGCCGACGAAATAGGCGAGCGCCCCCGCCTTGGTCAGGCGAAAAGTCTGCTCCCCGCTCGCCAGGGTCGGCTTGAACAGCACTGGGCCGTCGGCGTAGCCATAGGCGCTGTCGAGCACGGCGGAGGCGGTTGCTTTCGCCTTCTCTATGCCCCCCGATCGGTAGTCATCGCTTATCTGCACCAGGGCCTTGCCCCAGCCATCCTGGGCGGCCGTGATCTCGGCCTCTGTGATGTTGCGATTGAGGATTTCGGCGGCGCCGAGGGCGCCACTGGCCGCGAGCAGCACCAGCGCCAGACCCGTGTGTTGGTGAAACCGTTTCATATGTGTGACTCCTGTCAGATGGACAACATCTGGAAGCTTAGCCGACCCGATGGGGATCGCGTCTTGCTGCCCGAGCGTGGCGGGCTGCGCCTCTTATCGGCGAGTGCACATACTGGTGATCACCTAACGCAGGCCAACACGAGTGCCCTGCCCTTTTGCACGCCCAGTTTCGCCAAAGGGGCACTCTGGGTTATAACAAAGAGGACAAGGTGTGCGAGGTCATGAATGGAACAGCTCGAGATCTTCCCGCTACAGAGCCCCTGCATCGGGGTCTGTGAAGTGAACAACAAGGGTTACTGCAAGGGGTGCCTGCGCAGTCGGGAGGAGCGTTTCAACTGGCAGAAGATGAGTCCCACCGAGCAGCAGGAGGTGATGCGACTGTGCCGCAACCGCAAGGCCAGGGTGCTGGCTGCCAGACGCAAGGCCCAGGAGGCCGGCGATCCGGATCAGCTGACGCAATCTGGGTGGGATTTTTGACTGCCTTTTAATACCTAGACGATACCATCTGCCATAAGAGCACATAGAAACAGATAAAAAGGGCGGCCAATGGCCGCCCTTTTTGCACCGCATGCAACCTCGAGTTGCCCCGTCAGGCCGTCGCCAACTTGGTCGCCCCTTGCTCGCTGCGCTTGAGCATGGCGTAGGCGACACCGGTCACCAAGGAGCCCGCCGCGATTGCCAGTATGTACATGAACACATGGCTGATGGCGTTGGGGATAAACAGCACGAACAGGCCGCCGTGGGGCGCCACCAGTTCACAGCCGAACAGCATGGAGAGCGCACCGGTCAGGGCGCCGCCTACCATGCAAGCCGGGATGACCCGCATCGGATCCTTGGCGGCAAACGGAATGGCCCCCTCGGAGATGAAGCACAGACCCAGCACGAAGGAGGCCTTGCCCGCTTCCTGCTCCGCCTTGATGAACTTCTTGCTGGCGAGGAAGGTGGCGATCCCCATCCCGAGCGCCGGCACCATGCCGGCGGCCATCACGGCGGCCATGGGAGCATAGGTCTTGGAGGCGAGCAGGCCGACCCCGAAGGCGTAAGCCGCCTTGTTGACCGGGCCACCCATGTCGAAGCACATCATGGCACCTATGATGACCCCCAGCAGCACGGCGTTGGCGGAGCCCATGTTGTTCAAGAACTCTGTCATGGCACTCATGATGCCGGCGACCGGGCCGCCCACCACGTAGATCATCACGAGACCCGTGAACAGGCTGGCAAACAGCGGAATGATGAGGATGGGCTTGAGCGCTTCCAGGGTCACCGGCAGGCGCACCTTGTCACTCAGGAACTTGGCGCTGTAACCGGCCAGGAAGCCGCCGACGATGCCACCGAGGAAACCGGCGCCGAGCGAGCTTGCCAGCATACCGGCGATCATGCCGGGAGCCAGACCAGGTCTGTCCGCAATGGAGTAGGCGATGTAACCGGCCAGCACAGGGATCATCAGGGCGAAGGCAGAGCCACCACCGATCTGCATCAGGGCGGCCGCCAGGGTCCCCTGCTCCTTGAACGCCTCAATCCCGAAGATGAAGGAGATGGCGATGATGAGACCACCGGCCACCACCATGGGCAGCATGAAGGAGACGCCGGTCAGCAGGTGCTTGTAAGGGCCGGCCTTCTCTTCTTTCTTAGGCTGGCTGGCGCCGCTGTGACGATAGACGGTTGCCTCGTTCCAGGCCTTGTCCAGCTCGGCGCGGGTCTTCTTGAGGGCCGCCCCCGTGCTGGTGTGATACACAGGCTTGCCATCGAAGCGCACCATGTCCACCTCGATGTCGGTGGCGAGGAATACCAGATCGGCGGCGGCAATCTCCTCCGCCGTCAGGGCGTTCTGGGCACCGACCGAGCCCTGGGTCTCGACGCGGATCTGATACCCCAGCTGCTTGGCCATGGTCTCGAGCGCTTCCGCCGACATAAAGGTGTGAGCAACGCCAGTGGGACAAGCCGTCACCGCCACGATGCGCTTGGTTGCACTCGCAGGCGTCGCGGCAACGACCGGCGCGGCCTGATGGCGATAGACCTTGGCCTCACCCTCGGCTGCGCTCAGCAGGTTGGCGGGATCCTGCAAGGCGAGATCCATGCTGCCCTGGTAGAGGCGCTTGCCGTCATAGGCGGCGAGATCCACTGGGCTACTGGCCACCACCAGCACCAAATCGGCGGCGGCGATGTCGGCGGCCGAGGGCTGCTGGCGCGGCTGCACGCTCGAGTCAACATCGAGTTGCAGCTCCCAACCGGCCAGCTTGGCCTGTTGTTCTATCCGTTTGGCAACGAGAAAGCTGGTGGCGATGCCCGCGGGGCAAGCCGTGACCAAGATTGCTTTCATTGGGCATCTCCTGAAGGTTCCATGGAATCGAATTGAGCTGTATCGAGGCGTTGTACCCGAACCTGCTCCAGTAAAGGGGTCAAGACGCGGATGTCGCTAAAGCCCACCGCGACCTGGCTCACCGCCAGGGCCGAGACGGCGGTGGCCAGGCGCAGGGTCTGCTCCGGCGCCCAGCCGAGGCTGAGACCATGGGCGAGCCCTGCCACCAGAGAATCACCGGCGCCGACCGTGCTGACCACCTGCATGCGTGGCGGCACGGCCTGCCAGATGCCATCCGGGCCAAACCAGATAAGGCCCTCGGCGCCGTTGGAAACCACTACATGTTCTATGCCGTCCGCCTGCAGGGCGCGGGCACACTCGGCCTGATCTTTCAGGGTCTTGATGGGCCGCTCGGCCCACTGCTCAAGCTCCTCGAGATTCGGTTTGACCAGGGTCGGAGCGGCGCGAAGACCGGCTTTGAGCGCCGCACCGCTGCAATCGAAGATGACCTTCTTGCCTTTGGCCTTGAGCAAGGTGATGAGGCGGGCGCAGTAGGCAGGCTCCACGCCCTTGGGCAGACTGCCCGCCAGCACAAACCAATCAGCATGAGGGGTCAGCTCGTCAATGGCCGCCTCCAGCGCCTCAACGGCTTCATCGCTTATGTGCAGCCCAGGCAGGTTAAGATCCGTGACCCGCCCCGATTGCTCGGAGATCTTGACGTTGATGCGGGTGCTGCCCGCGACCCGCACGAAGTGATCGGCCAAGCCCCGCTCGGCAAACAACGACACGAAGCTCTGCTGGTTATCGGCGCCGAGCCAGCCGCTCAGCCCTACCTCACGGCCAAGATCTTTCAAGACCATGGCGACGTTGATCCCCTTGCCGGCGGCGCGCAGGTTGCCCTCGCTCACCAGGTTCACCTCGCCAAGGGCCAGGGCCTCGAGGCGAGTGGTGAGATCCAGCGCCGGGTTGAGGGTGATGGTCATTAGTGTCATGAGAGCGCCCCCTCGCCCAGGCCGGCGGCAATGGCGGCGCCTATGCCCTTGAGGGCGGCCTCGGCATCCGCTCCTTCGGCGCGAAACGCCAAGCGGTGACCGCACTTGACGCCCAGGCCGATGACCTTCATCAGGCTCTTGGCGGAGACCGCCTCGCCGCTGCCATCCAGGTTCGCCACCCGGATGTCGGATTCAAACTCCTTGGCCACCTTGACCAGCATGGCGCCCGGGCGGGCGTGCAGGCCGTGGGGATTGATGATGGTGAAGGTATCGGACAGGCCGGATGCTGGTCCCGCCTGCAACATGGCCAGCCCCTCGCTGCCCGCCAGGCTGGCAAGCTGGTTGGCGGAGGCAAGCTTGGCGAGATTCTCGAGCTGCGGCAGATGGCCAACATCGGCGGCGCACAGTAGCAGCAGGGCGCTCACCGGCAGATCCCCAGCGCTCAGTGCACTGCTCGGGGTGGCCAGTACCCAACCGGTCTGGGCGGAGACGGTGTGCTGCACATTGGCGCGGGCCAGCCAGACGCCCTCCCCCAGATAGGCGGGATCGCTTGCCAGCAGGGCGCTCACCATGGCGGCGTCCCCCCAACCGGCAGACTTGGCGCGGGCGGCGGCCCCCAGCAGCAGCTGATCGCGATCGTTGGCCGGGAAGTCGGCCAAGGTCAGGAACTGCACCTCCTTCGCCTCGTTGGCACCGGTCAAGATCTTGATGATGGTCTCTTCATCGGTGGCGGTCCTGAGCGTTTGAGCGGCCTGCTCGTCACCCAGCACATGGGTGAGCTGACGCAGGATCCCCAGATGCTCGTCGGACTTGGCGGCGATGCCGATGGCCACATAGGCAATCTGGCCATCATCCCACTCGATGCCTTGGGGGAACTGGGCCACCATGACGCCTGTGCTCTTGACCAGATGACGGGTGTCAGTGGTGCCGTGGGGAATGGCGATGCCGCTGCCAAGGTAGGTAGCGTGCTGCGCCTCACGGGCCAACATGCCGTCCACATACCCGGCTTCCACCAGACCGGCCTCGGTCAGTTTGCCGGCCAGCAGGGCGATGGCCTCCGCCTTGGTCCCGACCGATTGCCCCAGCAGGATTTGCTGTCGCGCCAACTTCAACATAGAGATTCTCCTAAAGAGTCGACCTCGCCTGACAGCGGGTTCTGCTCAACACGATTTGAATTTCAGGAAACTTGCCTGCCAAAAGTAGACCGGAATGTGTCCCCTGGTGATCCAGGGCCCGTTTTTAAACCCGGTCGGCCATTGCTTGCTGACAAGCTGAATCGTTTCACCTACACTCAGACTGAATCGTTTCAGCCAATTGTTCAAGTGCCCGCAGAGAGTGCTTTTCAATGATATGATCCCGCGCACACTTTTCGCTGCCCCGCCCGAGGGCAGACGCGGGCCTTGCAACTCAAACAGAGCCAACATGATGAAACTGGATGAAATCGCCGCCCTGGCCGGTGTCTCGCGCACCACCGCCAGCTATGTGATCAACGGCAAGGCCGATCAATACCGCATCAGCCAGACCACCCGCGACAAGGTAATGGCGGTGGTCAATGCCCACAACTATCAGCCGGACAGCCGCGCCGCCTCCCTGCGCGGCGGCCAGACCAGGACGCTGGGTTTCATCCTGCCGGATCTGGAGAACGCCAGTTATGCCAAGCTCGCCAAACGGCTCGAGCAAGGGGCGCGGGCTCAGGGTTATCAGTTGCTGATCGTCTGCTCGGAGGATGAGCCGGATACCGAGAAGGAGCTGGCCCGCATGCTGGTGAGCCGCCACGTGGATGCGCTGCTGGTGGCGAGCTGCCTGCCGCCGGCGGATCCTTTTTATCTGGATCAGCAGGCTCGCGGTGTGCAGATCCTGGCCATCGACCGCGCCATGGCGGCGGAGCACTTCATCACGGTGGCGAGCGAGAACCAAAAGGCGAGCTGCGATCTCACCGCCTCCCTGTTCACCCCTGCCATCCGGCATCTGGCTTTGATCACTGCGCTGCCAAATCTCACGATAAGCCAAGAACGCAAGGCGGGTTTTGAACAGGCGCTGGCGGATCACGACGGTGCCCGCCCCTCAGCCCATCTCTGCGAGGGGGAGCACTTCTCCCGCGCCGAGGGCTATCGGCTGATCAAGCGCTTGCATCAGCAACTCGGCCAACTGCCCGAGGCCCTGGTCGCCACCTCCTACATCCTGATGGAGGGGGTGCTCGACTATCTGTTGGAGCAGGAGAGCGACATGAGCCAGCTCGCCATGGCCACCTTCGGCGATGACAGGCTGCTGGATTTCCTGCCCTTTGGCATCAACTCCCTGCCCCAGCAGCACGACGCCCTGGCGAGCCAGGCGCTGGAACTCGCCCTCAAGGCCATCAGCGGTGACTATCAGGCGGGCCTGCACTACGTGAGCCGCACCCTCAAGCGCCGCCGTTAACCGCCCCCGCTAACATCCCAGCGTCGGCGCCCGGCCGGACGCTGAACTCTGCGCCGACGAGATCACTCATCGGCGTATTTTTCACCACCCATAACGGCCAACTGTCATCATTTATTTCCACTTGTTGCCACCTAGCAGTACAAACCACAGCCTTTATCCCTTGTAACCACTATTTTAATCCGCTAACGTGGCAACCAACTTTTACAATCGACAGGTCTAGTGTACAGATGCAGCCATTCCGATATCGCTAGCCTCCGGCCTCACCCCCGGAGGCGCCTTGCCACCACTGCCCCTGGCATCTCTTTTTCGTTTCGGATGAACCTCATGAACACCAAGACTCTCGGTTGTACCCTGCTCATCGCCGGCACCACGATCGGCGCCGGCATGCTGGCCCTGCCGCTGGCTTCTTCTTCCCTCGGCGGCCCCGCCACCCTGCTGCTGATGGTCGGGCTCTGGGCCCTGATGGCCTTCACCGCCATGCTGCAAGTGGAGGCGAGCCTCAACACCGGCAAGTGGTACCTGCACCAGTTGGCGGATCAGCTGCTCGGCCCCTGGGGCAAGCGCATCGCCTCCTTCTGCATCCTGATGCTGTTCTATTCGCTGGCCTCCGCCTACATCAGTGGCGGCAGCAGCCTGCTGGCCCAGGCCCTGGCCGATGCGGGCATGAGCGTCAGTCAGGAGCAGGCCGCCTGGGCCTTCACCCTGCTGTTTGGCGGTATGGTGTGCGTCGGCACCAGGCAGGTGGATTACCTCAACCGGCTGATGTTCACCGTGAAATTGGTGATCATGGTGGGAGTGCTGGCCCTGCTGCTGCCCCGCGCCGAGGGCCAGCACCTGCTCTCCATGCCGCTCGGTCAGGGCCTGCTGCTGGCGGGTCTGCCGGTCATCTTCACCTCGTTCGGCTTCCACGGCTCCATCCCGAGCGTGATGCTCTACCTCGGCGATTGCCCCAAGCAGCTGCGCAGAGTTTTCGTGTGGGGTTCAGCCCTGCCACTCATCCTCTACGTACTGTGGCAGGTCGCCATCCTGGGGCTGCTCGGCCAAGAGAGCCTGATCCAGACCGGCGGGGCGCTCGACAGCCTGCTCGCCAACGTCGGCAACCTGGTCAGCTGGCCTGCGTTCAATCAGGCGATGCATCTGTTTGCAGACCTGGCGCTGGCCACCTCCTTCCTCGGGGTGACCCTGGGTTTGTTTGACTTCATGGCCAAGGTGACCCGCCGCAAGGATAACTGGCAGGGTCGTAGCCAGACCGGGCTCATCACCTTTGTGCCACCCCTGCTGTTTGCCCTCTACTTCCCGCAAGGCTTCATCATGGCGCTCGGCTACGCCGCCATAGCGCTGGCAGTGCTGGCGGTGCTGCTGCCGGTGGCCCTGGTGTGGCAGAGCCGCAAACGGGCCGAGGCGCACCACTACCGCGCCCCGGGTGGCGTGCTGGCTCTGGGTCTGGCCGGTGCCATGGGGGTGCTGATCGTCGGTGTACAGGTCAGCGTGAGCCTCGGTTTCCTGCCAGCCCTCTGATCCTCATCGGTTCAAAAGATAAAAGCCCCGCCCCATTGGCGGGGCTTTTTATTGGTCCCCTTTCTGATCCCAGCCATAGACTGACCAAGAGACCCATCCATAGCAATAATGAACATATAGATGAAAATCTGTATACATGTGTACATATATGCACAACTCTTCTACACTGAGAACCAAGCAATAGTCGTATCCGTGCCCGCTTCGGCACAGAGGTTCAGGAGGCATCATGGTTGCAACAGCACAGGTATCTCACCAAGAGAACGCCATCGATCCCAGCAAGGCGCTGCCGGTGGTGTTCCGCATCCTGGATAAATGGCAGTGCAGCACAGATGAACAGCTGACCCTGCTTGGCATCTCGTCCCGTTCAACCTTGAACAAGTACAAGGAATCGAGCGGCGGCATACGCCTTGGGGTCGATCTGCAGGAGCGGATGAGCTACATCCTCAACATCCACAAGAGCCTGCGACTGCTGTTCAGCCTCGATGAGAGCATCTACGGCTGGGTGCGCAAACCCAACAGCCACCCCTTCTTCGCCGGGCGCAGCGCCATGGACGTCATGCAGGGGGGGCGCGTGGCCGATCTCTATGAGGTCGCGACCCGCTTGCACGCCTGGCGTGGGGGTCAGGCCTGATGACAGCCGCTCCGCCCCTCAGCGAGCTGGACGATCAGCACGCCTTTCGCATCATCCCGAGCCGCTATCCCCCCATCTGCCTCTATGAAGACGTGGCCAACGCCGACGAGCTGGAGGCGGTCTGGGCCGTCGAGGCCCTCACCAACGACAGGTTGAAGGAAGAAGCCGGAGATCTTGGCAGGGTGCCAAAAGAAGACTGGCTGGTGGGACTGGCCGGTGGCAGCTATGTGATGGCGGCCTTCACCCACCTCAATCCGGAGGGGGCCCGCTTCACCACGGGGGACTTTGGCGGCTACTACTGCGCCCCCCTGCTCGATACCGCGGTGAAGGAGACCGTCTATCACCAGGAGCGCGTCTTCGGTTACACCCAGGAGCCGGCCCAGAAGCTGCAGATGCGGGTGCTCCACACCGAGTTCTGTGCTCGCCTCATCGATATCCGCGGGGAGAGTTACCTCGCCTCCCCCCTCTATCACGCCACCGACTATGGGCAGTCTCAGGAGTTTGCCCGGGAGCAGCAGACCCAGGGTCAGGATGGCATCCACTACCGCTCGGTGCGCCACAGCGGCCACGACTGCTACGTGCTCTACCGCCCCCGCCTCATCACCAAGATCCACCAGACCCAGCATCTGGAGTACCACTGGAACGGCAGCGCCATCGCCAATGTGCTCGAGATCAGACTCTATGGGGAATAATCACATCCCCGACAAGACAAAACCCCACCACACTGGCGGGGCCATATCAAAAAGATGTGTTCCAATATGCCTAATTAATATCGCTGATACCAATGCCATACCAACAGCGGCCATTGGAACAGTGCCGCCCAGTGCTCGGCCACTTCCCGCTTGCTCCAGCCTTGCGCCTGCTCGGCACCCACTTTCAGGACCAGGTGATACAGGTTGATCATCACCGCATAGGTGCAGATACCAATGGCAAAAATCCGCGACAACTGGCCCAGCTTGTCTACCACCCACTGGCGACGATGCTCGTAACTCTGCTCTTTCCCACACCGGAAGGCCCGCCACACACAGCGGCTGACCACGTGGTAGTATGGCGTATCCTGCAGACTGATTTGACGTGAACGAGCAATGGTCATGGCAAGTTCCTTGGCAGTGATGCCTCAAACCAAACAAACCGCTACCCCTCTGTCAAAAAAGTGGGTGTCCCAGAATCTCCCCCCATCATCGATAATAAAATAACCAAAAAATAAAACCGGAAGGCAACCCCATCCAAGTCTGTTTGAGGCAAATAAAAAAATCATCGCGAGAGAATGGAAATGCATTACTCATATCCCAAGCCAACCAAGCACCTAACAAACGCCCAAAGATTGTTAGAACAAACAATATTATGCACATCGCACAACATAAGCACAAAAGGTTAAGTAATGATGCATATTTATTTTTTATCACTTACCACCACCTTCCAGCTTATCCTCAACCATCCCTGATACTGCAGAGTCACCAATATTACCGACTATTGATGGCAATGGATGTTGTGGTACTGGTTTCGTTATTGTCCAGACGCCTGTAGGTGCCCACTCATATTGTTTTGATATTGGATTTAGCTTTTTATCGAACGGCACTTTGATTACATTCCCAGCAGCATAACCTGCAGACGCCCCAGTTTTACTCAGCAATGCGGCCATAAACGGATCATCACCGCTAATTTCAGCTTGGTAATAACCGCCAGCAGCATTCCAAGATACTGTTGGATTGTAACCTTTACCTGCTGTGATTCCGCCGAGGATTACAGAACCAAGTACATCAGATAGTTTTATCTCACCGGTAACACCATATTGAATACCTGCATTCGCCGCCCCTGCGACGCCCACCGCAATAAGCTGTTCTTTAGTATTTTTAACTGCATTAGTAATGATCGCCTTCCCTCCCATTAGGGCGACAGGCCAAGAGGTAGGGGTCAATACCACATCCATAATCCGATCACCTGTCGTAATATTATCCTTAAGGAATTTCAGATCCGTCCCGTTTAGATACTTCACTATTGCAGCAGCATCAGGATCTTTCAATTTCTCACTCAACCTGATTTGTTGGGGATCTGCATCCATCGCAACATTAGTATTGGCCTGAATAAAATCTTCCCAAGAGACACAGGTTACACCACCTCCAGTACAGGAGTTAGCCAGTTTTTTACTGTTTTCGTTGCTTTTATTAATGTATTTTTCAATAACTCTGCTGCAGTCACCTCCGGACTCTTTGCAGTCAGATAACTCTTTATCAAATTGTCGGGACTCGATTTGGCTTAGCCAGTTATTCTCCACCACAGTCTTCCCGGTCTGTGCTCCCGCCAACACCTCGGTACTGCTATCACCGGTCAGGCCACCGGCCAGTCCTGCGGCCAGGGTCGCCAGGGTGGAGACGGTCTCCTTCTCGCCTTCGGTCAGCTGGCTTGCCTCTTTGTGGTAGAGTTCAGTCGCCAACATGCCGACCAACTCGCCGGTGGCGGCGCCGGTAGCGCTGACCATGGCATTCTTGTTCTGGGCGGCGGCCAGGGCTCCCTGTACCAGGGCATGGGCCATCACCCTGGATGGACCCTCCGGGGTTTGCTGTTTAATCAACTGAGCCAGATAAGGGGCCGCGGCACCGGCAGCGGCCTGAGTGATATTCCCGCCGGCCAGTCCTTGCAGGGCGGCTGTCGCCGCCTGCATACCCCGCTGGAAGTCACTGCCGACCCCCCATTTTGCTTGGAGCTCCTTGTACTCCTTGCTCTGGGCATACTCGGGATCTTCCTTGGCTTGCTCGTTCGCCTTCCCCAGATATTTGGTCACCACCAACTGGGTCGCCTGCTGCCCGACTTCGCCGATCATCTGGGCCTCCTGCATCCTCTCCAGCTCTTTCTGCTTGTCGAAGATGGGTGAGAGGCCGTTGGCCGCCTGGGTCGGATCCCGATGCAGGGTTACTAGATCCTGCTGCTGCGCCTCTTCATTACGGATCTCTATCTGACCCGCGCTGATGGATGCATGAGTGGTCGAGCTGGCACTGCCGCTACTGTTGCCCCCCCCCAGCATGGTAGCTGCCGTCGGCTTTCCTTTGCCTGAGAATCCCTCCTCCTTGGAACCACCACTGCCACTGATGCCTATGCTCTGGCTTTCGACCTTGTAATCGGCGCGGTTGGCCAGATCGCTCCAACCCAGCGTGCCGGTAGAGAGCCGATTCTTGCTATCGTCCTCACTGCCCGCCAGCACGGCACCATTGAGCTGGGTATGCTCACCGACCCGGATATCGAAGCCCTGTTTGCCGGCAAAGACCCCGGTTTGTTCCACCACGCTCTCGAAGTCGCTGTTAATCTTTTGGCGACTGGCATTGATGTAGCCAGAGCCTGACATGGAGCCAAAGGTGAAGCTGCCTCCCGCTGCTATGCTGCTCTGCTTGCTCTGGTAGTGATCGTTATCCTGCTGACTGGTGAGGGTCAGGTTGCGGCCTATATCGGCACTGACCTTGTCGCCGCTGACCATGGCCCCGAGCAGGGTTGCATCACGGCCCGAGGTAAGTGTCAGCGCATTGCCGGCAGTGACATTGGTTTCGGTATAGCGATCCGAATCGCCATTCTCCTTGCCCTTGGCGGCATTCATATTGGCAAAGATGCTGATCCCGAAGCTGCCTTGGGACACCCCGATACTAAGCCCCACATTCCAGCCGCTGCTATGGTTGCTGCCTTTGCTATCGCTGCTGTTGACTGCCGATTGCAACACCAGATCACGGGCCGCGCCCAGGGTCACGTTCTGCCCCTTGACGCTACTGCCTGTCATCAGGAGATCACCCGAGGTATTGGCTGCATCCCCCTTGGCAACTATGGTCACATCGCCGCCTGCGTTGACCTCTGAGGTGAAGGCATTGCTCTCACTGCTCTGGTTGCTCGAGTGGCTACGCTGGTTGCCCACCGAAATGGCGATGCCAATGAAGGAGGCGTCAGGCACCCCACCGGGGCTTCCGGAGCTTAGTTGCGATGCCTCCCAGGCCTGGTAACCACTCATCGCCGCCTTGGTGCCTTGCAGGGCGACCAGGCGATCGTTGCTGCTCTCCTTGCTGGTCTTGGCGGTATCATAGGCAGCCTGTACGGCGGTGACGGCCCCCCCGGTCAAGGCCAGGGTCAGGCCAGATTTCTGGCTCTTGAACTCCTCCTTGCGCGTGATGATCTGCTGCTCGGACAGGATGGCGACATCCTTGCCCGTCATCAGGATATCCTTGCCGGCGATGACATCGCTGCCCGCCACCACCAGCTGATTGCCCGCCTGCAGGGTAACATTTCCCTGCACGCTGCCGACGCTGGAGCCCTCTTTGGCCAGAGTGGTGCCCATCATGTCGCTGCTTTGCTGCTGCTTGCCGATGGTGACCCCCAGACCGCCGCCGCCCATCAGGCCGGAGCGTTTGGTCTCGCTGAAGTGCATCTCGCGGCTCAGCAGATCGACAGCGGAAATATTCAGATCGCGGCCCGCCAGCAAGGTAGCACCGAGATCCCCGACCACATTGCTTCCCTTGATATCCATATCCTGCTGCGCCTTGAGCAGCACGTACTGGCCACCCAGATCGCTGGCCTGGGCGGCATGTTGCTCGACGATGTCATGGGTAGTGGTGGTCTTCTTGCTGAACGCCTTCTTCTTTGTCTCCTTGGTATAAGACTCACGGTAGTCGGTGGTCTCACCGGACTCGACCAGAAGATCTCGCCCAGCGGTGGCCGACAGTTGCTCCGCCGCCTGTACGCTGGCGGCGCGCAGGTTGAGATCCCCGCCCGAACGCAACGCTATGTTGCTGGCGGTCAGGTTGACCCCCACCTCTTCACTCTGACGTTCGATGTCATAGCCATTGCGGCGAGTGGTATGCAAGGAGGCTTGGTTATCCGCGGTTTTCAAATTGAGTTCGTTGCCAGCCTGCAACAGTGCATCCCCTTTCGCCGTGAGGGAGGTGGCACTGATATTCAGATCCCTGTCTGCCGAAAGGACCAATGAACGACCCGCATCCAGGCTGCTCATCATCTGCTCGACCCGGGTGAAGCGGTTCTGGCCCTCTTCCCACTTGCTACGATCCTCCAGGCTGCCGATGGTGATATCCCTCCCTGCCGAGAGGGACATGTCGAGGCCCGCGAGGAGATTGCTGGCTGACAGGGAGATATCCTGCCCGGCTTGCAGCAAGAGGTTGCCTGTTGACTCGATACGGGCGATGTCCCCCACGTCGGTGCGGCTGAAGCGGGTCTGATCGGTGAGTTCGCTCGACAGCACTCCGTTGACATCCACATGACGCTGAGCGGTCTGGGTTTCGTTGCGAATCGATCCGTCCAGCGAGGCAATGGTAACATCTCCCCCCTTGATGAGGTTCTGGTTGAGGATGTCTCCCTTGGCAATCAGCTCGAGACGCCCACCGGCCTGGATCTGACCCTGGTTGACCAGGGTGCTGCCGCTCTTGAGGGATAGGGTGCCATCGGCCAGCAGGGTACCGCTGTTGTTGATGCCCCCCGCAGTCAGATCGATATTGGCGGCAGTGATGACACTACCGGAGAGGTGGCGTTTGTCGGCTTCGGTCAGGTAGAGCTTGGGTGCGAGCACGACCTTGCCCTGATACCAGACTGGCTCCCACCACACCATGCTGCGGCCGAGTTGGGCCACCTGCTCGGCGCTCAAGGCAACCCCTGGAGAGAGCCCAAGCTCACGCTGGTTCTTGGCCGCGTTGTCGATCAGAGCCTTCATCTGAGCCAGATCAGATCCCATCTCGTTGTTGATGAAGCGCCGACCGGTCTGGGCCAATACCGCATCACGGATAACGCGGGTATCGAAGGCCGCATCCCCGAGCAGCTTGATGTCTTTCTCCGGGGTGAAGTTCACCTGATCGAAGAAGTAATTGGAACCAAGGAACTGGTCGACCTGGGTCAGAACCGGACTGGTTTCAACCACTGGAGCCGTGACCACGGCAGGCGCGGGCTGGCTGCTAATCTGCACGGAGCCGGGCATCGTCACCGTCACGCCGCTAACGGGTTGACCCTGCCAGCCATTTTGTAGGCTCTGTTGCCATTGGCCGGCGACTTGTCCCCCTCCTCCACTAACTTGTGGCCCACTACCGGCATGGGTAAATCCATCCTGCAGGCTTTGCTCCCATTGACCGGTTGACCCCGAATGTCCACCCGAAATGTGCGGCCCCTGTCCACTGGGATTGAAGCCCTGTTGCAAACTCTGTTGCCATTTTCCAGAGACACCGGTCACGCCAGACCCGACCTGAGGACCCTGTACATTGGAGTCAAAACCTGGTTGCAGACTCTGCTGCCATTGCTGAGAGACGGTGGCATGGCCATTGTTGACTGGCTTGACGCCATTCAAGTCTTGGAAATCGGGGGATGCAGCTTCGCCAATCACACGCCCAGGCAACGACCAGTTCGCGTTCTGACCATTAGCCTCAGTTATTCCACCATTGCCAGAAATGCTATCGAAGGAGAGTTGTCCCGTACCCTGCAACTGCTGCTGGAGAGCTGCATCGATACGATCCATCATACCGTTGCCGGATTGCCCCAAGTTGGCCAGCAGCGGATTGACCTCGATCAGATAAGGGTTGTCACCGCTGTCATTGATGGTAAAGAGTCCCTTGTCTCCCGAAGGCAACTGGAAGTCCGGCATCGGTACCCCGTTATCGGGGCCGACCGGCTTGAGCACCTGTGAAAGATATTGAGCATCCCCCTGCAGTCCAGGGGCCGTACCTGCGCCCCCGGCTTGAGGCAATGACATACCGGGACGTTGGGTGGTGGTGCTGACCGGGCCAGCGTTGGCTTTGATAGTGACGTTATCTATCATTCCGGCAACGGTGCCAGTTAGATTACCGCCGGCGGAAATAATGCTGTTGAACTTCCTGCCAGCTTCAAGCTGGACCTCATTGACAGCACGTAACACATAAGTCGCTGCCAGAGATGCCTTTGGGGCACCAGGATCGCTGGGGCCAGAGCCGCGACCACCCCCCACCACCTTACGCAGACCGAATCCATCAGCAGGACCATATTCCAACTGAAGCTCAACTTTTCCCTCTGATAGAGACTCATTTTTTACGTCGCCGGACTGAATGGTAATATTGCCACCGGCAGTGATATTCGAGTAAACGTTATTAAGATGCGTCGACGCCAATTGTAGATGTTGACCCGCGGTAATTTGACCTTCTGCGGAAGCTTCCGACACTCGAATCTCGGCACCAGTGACCGCTTCTGCCACTGTACGTGAGTAGTTTGCCCAAATAGTATATTGATCATCATGATCAGCAGCACCGCCCCTAACAGAAACAGACAGTGTTGGCATGACGACCTTGGTCTGCGGTGGTTGAGCACTCTCACCTCCCTGGCGACTCACCACAAACTTGGCTCGTTGGTTAAGAATGTCATTAGCCGTCAGCATCAAACTTCCGCTAGCTTCTATGATTCCTGATGAGTTGGTTATGCTTCCATTGTTAACTCGAATATTCGCATCTCGTTCAGCCAAAATAGTGCCATATTCATTGGCCAAATTACTGTTGGCAGTTAGATTCTGGGTGCCGCCACTATAGATAGTTCCTCGGTTATAAAGGGAATCACCTTGCCAACCCATATCTCCGTTGCTGGCTATCAGCCCGGTATTGCGAAGCTCACCCTGGGTATTCAGAGTCAGACCCTGACCGGATTGGACGCTGCCATTGTTCTCCAGTCGCTGGGCGCTCAGCTGCATCACGCCGTTGCTTACCAGGGCCCCGCTATTGGTCAGCTGACCGCTGACGCCCGCATGGAAACGCTGACCTGCCCCCCACTGTCCCTGATGTTGCCAGTTGCCTTGCACCTGCAGGTCCAGTATGCCCTTGGCGCTCAGAGTACCCTGGCTATTAAGTGATGAACCAACCTTAAGGGAGAGATCGCCACCGGACAGCCATTCACCTATGCCGGTTACCTGGCCTGCCTCCAGCGTGGCCTTCTGCCCCGCCAGGATCTTGCCGGGAGCATGGATGTCGTTACTGCGCAGGGTCAGTTGCTGCCCGAACAAGATGCCGGTATTGACCAGACGTGCCAGTGGCGAGGCTTCCAGCCAGTTGGCGCTGACGAGACCCGAGTTGCTTAACAGGTTTCCCTTGAGGAATAAACTGTTGCCGGATGAAAGCTCGCTGGCATTGCTCAGCGTGGTAGCAGAAATATCGCCCTGGTTCTGTGCTCGCAGCACGGCGCCCTGCTGATTGTCGAGGGACTGCGTCTCAAGGCGCACAGAGCCCCCCTGCACACGCCCACGGTTCTGAACCCCGGCATTGATGATGGCCAGATTATTGGCGAGTAACGCACCCCGGTTATCGAGTTGAGCACTCGTGATTGTTAGCCCATCCCCTTGCAAGGTTCCCCGGTTATCCAGTCGAGCGCCACTCAGGCTTCCTTGACCGGCAACCAGCATGATGCCGTCGTTTTGCAGCTCGCCGCGGCTCTGCAAACTACCAGCCTCAATGCGACCCTGCTGATCGATACGAGCCGCCCCCAGAGTCAGTTCACCGCCACTGAGCAGATTGCCCAACTGGCTTAGCTGGGAGGCGGTGGTGAGATTGACATTGCCCTTAGAGGCCAGGGTTCCCTTGAGAGTCAGTGAAGGCGCAGAGAGAAGGATTCCCCCATCTGCCTGTACCGTGCCCGCAAGTACCGAATCCTCGGTGAATATGGCATTCAAAGTGCCATTGGCGCGAGTCTTGCCACTCTGTTGCCAACTACCGCTGCGCAGTCCGAGATCGGTCCCTGCCAGCAGATCGCCCTGCTGTTCAACGCGGCTGCTCTTGATCTGCATCGCTCGCTCAGACTGCCAGAGCCCCTGCTGAGTCAGCAGCTTGCCTTCGACCGACAAGTTACCGCCCGATACCAGCTGACTGCCACTCTTGCTACTCAGATCGCCGCGGCTCAGCAGGGTCAGATCGCCACCACTGATCAAAGATCCGTTTAACCTGACAGTATCCGCCTGGATATCGGTCACGCCGAGAATACGCCATGGACCCTGCTGTTGCAGTTGGCCGGTGCGCAGCGTCAGAGTGCCGTTGCTACCCAGAGTGCCCGCCCCTTGCCAGCTCGCACTGTTCAGAACGAGATTGCCACCTTGCAACTGCCCACCATGCTGAACCGCGCCCCGGGCGTTCACCACCAGATTGCCCTGGCTGTTGAGACTGCCTCCTGTCGTCAGGTTGTTCGTCTTCAGGGTGACAGTTCCCCCCTGCAAGGCACCATCCAGCGTCAAGGCTTCGCCTTCTAACCGCAGCACCCCATCCGTGACAGTCGTGCCACTGTGGTTGAAGCTTTGCCCCTGCCAGCTCAGATCATCAGCGGCTGAGAGCATGCCAGCGCTGCTGACATCCGCAGCATGGAGTGCCAACCGGCCGTTACTGGCCGTGGTGCTGCCGTTCTCAAGAATTATCTCGTCGGCAGTCAGGGACATGTCCTGATTGGCCAACAACTTGCCACGGCTATCAAGGTGCTCCGCCGTCAGGGTCATGGCGCTGCCAGATTGCAGCGTACCGCTGTTGTCCAACTCATCCAGCGTCAGGCTCTGTGCCAGACCACTGATCCAGTGCCCGCTGTTGAGCAGACGAGTTGCCGTCAACGTGATGCCTTGATCAGATTGCCAATGACCACGGTTGATCAGATCGCCAGTTTTCAAGGCTAGCGCACCCTTGCTGACAAGCACACCGCCGTTGTCGATATGACCAGCCTCCAGCGCAAGCGTCTCACTCGAGATCTTGCCTTCGTTATGCAGGGTATCCGCCACCTGCAATGCCAGGCTTCCCCCGCTGGCCAGCACACCTTGCTGAGTCAAGGCTGTCGCCAGGATTTTCTGCTGTAAACCAGCCACTATGCTGCCCTGCAATGTCATCTGGTCGGCTTTTAGCTGCTGCTTTTCCTTGGCCAGCAGACTGCTTGTCTTGCCTGTAGTCAGGGTGCCGGCTTCCAGTGTCTGGCGATCCCCTTTGAGGGTCCCCTCCAGGGAGATCTGGGTGCCACTGAGTTCAGCCTCGCGGGCGACGGTTGTCCCTCCCATGGCCAGATGCTGACCACTCCATTGCAGACGGTCGGCCACGACATTGCCTGCCAGCGTTGCCTTGCCCGTAGTCAGTGCGAGTTGGTTTTTGGCCTGGGTGAGACCACCTAGGGTCAAGGCGTCGGCTTCCAGCGTCAGATCGCCACTGCTTAGCATGTCCCCTTGAGAGTCCAGGGTTGCAGCATTCAGATTGATGAGATCCTTGCCAACCAGCACCCCATTGTTCTCGAGACGATCCGTGGCCACCATGGTCAACCGATGAACGCCCACATCACCGCTGTTGATGAGGTGTTGACCCGACAGGGTCGCCCCTTTGGCGATCAAGGCACCCAGGTTGTGCCATTGTTTCCCCTCCCAACCAAATTCCCCCAGGCTCTCCATCCGCCCGCGGTTTGTCAGCTGTTCAAATGCCAGTCCCATGCTGGCCGCACGCAAGGCGCCGCTGTTGTTGAATTGGGAGCCTTCCATCTGCAGCGCGCCATCACCGACCCACTGGCCATGCTGCTGCACATCATCAACCTTGATGGACTGATCGCCTGCGCCGAGCCAGGAGCCTTCTTGCAACAAGCTCTTGCCAACCAGAGTGAGTGGCCCACCGGCCACCAGAGTCGCCCCCTGCTGGTTATGCACTGCTCCGACGTTGAAGTTCGCTGTCTGTTCGCTCGCCAAGCGCCCCTTGTTGACCAGGGTGTCGGCCAACAGCTGCCATTGGCTGGCTTGCCAGTCCCCATCGAGCGTCAGTTGTTTCCCTGTGCTCTGCAGCAGGCCGCCAACGCGCCAGTTACCAGCCAGCTGTTGCTCATCGCCCTTCAGGGTCAAAGAACCACCAATATCGGCATTCCCTCCCAGGGCTAAGAGGTTGGCACCAAGCTGGACAGCCCCCTGGCTGGTGAGGCGCCCGGTCAGGATGGCGCGCTCCGCCGAAAGTTCGACCCCTTGCTTGCCTTGCAGCAATCCACTGTTTTGTAGCTCTTTGCTGGTCAGGGAAAGTTGGTTACCCGCCAAGCTTCCCTGGTTGGTCAGGCGCTCTTGGGCCTCGATGCTGTGTTTGCTCGCGGCAATGAGGGTCCCATCGTTATCGAGTGTGCGAGTGGTCAGAGTCAGATCCTTGCCCGCCTGTAACCACCCTTTATTGGTCAACTCATCGCTCTGCCAGGTAAATCCATCTGCGATGAGGTGCTGGCCACTGCTCAGCCCCTCACGACTTTGCAACGCCGCCGTCCTGGCTTGTGTTGAGCCGCCCAGTTGCAGCTTGTCGGCATCAATACTGAGGCCTTGGGCAGTGTTGAGCGTGCCGAGCTGGATATAGTTGTCCGCCGTAATGCCCACGTTCTCCTTGGCTGCCAAGGTTCCCGCCAGGTTCACCGTCTTACCGGCCAGCGATAACTGGCCACCGGCCTGCAATACACCCTTGTCTTGCTGGGTCAGCCGTGTTCCACGCCAGACCAGCGTATCGTCAGTTGCCAGCGAACCCAGTTGATCCCACTGCCCTGCGTCGATGTCCGCCTGCTTGGCCAACACCTTGCCGACGCTGCGCAGAGTTTCCGCCTTCACGTTGAGATCTGCGCCAACCTCCAGTTCACCATTAAGATCAGCCTCTTTCGCCCCGATCTGCAGCGCGCCACCGATTTGCTGCGTACCAGACAGGCTCAACAAGGTGGCACCCAAGGTCAGATCCGTGCCAATGCGAGACTCGCCACCGAGTTGCAGCGTATCGCCCTGCAATTGAGCGCCCTGGGTGGTCTCCAGTGTTCCTTGCAGGATCAATCGAGAGCCCGTCAAGGCCATATCTTGCGCGAACAATCCTCCCTGACTGCTTAGCTCGGAAAAATCGAGCGCCATGCGCCCCTGAGCCAGTGCGGTGCCCTTGTGGATCAGGGTATCTCCTGACAGGGTCAGATCGGCACCCGCCTGCATCCAGCCATTACCTTCAAGCTGCGAGCTTTGCCATACCAAGTTGTCCGATGCCAGCAGTCGACCATGCTGACGACCACGGTCGCTGGTTAGTTGAACGGACTGCCCCTGTACCTGCCCCGCCAATGACAAATCATCGGCCTTAATGACCATGGCCTGGCCGCTGACCAGAGCGCCACTTTGGCTGACTTCTTTACCCTGGATATTCAGTGCATTGCCGGCACCGATAGTGCCACCCAGCGTCAACACTTCACCGCTCAGCGTTACCCCCTGGTTCGCAATCAGTTCGCTGTTTTGACCCGTGGTCAGCTGTTGACCCAGCCACTGCAGCCCTTCCCGGCTGTGCAGCTTGCCATCACTCTTGGCCTGATTGACCGCCAACACCAGCGACTGGGCCTTAAGCAGCCCATCGAACTGCCCTTCCTCGGCCGTGACCTGGGCCTTGCCTCCCACCTGTGTCTGACCACTCAGTTGCAACAACCGGCTGCCCAGTTGCAGCTCACCGTCGGTCAGTTGCTGCCCCGTCAGTACCAACTCATCCCCGTCAAGGGTGAGCCGTGATACCCCCAGCAGCGTACCGGTGCTACTGAGTTGATGGGCATCCACCGCCACATCCTGACTGGCGATACGCCCCTTGTTGGTCAGCTTCTCGGCCGTGATTGCCAGGGTCTCACCACCGGCCAGGGAGCCCTGGTTGCTCAGGGAATCCCCCTTGAGCACCAGATGCTTGTCTCCCTGCAGGCTGCCACTGTTGTCCAGCTCACTACCTTGCCAGTTCAGGGTCTGGCCCGCCTGTATCTCGCCCTGGTTATGGAGCTTGCCTGCCGTCAGCCGGACGTCTTCTCCCCGCACCTTGCCACTGACGGCCAAGGCTTTGGCATTCACCGCAAGCTGCTGAGCAGCAACCTCACCCTCCAAGGTCGCTCGTCCAGCTTGCAGAGTGGTCTTGGTACCTGATTCACTTTTGCCCTGTGAGCCTTGCTCCCACTGGTTGCCAGCCTTGATATCCAACGAACCTGCCGAACTCAGCACACCATCGTTGCGACCGCTGTCACTCAGCGCTACCTCCAACGTCTGCCCACTCTTGAGGAGACCTTTATTCTCAAGGTGCTGGCCTTGAACATTCAGGGTCTGTCCTGCCTGGGTCTTCCCATGGTTGCGCACGTTTTTTCCGACGAGGCTGACGGTGTCCCCCTGCAGATCCCCCGCTTGAACGAGCTCGTCTGCCGTCAGGGCAACCCGCTTGGCTGCCATTGTGGTGCGCGCGTTGATATCCCGGGCGTTGACGTCGATAGCATCGGCTTGCACCTTGCCCCCCGCGAGGGTCAATCCCTCATCGGCTTTGAGTGCCAGGGCACCACCGCTGGTGAGGCTACTCTGATCGAGCTGCAGCGACTTGCCCGCAAGACGAGCGTCTTGCGCGACCTGAATATCGGCATTCTGTGCGCTCAGCGTCCCCGCAGCGCCAATCTGTGCCTGACCACCGGCCTGCACCTTGCCGGTCAGGGAAACATCATCATGCCCCTCAACCCGCAATGCGCCTGTGGAGGATAAATCTCTCAGTCGAATTTTCCCGCTGGCATCCAGGGTCAGATCCCCTTGATTTGCCACCGCATTGGCCAGATTGACCCCGACCCCCTGCTCGGTTGAGACAAGACGGATCTTTCCTGCATACATGCCACCAAGGGCCGAGGTATCGATGGCGACTTCTGGTGCCGGGCCTTCCCCAGCCTGGGCCCGGATCTCCCCGGTCTGGCGGTTGACCTGATTGGCCCCGGCTATCACGTTGACCTCTTTACCGTGCAAGGCGCCATTGAGCTGCACTGCTCGCGCGACCAGATCAACGGAAGCCTGACGGCTGGCATCCAGCCCCTTGCCTCCCACCGTCAGCGTGCCGCGTTTGACATCCAGCATCTGCAACTGCCCTTGGGCATCCAGCACAGGTTTGCCGGTCGACAAGGTCACGGTCGGCGTATTGATGAAACCGCAACCATCACAGGTCAGCCCATTGGGGTTGGCCACCACCACGCCCGCCTGCTGGCCTGCGACCTCGAGATACCCTTGCAGCTGGGACGGATTGACCCCGATGACTTCATTAATAATGGCACTGGCGGCTTGTCCCCCCAGATGAGGGTTATTCTGGATGAGCCCGCCCAGCTGGGTCTGGGTTAACTGCCCGGTAGCATTATTGAGAATGGCCCCCCCCTGACCGACGTTGAAATCGGTATAGAGGTTGTGAGAAATCCCGGCGCCATTTGGCATTGAAATGTCCACGATGGGCACACCGTTCCCCGCCTGGTTGAGGGTGGTATTACCGGTCGCCACCGCGATCCCCTCAGCGAAGGCAGGATGAGCTGGCTGCAGCGCCATCATCAGACACATTTGGTACACTACGGCGCGGCACACCAGGGAGAGTTGGGGCTGACGGGCAGTCATGATAGTCATCGACTTATTCCTTAAAACGTGACGCTGGCGCGGTAGTAAAGTACCCAGGGGTCGGGATTGAGCCAGCCAGGGGCGCTGACGGGAAACCCTATGCTGATGTTGGCGGTAAGGTGTTGATAGCGCTGTTCCCAACCGGCGGCGGTTCCCACCAGGCTGCGCCAGCTATCTTGCTGATTTCCCAAATCGACCCGGCCCATGTCCAGAGCTAGCCAGATACGCCACTGACCAAGCCAGGCGGGTGACTGTCCCTGCCAGCTCACTTCGTTACGCAGGTAGCCGCCGGTGTCTCCACTGATGCTCTGCTCCTTGAAGCCGCGTACAGAAGCCTCTCCCCCCAGAGAGAGGCGCTCCACGCTGTAGAGCACGTCCGGTGACCATTGCAACGAACCGGTCGACAACCACCCCAGATGCTCCCCCGCCGTACTGTAGCTACCAAACAGCCCCCATTTTTCAAACTGGGCTTGGGGCAGCAGGGGGGAGCGGCCATGGTCGCTGTCGGCGCCGAACCAGTCGGTACCCAGGGTCAGGGCCGGGTTCAGGGTAAAGAAGTGGCGGTCGATCCGTGTCGCCAAGTTGAGTCCAAGGCGAAGAGAGGAGAGTTCATAGCTGCTGCTCTCCAGCAACTGCTCCATGATGAGGTTGCGGCTCTGACGATGAGTCATGCCGGCTACCGCCGATATCTTGCTTTCCCCATCCCGATAGAGGGTCCGGGCGAGGTTGCCGGTGACGGTGCGCGTGTCTCCCCGACTCTCAAACACAAATCCGCGGGATTGCACGTCGTTGCGGTATTCGCTGTACTGATAACCCGCATCCAGCAACCAATAGCCGTAGGGCAGGCTCACGCCGGCTTGCCAGGTCGCCGCATTATGGGCATCGCGCCCATCCGTGCTGCTGGAAGCCCCCAGGGTCCATTGATCGGCCAACGACAGCAGATCATCGGCGCTCAGCGACAGGCGTCCCTGCTCTTCTCCCGTACTCTGCTGGCCGCTGTTATCCAGATCCAGGCTCCCCTGTACGGGGAAGGCTCGCCCTCCCTTGAGGTTGACGATGGAGAGTCCTGCCTGGTGACCGGGTTGAATATCGAGGCGATAGGAGAATGACCGCAGCCGGGAGAGCTGATCCACCCCCTGCTCAAGATCCCGCAGATTGAGGATCTCGCCAACCAAACCGGGGAACAGAGTTCGGGTCATGGGGTCGGGTTGACCATCCACCACTATGGCCTCGATGCGCCCCTCCAATACCCCCAGGGTCAGAACGCCAGTCGCAAGATCCTGCTCCGGCAGGAAGGCCCGACTGGTGATATAGCCCTTGGCCAGATACCACTGGCTAACGGCACGGATCAGACCGTTGATATGGGAGAGGCCCATGCAGGTATTCAGATAAGTGTCGGTGAGACTGGCGCTGGTCTTGGCATCCAGCACTGTGCTCCCCTCCAGGCGGATCTCGGTCACCTGGAAACAAGGACCACTCGCCTCGGCATCACCCGGCGTTGCCGGGGCAGGTAACGGCAACTGACGCGCCACCTCATCACGCTGCCGGGCCGCATCCTCGAGCAGAGCACGCTGGCGCCGTTCAACATCATTTTGATCCAGCGGAGACGACAAAGGCCCAGCAGCATCGACGCCCTGAGCGAATAGTAAAAACAACGCAACTGCGCCCGTGCAAATGCGTGAGGTGTAGCAACCCATTGTGATGAATCTTCTAATTGTTTTTAGTGCCACCTTGTCGTGCGCCAGAAACTCGAACTGGTTTCTTTATGAACACGAAAGACCTGAACGGGGCGGATTATACAGAAGGCGACATTGGGTGCGACACCTTTTGTCACCCCTCCTGTGATGTTGATCTCGTCAAGAGATAAAGAATACGTTTGTCTTTAACTGCGTCCATCTGCCGCCTTCTTGCTGACAAGATCACCAATAATAAGCCAACCCATCAGCCTTAGTTTGTCGTCAGGACAAAGCGTGCGGCAGCCATTGCTCTAACCAGCCGAACTGGGCCTATATGAATTGAATAGTTATCATTTAACTCCATTTCATTGATTTTTCTCAATCTTGTGAAGCTGGATGCGGCGTAAGGTGGAAGGACTGAGGGCTCGAGTAGAGCCGTACGATCAGACTGATCGGAACGTCAGCTTATCCAGTGGCGGCTGGCATTACACATCATCAAAAGGAATTCATTCACATGGTTGAGACACTGCTGAACAACATCAATCGCCTGCTGCACCACGAAGACATGGGCAAATTGTTACTGCGATTGGCCGTCGGGGGCTTGATGCTGTTTCACGGCCTACACAAGCTGATAGATGGTGTGGATGGCATCAGCGCCATGCTGATGGCGAAGGGGCTGCCGGGGGTTATCGCCTATGGGGTGCTGCTGGGAGAAGTGGTTGCGCCCCTGCTGATCATCCTCGGCGTCTTGACCCGGCCGGCGGCGCTGGTGCTGGCGTTCACCATGGTGGTGGCCTGGCTGATGGTGGGCACGGCCAAGACCTGGCAGCTGGATGCGGTCGGGGCCTGGGCCATCGAGAGCCTGGCCTACTTCTTTATCGGGGCACTGGCGGTGGCGCTGCTCGGGGCCGGACGTTTCTCCCTTGCCGGCAATACCAGCTGGCGATAGTCGATTTGAGTGGAATATTTATCTGAATAATCAAACAAAAACATCCCGTTTAATCCATAAATAATCAATTAAATAGAGTCATTACGAGATTTAAGTTCGATAGATCAGCACAGCATCGGGGTCGCCATCTTATCTCCTCGACATAAAAAAGCCCTGCCAGATTGGCAGGGCTTTTCCTATCTATCGCATCGGCGGTGAGGGAGTTCCCCCACCCGCTTATTGATTGTGGCTGGCGCGGCGAGGACGACGGGCCTGGGCCGGTTTTCCAGCACCATCGGCCGGACGCTGACCGCCCTGGGGCTTGCCACCGTTACCGGAGCGGGCACCGCCGCCGTTATTGCCTGAGCGACCGGCGCCCTGACGCTGGCCTTGACCCTGCGGGCGCGGCGCACGGCGCTGCTCGCTCGGATCGCGCGGCTCTTTGCGCAGGGGCGCGCCGATACCACGGGCGATGTTATCCAGGGTCTCGCGGGAGGCTTCGAAACCGGCCACCTGCTCGCACGGGATGTTCTGCTTGGTCAGGCGCTCGATGGCCTTGATCAGCTTGCCTTCATCGGCCGCGACCAGGGAGATGGCGTGACCGGCTGCGCCGGCACGGCCGGTACGGCCGATACGGTGCACATAGTCTTCCGCCACGTTCGGCAGCTCGAAGTTGACCACTTGCGGCAACTTGTCGATGTCCAGACCGCGGGCGGCGATGTCGGTCGCGACCAGCACCTTGACGCTACCATCCTTGAAACCGGCAAGGGCGCGGGTACGGGCCCCCTGGCTCTTGTTGCCGTGGATGGCGGCGGCGCTGACGCCGTTCTTGTCGAGGGTCTCGGCGACACGGTTGGCCATGTGCTTGGTGCGGGTGAACACCAGTACCTGCTGCCAGTCGTTGCTGGTCACCAGATGGCTCAGCAAGGCAATCTTGTTGGCCTTGTCGCACGGGTGCACCAGCTGCTCGATACGCTCGGCTGTGCTGTTGCGCGGGGCCACTTCGATCACCGCCGGGTTGTTGAGCAGACCGGTGGCCAGCTCGCGGATTTCATCGGCGAAGGTGGCGGAGAACAGCAGGTTCTGACGCTGTTTCGGCATCAGGGCCAGGATCTTGCGGATGTCACGGATGAAGCCCATGTCGAGCATGCGGTCCGCTTCGTCCAGCACCAGGATTTCCACTTCATCAAAACGCACGGCGTTCTGGTTGTAGAGATCCATCAGGCGGCCCGGGCAGGCGACCAGCACATCCAGACCACGGCGAGTCGCCATCATCTGCGGGTTGATGCTGACGCCGCCGAACACCACGTGGCTGCGCATCGGCAGATGCTTGCCGTAGTTGCGCACGCTCTCGCCTACCTGGGCGGCCAGCTCGCGAGTCGGGGTCAGTACCAGGGCGCGAATGCGGTTAGGAGAGACCTTACGCTTGCTCTCCATCAGACGCTGCAGCATGGGCAGGGTAAAGCCTGCGGTCTTGCCGGTCCCGGTTTGGGCCGCCGCCATCAGGTCGCGGCCGGCCAGAACGGCGGGGATCGCTTGCAGCTGAATGGGGGACGGGGTGTCGTAGCCTTGCTCGGCAACGGCACGCAACAAGGGTTCGGCCAGACCGAGGGAAGAAAAACTCATAATTACCTGCTAGAGATAGGGGCGCCGGGGATTTGTGGTGGGGCTCCTCTGCTGAGCCGATGCCATCTCACAAGAACTGGGCCTATTGAGAAAACAACGATTTCCCCGGGGAGCAGAGCAAAGGGGAAAGAATAGAGGCGCAGTCTAACGGAGTTGGCACCGTCATACGAGAAAAATGTGACGACCCTCCCAGCATGGGTAGAAAAGAGGGCTGCCGCGGGGCAGAATGGCCATGCTACAAGTCGCCCGAATCGCGGCCGCAAGGCTCATGACAACCGCCACCATGACACCGACATGGCAACACTATGGCCCAGAACAGGGAGGTTCTGCTTGATAAGGATGCATGTCCCCGGCGCGCTCTTGCACGCCCTGGGTCTGGCCTCACTGTTTGCCTTGAGCCTGCCGCTCATGGCCAGAGAGACGCTGTCGGTGGCCTGGAGCCACTGGCCCCCCTTCAGCCAGCTCGACGCCAGGGGGGAGCTTGAGGGGATCGATGTGCGTCTGACCCGCCAGATCCTGCAAGAGGCAGATCTTGAACCCACATTTCGCAACCTCCCCTGGGCCCGGGCCCTGCACCTGCTCGAGCGCGGCCAACTGGGTGCCGGCATGGGAGCGCTCGATACCCAGGAGCGGCGCCAGTTTGCCCGCTTCTCCGCCCCCTATCGGCGCGCCAGCTTTGTGCTGCTCAGCCATAGCGCCTCTGCGGGAGTCGTCGATCGTTGGCAGGGAATAGCGCGCTTTGAAGATCTGTGTCAGGCAAGCGGGCTGCGGCTTGGCAAGCTGCGGGGCACCCGCCCCACCCCGCTCACCGAGGCCTGCCCCTCCCTCAAGGAAGCGCGCGAATACAACTCGGATGACAAGCTCATCGAACTGCTGCTGGCACGGCGTCTCGATGGCATCATCATGGAGTGGCAACACGCCCAGTACCGGCTGGCGCAGCTGGGGGCGGAGGAGTTCATTGCCTGTCAGTTGCTCATGCACCAACAACCGGTCAGCCTGATGTTTGCAAAAGAGGCGCTGAGCGATGCCCAGCTCGCCCGCATCGACGCCGCCATCGCGGCCCTGCCCGCCCCCGATGTGGCTTTTGCCCCGCCCAATTGTCGCTTCGACAACACTCGCTTCCCCCAGGGGCCAGAGAGCTGAACACTGGTCATGAATGCCCATGAAAAAGGCGACCCTTGGGTCGCCTTTTTTACGCTTGTATGGCTGTTGTGATCAGCCGCTTGTCCGATGCACTGATCATCGTCTGCTTATCAGCGACTCAGCGCAGCTGAGGGGTCTGGGTCAGCACGCCCATGTTCTGGGCACGGTGGCGCAGCAGGTGATCCATCAGCACCAGGGCCAGCATGGCCTCGGCGATGGGCACGGCGCGGATGCCGACGCAAGGATCATGACGGCCCTTGGTGATCATCTCGGTGGCCTCACCACTGATGGTGATGGTCTTTCCCGGTACCGTGATGCTGGAGGTCGGCTTGAGCGCCATGCTTACCACTATGTCCTGGCCTGAGGAGATACCCCCCAGGATGCCGCCCGAGTGGTTGCTGGCAAAACCGGTCGGGGTCATCTCGTCGCGATGCTCCGAGCCTTTTTGCTCCACCACGGCGAAGCCATCACCGATCTCCACGCCCTTGACCGCGTTGATACCCATCATGGCGTGAGCGATGTCGGCGTCGAGGCGATCAAACACTGGCTCCCCCAGGCCCACCGGCACATTGGTGGCGATCACCTGCACCTTGGCGCCGACGCTGTTGCCCTCTTTCTTGAGGGCGCGCATGTATTCGTCGAGCGCCTCCAGCTTGCCCGCATCCGGGAAGAAGAAGGGATTCTGCTCAATCTGCGCCCCATCGAACGCTTCGGCCTTGATGGGGCCGAGCTGGGAGAGGAAGCCCTGGATCTCGATGCCGTGCATCTGCTTGAGGTACTTCTTGGCGATGGCACCCGCCGCCACCCGCATGGCGGTCTCCCGCGCCGAGGAGCGACCGCCGCCACGGTAGTCACGCTGGCCGTACTTCTGGTGATAGGTGTAATCGGCGTGGCCCGGGCGGAACAGGTCCTTGATGTCGGAGTAATCCTTGGAGCGCTGATCCTGGTTCTCGATCATCAGACCGATGGAGGTGCCGGTGGTTTTGCCCTCAAACACCCCCGCCAGGATCTTCACCTCGTCATCCTCGCGGCGCTGGGTGGTATAGCGGGAGGTACCGGGCTTGCGGCGGTCCAGATCGATTTGCAGATCCGCTTCGCTTATCTCAAGCCCGGGCGGGCAGCCGTCGACCACGGCGCCGAGCGCCAGGCCATGGCTCTCGCCGAAGGTGGTGACCCGAAAGAGTTGGCCAAAACTGTTCCCTGCCATGGAGGCTCCTTGCTGCTTAGCTCTTGTAAATCGCGAAATGATCCTGATATTGCACCAGCTCGGCCCGGGTCATCACGAACACGCCGTGACCGCCGTTCTCGAACTCGACCCAAGTGAAAGGCACCTCGGGGAACTGGGCTTCCAGGTGGATCATGCTGTTGCCCACCTCGACCACCAGCACGCCGTCCTCGTTGAGGAAGTCGGCGGCATTGGCCAGGATGCGCTTGGTCAGTTTCAAGCCATCGGAGCCGGAGGCGAGCGCGAGCTCGGGTTCGTGACGGAACTCGTCCGGCAGATCCGACATGTCCTCGGAATCCACGTAGGGCGGGTTGGAGACGATGAGATCGTACTTGTCACCGGCAGGCAGATCGCGCATCAGATCGGAGCGGATCGGGATAACCTGCTGCTCGAGGCCATGATCGTTGATGTTGCGCTCGGCCACGTTCAGGGCATCGACGCTGATGTCGATGGCATCCACTTCCGCGTGGGGGAATTCGTGGGCCATGACGATGGCGATGCAACCGGAGCCGGTGCAAAGATCCATGATCCGGGTCGGTTCCTCTTTCAAGAAGGGCGCGAAGCGGTTGGCCACCATCTCGGCGATGGGGGAGCGCGGGATCAGCACTCGCTCGTCCACGTAGAACTCCCAGCCGGCATACCAGGCCTTGTTGGTCAGGTAGGCGGCGGGCACCCGCTCCTGCACCCGGCGGATGATGAGCTCGGCGATGCGGTGACGCTCGCTGGTGGTCAAACGGGAGTGGCGCATGCCCGGATCCACGTCTGGCGGCAGATGTAACGCGGGCAGCACCAGTTGCACGGCCTCATCCCAGGCGTTGTCGGTACCATGTCCGTAGAAGATCCCGGCGTCGTTGAAACGACTCATGGCCCAGCGCAACATGTCCTGGATGGTGTGCATCTCGGCAACCACCTCATCGATAAATATCTTGTCCAAATCCACCTCCAAGTCGAGTAATATCCGGCCCGAGCATTCTTATATAACGAGCAAGACGAGTACCTGATGAAAAAAACGCCCTCACCCACAGACGAGGAAAGCCTGCTGTTTCGCGATGCGGTCAAAGGTACCCGGAAAATAAAGCAAGATACCATAAGGGCCGACTTGCGCCCGGTCAAGCAGAAACGCGAACTGCGTGAGAGCCGCGAAAAGCTTGGGGTCGACCACTTTTTCAGCGATGAATACCAGCCCCATCTGGATGAGGATGGCCCGACCCGTTTCGTGCGCGAAGATGTGTCGGCATTCGAGCTGAAAAAGCTCAAACGCGGCAGCTATCCGCCGGAGATTTATCTCGATCTGCACGGCATGAACCAGAACCAGGCGAAACAGGAGCTGGCCGCCCTGCTGACCCTGTGCCAAAAGGAGAACATCCACGTCGCCTCCGTGATGCACGGCATCGGCAAGCATGTCCTCAAGCAGCGGATCCCGAGCTGGCTGGCCCAGCATCCCAATGTGCGCGCCTTCCACCAGGCTCCTCGCGAGTGGGGCGGCGACAGCGCCATCCTAGTGCTGCTGGATATCGAAGAATAAAGAGCTGATCGGGCAGGATAAGGCGGCATCTGCCTTGCCGCCTCCCCAATAAAACAGCACCGGCCAATGGCCGGTGCTGTTTTATTCATGTTTCAGCTCGCGCTTTCCATATGTCGCTTGAAGTTGTTCAAGATGCTCTGCCAACCGGCCCGCTGCTGCTCGCCACTGTGCTCCGATTCGGCGTCAAACTCCTCGTTGATGAGGGTTTCCCCTGCCTCTTCCTGGAAGTGCACAGTCACGCTGCGGCCATCATCCATGACGTAGCGCAGCAGCGTCGGCGCCTCCACGGCGGTGAAGGTGCCCTCGAAATCAAACCCCAGGCTGCCGTCCCTGGCCGCCATATGGTGGCAGAACCGTCCCCCGACCCTCAGGTCGACCCGGCTGTCGTCGGTGTGCCAATCCTCGGAGGCGGCGTTCCACTGCATGATGCTGGCGGGTGTGTTCCAGCCCTGCCAGACGGCGGCGATCGGCCGCGCTACCCGTACGCTGACATTGATCTTCATCTTGCTCTTCCTTATAAAAGCTCATCCGCTTACAGGCTAGTGCCGTTTGCCGCGTCCAGTGCGCCTCTGCCCGCTCAGGCGCAGCACGCTTGCAACAAGAGACCGATGCGGCCTTGTCATATGGCATGGCTCACTGTGCTGGGGCGACAATCGGCTGTCATCCCCCTTCAAGAACCACAAGACGAGCCCTGCCCATTCGGGCGATGGAACCGGATGGGTGAAGGAGCAGAGGCGAGGTTGACCACCAGCCTGCCACCGTTATGCAATTGCCAATCGAAAAAATCGGCAAACCCAGCACAGGTAAGGGCCCGGATCACCTTGGCCACCACCCCGTGGGCCACCAGCAATACCCGCTCCCCCTCATGTTCATGCGCAAGCTCGGTCAATCCCTGGGATACCCTGGCGATCACGGCGTCCAGGGATTCCCCGCCGGGGGGGGCCTCG
The DNA here is from genome assembly GCF_002812985.1 of Aeromonas lusitana. Taxonomy (GTDB): domain Bacteria; phylum Pseudomonadota; class Gammaproteobacteria; order Enterobacterales; family Aeromonadaceae; genus Aeromonas; species Aeromonas lusitana. Next base: position 61,209 of record NZ_PGCP01000021.1, read on the forward strand.
GCCCAGCGCCGGGTGATGTTGCGCGCCCACAGCTCGGGGTAGCGCTCCCGCGCCTCCCCTTGGGTCAGCCCCTCAAACAACCCCACATGCCGCTCACGAAAGGCCGGGATGAGCTGAACAGGCAGCACCAGCGCACGGGACATCTGCTCGGCACTCTGCCTCGCCCGCAGCAAGGGGGATGACACCAGCAGCGCAAACGGCGCCTCAGTTGAAAGCCCCAGCGCCAGCTCGGACATCTGTCTGCGCCCCTCCTCGTTGAGCGGAATATCCAGGGCGCCGAGATAGCGGCTCTCGGCATTGGCCCGGGTCTGCCCATGGCGGATCACCACCAGTTCCATCGGTGCTCCTTATGTCTCGGTATCGCTCTACCGGGCGCGCTACCCCTGCGCCAGGAAATGGGCCACCAGGGCGTTGGCATGACCGTGGCCCATGCCGTGCTCGGCTTTCAACCAGGCCACCAGCGCCATGTGTTTCTTCTCCTCCCGACTCGCCAGCAGCGTCAGCCAGTGAGCGATGGGCTCGCCGTATTTCTGCTCGATGGAGGGAAAATACGAGGCGGGCCCCTTCACCTTGGGTTGTTCATCCATGACAGTCTCCTTGGGTCGCGGCGCCCGCACCTGTGGCACGGGCATGGGTCGATAAGGTGCTTAAGGTTTGGGGGCAAACTGCTCGAACACCTGCTGACCGGTCAGGGTCGGGGTGTCGTTCTTGAGTTCATAGAAAGCCGGCTTCTCGTCGATAAAGATCTGGCTGGCGAGCTCGAACGCCTCTTCCTGGAACAGGCCGGCGGACAGGATGTACTCATCCGTTGGCAACAGATGGTAGAAAAGGTGAGTGCCGCAGGTCGGGCAGAAGCCGCGCTCCGCCCACTCGGAGGAGCGATAGGCTGCTGGGGCGATCCCGGTAAAGCGGACCGCCGTGCCGCTGTGCACCGCAAACATGGGCCCGCCGGACCAGCGCCGGCACATGGCGCAGTGGCACAGGTTGACCTCTTTATGATCGCCGGTCGACACGACCACACCGCCACACAGACAATGACCTTCCATAACTGTCTCCTTGGAAAAGATACCGAAGTCTCTTCGGCCATGCTTTCGCTCGATAAAGAGATCCAACCGCTCGTCAGGTACTCCCTGACAAAAGCTTCGTGAAGCGGACCTGTCCATCGTCCTGAATACCGTCATCCAACCAGCCAAGATGACGATAAAAACCATTCGCCCTGACACGGGTGTCGGCGTCGGTCAGCAGCCAGATCTCGTGGCAACCCTGTGCCCCCAGCCAGCTCTCGGCCGCCTGCATCAGCTGGCGACCCAGCCCCTTGCCCTCATGACTCTGGCGGACAAACAGGGCAAACAGGGTCGCGTCACTGGCATCCGCCATGGCAAAGGCCACTACCCTGCCCTCGTCACAGGCGACCCAACCTCGCCCGCTGCCGCTGAGCATGGCTGGCAGGCTGTCTGGGGTGATCCCAAGCTCGGCCAGCTCGGCGAGGGATATGTGATTTTCGCGCACCCGAGTGCGCACCTCGAACATCCCGGCCACATCCGCCGGGGTAGCAATACGTATCGTCATAACAACTTTTCTGGCCTTAAGGCCTTCCTATAAGAAGTGAGAGAAGGGTCAGGGCCTCGCCATCTCCTGCAAGGCGATGCGATTGCCCTCGGGGTCCTGAAACTCGGCCACCCGGATCTGCTCGCTCACCCGAGTAACAGGGTAGAGCACCTTTGCCCCCGCCCCAAGGGCGCGGGCCATCGCCAGCTCAATATCCCCCACCCTCAGGTAGATGCGAGTACCATCCAGGCTTGGCACATAGCTCTCCCCCCTGGCCAGGGCCCCGGAGCAGCCGGGCGCCGCTTCATCGAGGGGGAACAGGGCCATCTCGTTACCGTCTATGCTGGTTCGCTCCAACTCGAGTTCAAACACCTGCTCGTAGAAGCGGATGGCCCGCGCGAGATCCCGCACCGGAATTTCAAAATGGATGGCGATATTCATGACAAGATCCTTTTGTGTATGGCCGCCAGGCACACCACCAATAGGCTGACCCATGGGGATGACAGGTGATGCCGCCCACAGATCCCGCTTTTACAGCGCCTGCTTGGGTGCCTCTTGCGAAACCCTCAGGGCACTAGTTTTCAACTGGACATAGGTCATCAGCAAGATGATGGCGCCCCCCTTGATGCCAAACGCCAGGCTCAACAGATTGCCGTACTCTCGTAACATCACCACAAAGAAGCAGCTCATCAGCAACCCGTTAATAATGGGGCGGCGGCGCACCTCATACATCTCCAGCCGGGAGTCACACCCTTTGTAGTGAAATTTAAGCTTGGGGCTGATAAGGAATGCCTTGAACGGAAATAGCCGTTGTTGGCAAACGGGGCAGATACGCAGCGCAGAGAAGAACATATTGATTACGAGCTGGATAAGATAGCCATCATCAATAAAACAGCTTTGGTGATAAATCAACTCCCCATATTATCTTCACCCCAACCAATAGAGGGAGACGAACCCTCTCCCCCAATTATTGGCAGCGCTGCTTTATGCCGGGTTAGATTATTAGGCTACCCGGCATCCAGATTATTTATCAGGCAGCAGGCGCCCAGGGGCCACCCTTGGTGGGATCGTCCCCTTGCGTCCACCACTTGGCCTGATAAATGATGCCTTTATGGCTCACCTTGTTACCCGCCGTATACACCTTGCTGGCTACCCAGGCTGGAATATCCCCAACCGGCGGATTGGAAGGATCGACCGGGGCGGGATCCAGCTTGTCGACAATTCTTACCTTGGGCCAACTGGCATGAGAGCCATAGGCGTTGGTCACGCATTTCTCATAATCCCCCGGCACCAGTGCCGAATAAGCGGTCTGGAAACCCACCAGCTCGCATTCAAAGGAATAACCCCCCGGTCTGTCAGCATAATATTTCCAGTTGCCGTCCCAGTTGGTATAAAGCACGTCGGTGGCGCCGTTCAAATTCAGGCTGCCATAAGGCGTCTGCTGCCAGCAGGTATTTTTCTCATCCGCCTTGATGGGGATCTGGTAATGGGCCGCCAGTCCTTCCCAATAACGGATACGGTTGACCGGCTGGCCCTTGTCCTTGTTCTGCTCGCCGCACTCGATACCGCCGTTGATGACGTTGATGGTGGTACCAAAGCCATAGCCGATACCGGCGGCGATCTCGCGCTGGGAGGGCACCCAGGTGCGGTCGATGACGTGCAGCATGGCGGGCTTGGGGGCCTGCGGGGTCAGGAAGAACCAGATGGCGGAGGCCAGGTTCAGCCAGGAGTCGGCGACCCGACCGGGATCGTTGAGCAATACCGAGGCGTCTCCCGCGAACATGGCTTCGGAGAAGGCGCCGTAGTTGAAGTGATAGGAGAGCTGTTTCGCCCCGCGGCCAAAATAACCCTGGCCGGTGGCGCAGGGCCATTTCTTGTTTTGCCAGTCATTCTGGCCACAGCCCGTGGTATAACCGGTCTGCCCTTCCGACCAGCCCATCTCACGCACATGCACCAGCGCCTGCTGCCACTCTTCCAGCCCAAGGGGATTGTCCGAGCTATTATTTTTAGCGATATGACCACCGGTTTCCTGGGCGAAATGGGCAAAGGCCGTCACGATGGATTTCTTGCAGATGGCATCTGAATCGCGGCCATCGGTATATTCACCACAAAATGCCGGGAATTTGCCTACCGCACGCAAGAAGCGCTCATAGGTATATTCCGGCGCCGCCATCTGGGTCAGAAAGTCCCAATCCGATTCGGTAAATACCCGCTCGACCCGTTTCACGTTGTCCGGATTGCTGGCAAGGCGCGGTACTATGGCATCCACAATGGCATTGGGACGAGTGGCCAATGCCTTTGACCAGATCCCGTACATGGGATTGGCGGTCTTGGCCTTTTCAACGGCCGTTATATCGGAGGCGGCGATGACATAGCCACCGCTATTTTGTGGGTCGGGCTGAATATTCATGGCGGCATAAGCTGGCGAGGCACAGAGCCCAGCAACCAGCCAGGCACAAAGCTTGGGTTGGAACATGGTGAGCAATCCTTGTCTTGGCATAAAGTGCAGGCCGAGCATAGGCGCTTTAATTACTAAATTCACGACGAGAATTAAGAATTTGGCGAATTTGTGAGCCATTTCACTCTGGGTGATGGCGTGGCAAAAATACCCCCAACAAACCTGTTATTCCGATAACAACAACAAGCATCAGGATATAGGGAGTGCATACCCTGAAATATCATGTTGGGCAATGACGCTTATCCGGGGTACGCCACGAGAATAACGGCAAGGCAGGTCACGCTTATTGCACTCTTATTGCACTGTGACGCCCTGCCCCATCCCACACTCCCCTAAATCGTCAGGGCCGCACCGCCCGGATCAGGATGTTGCGCGGCGTCATGGGTTTGTCGCAAAAGGCTCCCACTTCCACCGCGTAGCCCTGCTCTTGCAGGTAGAGCGCCCGATCCAGCGCCAGCCAGATCTCGAGGGGTCGGCGAAACAGGTGGCGCACCAGCTCCATGCGGGCGACATCACCAAAACGTGCCTCCCCACGGGCCAGGAAGGCGGCATAATCGAGTCCGGCGGGCAGAGAAATGCCCTTGCGCTGCGCCGCCCAGCCACAGAAGGCCTCGAAGCTGCCGCCAAGCAGGCTCTTTTGCATGTTGGGCACCGGCAGGTATTCATCCACCCCGCGCACCTGGCGCTGCAGGCAGTCAAAGGCGAGACGCCACACCACCTCCTGCTCGCGCAGGCGGGCGATGCGGGCACCGCCGGTCACCGTCTCTTGCAGTGGCAACTTGAGGTCGCTCTTGCCAAGGTGCAAGGCGCTCGCTTTGGCGGCTCGCGACAGGGGTTGATAATGATCGCCGCGGATCAGGTGATAACAGCAGGGAGAGAGTGTCACGCCGCTCGCGCCGCGCTCGGCCACCCGCTCCAGCAGATGGGTGTGCAGCTCGCCGCAGGCATGCAGCGCCATGGCGTGATGCTGCTTCGTGATGAGTTGGCCGGCCTCGGGGGCAAAGGCATCGGCCTCGATAAATTGCATCTGAGCACCATCGCGGGCCGCCAGCTGACGCCCCTCCTCGCACAGCTGGCTCTGCAGCTCCAGACTGACGACTCTCGCCTCCCGCTGCAGCGACACCAGACGTCCCAAGTGCCCCTTGCCAGCGCACCACTCCAGATAGGGCCCCTGATGGGCGGGCAGACAACCGATAAAGGCCTCGATTTGCGCCTGCTTGCGCCCCGGCATGTACATGGCCATGGCCTTGCCGCATTCAATGGGCTCGGGGAGAAAGGCATCCAGCTCGCTCAGGATCTGCAGGGCGCGCCCTTGTGGGATCCAGGGTGCGAGTAAGGTGCAGAGCGCCCCCATGTCGCCATCGAGGTGCATGATCTCATCCAGGCTCAAGGCATTGAGACAGGCGGCCATCGCCGGAGCCTCCTCGGCGAAGGCCAGGCTCAGGTGGTGATAAGGCTGGTATTGCCACCAGCGCCGGGTGTCGGTCAGCAGGCGGTCCAGTTGTTGAAAACGATGAGCCAGCACGGCGGCGAGTGTCCTGTCGTCAAAAAGGAGGCTCATTCTAGCGATCTGCCATCAAAATGCATCCATGGCGCCACGCTCAGGGGAACGACAGGTGGCTCCAGAGATGGGCGCTCTCCCTAGCGGGCACTGGGCGCAGTGCCTTAGCCTGACAAACAACATGGATTTGTGCTATATTCCGCCCCCTTGTTAGCACGGCGCGCTTCTGCGGGCCGTTTTCCCCCTATAAACGGAATCGAAACATGACCATCAATGCCATCCTGCAAGCGCGCGCGGGCGCCAAGTGTGAACTCTGTGGAGCAGAACACGTCCTGACTGCCTTCCCGGTGCCCCACTCCCCCGCCAGCGACGACGATCATAGCGTGGCGCTTTGTGCCACCTGTCATGGTCAGCTGGAGCAGCCGGACACCACAGTGGTCAACCACTGGCGTTGCCTGGGTGACAGCATGTGGAGCCAGGTCCCTGCGGTGCAGGTGATGGCATGGCGTCAGCTCAAGGCCCTGGCCGCCCGTGGCGAGCTCTGGGCTCAGGACATGCTGGACATGATGTACATGGAAGAAGAGACCAAGGCCTGGGCCGAAGCGGGCATGGCAAGCGATGATGACGACAGCGTACCGACCGTCGACTCCAACGGCGCCGTGCTGGCGGAAGGGGACTCGGTAACCCTGATCAAGGATCTTGAGGTCAAGGGTGGCGGCTTCACCGCCAAGCGCGGCACCCTGGTCAAGGGTATCCGCCTGACCAACAACCCGCTGCACATCGAAGGCAAGGTCAACGGCGTACAGATAGTGCTGGTGGCGGCCTACCTGAAGAAGGCCTGATCCGGCGCGAGGTCACTCCGCTTGCCATGAAAAAGCGCCCACCGGGCGCTTTTTCTATTGGATCACGGCAAGCGTCAAGGCGGGTTTATTCCTCATGCAGGCAGACCCGGTTACGACCGGTGCGCTTTGCCTGATAGAGCGCCCGATCCGCCTGCGCCAGCAACTCGGCGCAAGCAGGATAAGTTGTGCCCATGGGCAGCACCCCACTCACCCCCAGGCTGATGGTGACCGGGACGCCTTGTCCCTCAAGCACTATGTCCATGGCCTCTACCCTGGCCCTCAGTCGCTCGGCAACCCTGGCACCCTCGGCCAAGTCGCTCTCCCCCAGCAACAAGATGAACTCCTCCCCGCCATAACGCCCCAGCCGATCGCTCTCCCTCAGCTCGGCCGTCAGCGCCTGCACCAGTTGCTGCAGCACATGATCGCCGGCGGGATGGCCGTGGGTGTCGTTGATCTGCTTGAAGTGATCGAGATCCAGCATGATGAGGCACAGCGGCTCGCCACGGCGCTTTGCCAGCTGCATCTGCTGCTCAAAGTGCTCCATGATGGCCCCGCGATTGAGGGCACCGGTCAGCGCGTCCCGGCAGGATCGCTCCTTGAGCTCGGCCAGCGCGGCCTCCAGCTGGGCATTGAGCTCATGTACCTGACGATAGAGCTGCGCCTTCTCGATGATGGAGGAGACGAGGCGCGCCAGATAGACAAACACCTCCTGATGCAGCTTCTGATAGGTGTGCTTGCGGGCGCTGGAGAAGAACAGGAAGCCTATGCCCTTGCCATCCACCTGCAGCGGACAGGTCAGGCTGGAGCGAACCCCCTCCCGCAGCACCAGGCGGGTTGAGAGGGAACGAGGATGCTCTGCCAGATAGACTTCGAGATCGTTGATGATCCTGGGCTCCCCCGTCTCCAGGATCTGGGCCAGACTGCTGCCCGTCAGCTTGGCGCGATACCCCTCCTTGAGCCCTGGCAACTGTTTGATCCGGCTCTTGGACCAGAAGGAACGCACCCGGATACCATCGTCACAGAGCAGGGCACAGCCGATGCGATCGTAGGGAATGAACTCGGCGAAGGTGTCGTAGATGAGGGTGAGGGTATCTTCGATAAAGAGCCCCTTGCTGACCTCGGCGGCGATCTCCTGCAATCTATGCAGCTCGCGAAAACGCCGATCCAGGCTGTCAGCCAGTTCGTTGAGTTCCACCATGAGGGGATCCCTGGCGAGATCATCACAGAGGGGCTGTCTGGGGGCAAAGCGACCCTCTTTCAGATCGCGGATCATGGCTTGCACTTGCAGAGGGGGTAAAGCGGTAGATAAAGACATGGGTACAACTTTGCTACAGGCTAAAAATACCGCGCCAGTATACCTTTGCTACTGACTCGGCAATCAACTTCAGATCAATTCATTGTCACAAAAGCCCGCCAGGGTGAGACAAGCGCCATCGCACGGGCCCCTGTTGGCGCAGAAAAGGGGGCAACTCAAAACCTAATGGTTGCCAACTGATTGACGTCATAAACGTTATCGTTTGAAGCTGCCCCTTGCCTTTTACTTGCGTTACAGATAAATATCGCTAGCTTGTAGAGACATCGGCGACGGCACAACGGGCCATCGCCTCGGGGGTCATACCCCTTTATCGTCCACTGTGAGCAGCCATCCGATACGGATGCGGCAACAGAGCCCAGCCCGCGCAGAGAGACGATAGCTCCCCTTGCCATCAGTGTGCAGTCGATGGAAAGACACACCCAGGGCAGCGCTGCCCCCACCTAAAGGAAGAACCCATATGGCTAAGGCATCCAAGAAAGAGATCAAGAAGAAGATCGAGAACAGCAAGGCTAAGATTGCCAAGCACGAAGGCAAGATCAAGAAGCTGAAAAAAGCCCTGAAATAAGGCTTTTCAATAAAAAAACCGCCTGAAGGCGGTTTTTTTATTGGTCGACGAAGTGGCAGCTTGAGGGACCCCTTCATCATGGGATCCCATGCTTGGGCAAGTGCCAGAAAAATATCCACAAATTAGCGGCGCACGCCACTGGACGCGCCCATGGGTGCGGCGCATCATGAGGCTTTTCACAAGGGAAATATCATGACTCTGGACACATGGATGCTGTTCTTCCTGGCCTATCTGCTGGCAACCCTGACGCCGGGCCCCAATGTGCTGCTGGTGGTTAAAAACGGCCTGCAACTTGGCTGGCGCCCGGCCCTGCTCACCATCAGCGCAAACCTGTGCTGTCAGGCCATCCTGATTTTTCTGGTCGCCATGGGGGTCGGTGCCCTGCTGCAAACACTGCCGCCCCTGTTTATCGCCCTCAAGCTCGCCGGCGGCGGATATCTTATCTATCTGGGCTACAAGGCCCTGCGATCGGCCAGGGCCGGGAGTCACGACATGCCCTTGACGGATCCACGCACCCGCACCAGAAGCGATCTCGCACTCCTTCGCGAGGCGTTTCTGGTATCGGCCAGCAACCCCAAGACCATCATCTTCCTCTGCGCCCTGCTGCCCCAGTTTCTCGATCACCAGAGCCCGCTGCCCATCCAGTTTGTCACCATGTACCTGAGCATCTGCGTCATCGTCACTTTGGTACACCTGAGCTATGTGGCCCTGGCCAGACGCGCCGGCAGCTACTTCAACCCGGCGCGGGGCCAACGCCTGTTCAGCCGCATCACGGGCGGACTCTTTATCACACTCGGCGGCGCCATCCTGCTAAGCGGCCGGCCTTAAGTGCATCGCACCGGTTCCTGATCCCCTGATGATCAGGAACCGGCCTTTTCCGCCAGAGTGATCTTTCCTCTCACCCCTCTCAACTACCCCAGAGCAGCGTCATGAGCCGCCCCGTGCTCACATCAACCTCGCCCGACCCGACACCCTGATCGCGCTGCCTGGCTCTGCCGGGATCTCGGCGTGCAGGTGCGACGGCATGCCCATGTCCTCCCCCTGTACCAGGTCGATGGCACCACAGTGAGGCCAGTGAAGGTCGCGCAGATAACCCGCAAAGGCCGCGGTGGCGGCCCCGGTGGCGGGATCCTCGTAGACGCCGCCAAAGGCAAACGGATTGCGGGTATGAAACAGCTGATCCCCTTCGGCAAACACCAGCAGGACGGTCGCCCAGCCCTGTGCCCGCATCAGGGTGCGGCCCTCTGGCAATTCATAATGCATGGCCGAGAGGGTGGCGCGATCCTTTAGCGCCAGCACCAGGTGATCCGCACCGCCATGGATGAGGGCGGGGGGAATGCGGGGATCCAAGTCCGCAGCGGTATAGCCAAACAGCGCCAGGGTGGCGGCGAGCGTCTCCACCGGGGCGGGTCGGCTGCGAGTCGGTGGTGACTGCAGCGCCGCCTGCCAGGCCCCCGCCTCATCCTGCCAGCCGGAGACCTGGATCCTGGCCTGATTGAGCTGCAGTGCATGCTCCCCGGCGCCGAAACGGCGGGCCAGCGCGACCCCGAGCGCAATGGTGGCATGGCCGCAGAAAGGCACCTCGGCCTCGGGAGAGAAGTAGCGCACCCGCCATTCGCGGGGCTCATTGGTTTGTGCACCCTCCGGCAGCGGCGCGGCGAAGGCGGTTTCCGAGAAACCCACCTCGGCGGCGATGCGCTGCATCTCCTCTGCCTCGGGCAGGCTGCCGCCTATCCAGACACCGGCAGGGTTGCCCCCCTGCGCCCCCGCGGCAAAGGCGGCGATGCGCACCAATTCGGCTTTCCATTCCTTCATGACTGCTCCTTGTAATGAGGCTTCAAACAGACGGCTTGCCCGCTGCCCCCGACATCAGCTCTACCCGCCAGACGAGCCGTACGAGATAGTGCTGTTGGCGAGTAACCCTACCCGCAATTTAAGTGATGCAAGAGCGCCACTTGGGCGCCGCGGATCCCGGCACGGACAACTAGAGTTGTGAATATGTGTTTGTATATGAGCCTGTTGTGGAGCGCCATATGTTTTCTTACACCCTGAGCTTTCGGGAAGAGTCCGACAAGCTGACCGCCCCCGAACACGAGATCGTCCTACAAAGCCCTGCCCAGGCGGGGGATTTCATCATCCTCTCCGACGGCAGCCGCCATCAGGTGATGCTGGTCACCCACAGGGCCCACTACAGCAGCCTCTACCTCGATAAAGGGGTGCGAATGCCTCAGAGTTGAGCGACGCACGGCCCCTTCGCAAGCCTCCTGTCATCAATCAGGTGACGTGCGTGCCACCGCCCGCCGGATCAGATGCCAGCCATCTTGGGTCTCATCTCATCCGCCGAGACGCCGCGTGCAACGGGCCTGCTGCCGATGGCATTGGCCAGCGTTGCGGGCGGATTGAATGGCTGGGCGGCAGAGGGCTGAGAGAGCAGACTCAGCACAGAGCGCCAGAGCAGCGCATAAGGGGAAACTCGCGGCACTTTCTTATGCTCCGGGAGCTCCGAGCACTTGCGTATCGCGCTATCGGATGGATTTGTGACAACATAAACGTCTGCACAATCTGCATTAACAACCGAAATATTCACCACGCCGTTAAAAAGTAGTTATCTCATCTGCCATATGGGCAAATAACTGGCTGTCTCGGGCGACAAACAGGCAGGATCGATGCCGACCTCCCCAGTGGGCTCAGTCCTCGACCTCCCGAGCAGCCCCCCTCTCCTCTAGGCTTGGTTCCCGGCTTCCCGAGTCAGCTCCCCTCTAGGACTTAGTCTCTAGCCTCCCCAGACGATGGCTCCCGGTCGACGGCGCAGATACCATGACTCCCATGGTGACCAGCACCCCGGCCACGCCCCAACCCACCTGTTGCCAGGGAACCGATGCCCCCAGCAGCTGATCGCAGAGCAACACCAGCACAGGAATGAGGTAGGTGTAGGCCGACACCTGCTCCGGCTGCAGTGCCACGCTGCCCTGCTGGAACAGGAAGAAGCTCAGCGCCGTGGCAAACAGCGCCAGGTAACCCATGCCGAGCCAGAGTGGCAACGAGATGCTGAGCCAGTCGATGGCCAGCAGGCGGGGCGCCGTCACCAGGGTGAGCAAGACGCTTGCGCAGATCAGGGTCCAGCAGGTGAGATGGACGAAGGACTCCCCCCGGTAGTAGCGCTTGACCAGGATGGGGTTGAGGGCCATGGCCACACAGCCGAGCAGATAGAGGCGGTTGCTGGGGGTGAGGCTCAGGCTCGCCACCAGGCCGAGATCCCCCCGAAAGATGATAAGCGTCGCCGCTACCATGCCCCCCAGCAAGGCAGCCCCCATCAGCAGGCTGATGGGTCGGCGCATGATCAGCATGCTGGCCAGGGCGCTGATCAAGGGAGCCGTGGTATAGAGGGCGCTGGCATCCAGCGCACTGGTCTCTTGCAAGGCCACGAACATGGCGACGAAGTAACAGAGCGCGGGCAAGCAGATCAGGGTATAGCGCCCCAGATCCCGCCAGGAGGGCAGCACTAGCTTGCGCTGACCCGCCAGCAACACCACGAAGCAGAGCGCCGCCAGCAGGTAGCGCACCCAGGTGACTACCAGGGGATCCAGCGCGGCAGTCAGGGCGCTGCCGATGGGAAACGACAGGCTGATAAGCAGGGTGAACAGCAGCACCTTGCCGTGGGCCCTGGCCTGATGAAAACGGGAGTGTGACATGGGATACACCTGAATGACGGGCGCCCCGTGCGAGGCGCCGATAAGAGAAGGGGGATCAGTAGCTCCCGTGGGAGGCCAGGGCGGCAGGCGCCTGTGATTCGCTGCTGTTCAGGGTTGCCAACAGCTGATTGAGCAGGCTGGAGGCGCCGAAGCGAAAATGAGCGGCATCCACCCAGTGCTCGCCAAACTCACTCACCGCCATCCCCAGGTAGTCCGCCGCCTCTTGCGCGCTTCGCACCCCGCCCGCCGCCTTGAAACCCACCCTGTGCTGGGCACCCAGCTCGGCGATGGCCGCCAGCATAACTCGACTGGCCTCTGGGGTGGCATTGACCGCCACCTTGCCGGTGGAGGTCTTGATAAAATCGGCCCCCTCCTCGATGGCGAGCAGGGAGGCAGCGCGAATAAGTGCGGCTTCCTTCAGCTCACCGGATTCGATAATGACCTTGAGCACGCGATCGCCACAGAGCGCCTTGCAACTACGCACCAGTGCCCGCGCGGGGGCCTGGTCACCGGCCATCAGCGCGCGCCAGGGGATCACCAGATCGACCTCGTCGGCGCCGTCATTCAGGGCAATGAGAGTCTCGGCCAGCACAGTTTCGGCGTCGTTGTCGCCGTGGGGAAAATTGACCACGGTCGCGACCTTGATATCCGGCGTGCCCTGAGCGGTCAGGGTGGCCCGTGCCAGGGTCACGAAGCGGGGATAGACGCAGACCGCGGCCGTGTTGCCATGGGGCGTCTTCGCCTGCTGGCAGAACGCTGTGATGCGCGCATCCGTGTCGTCCTCATTGAGGCTGGTGAGATCCATCAGGCGGATGGCCCGGATGGCGGCTGACTTGAGATCCAAAGGAGTGGCTGAGGGCATAAGAAAGCTCCGACATGGTTGGGATAGGGGTCATAAACAGGGGCGCCGCAGCGCCCCGCAACAGAGGGATGAGGGTCAGATCGCCAGGGAGAAGAAGATCCCGGCGATGGCGGCGCTCATCAGGTTGGAGCAGGTGGCGGCCAAGACGGTGCGCAGGCCATGGCGGGCGATAAAATCGGTACGGGACGGGCACAGGGTGCCGAGACCGCCGATCAGGATCCCCATGGAGGCGAGGTTCGCGAAGCCACACAGAGCGAAGCTGATGATCACCTTGGATTTCTCCTCCAGCACCTGCAGCCCGGCGGCGGTCACAGTGCTCGCGTCTTTCAGGTAGGGGGCGAGATCGCTGTAGGCCACGAACTCGTTGACCACCAGCTTCTTGCCAATCATGGCGCCAGCGATGCCGATGTCCGCCAGCGGCACCCCGAGCAGGAAGGCCAGCGGCGAGAAGATCCAGCCCAGGATGATCTCAAGAGAGAGCGACATGCCCATCATCTCCCCCACCCCGCCGAGCAAAGTATTGACCAGCGTAACCAGCCCTATCATGGCGATCAGCATGGCGCCGATGGCCGCCGCCAGCTTGAGGCCGCTGCTGGCACCCTCCCCGGCCGCCGCCAGCACGTTCTCCGGCTTCTTGCCATCGAACTGCACGCTGTGATCGAACTCATAGGCCGGCTGACTGGTCTCCGGGATGATCAGCTTGGCAAACAGTATGCCGCCGGGCGCAGCCATAAAGGAGGCCGCCAGCAGGTACTGCATGTCCACCCCCATCATGGCGTAGCCTGCCAGCACAGTGCCGGAGACCGAGGCCATGCCGCCACACATGACGGCGAAGAACTCGGAGTCGCTCATCTTGGGCATATAGGGCTTGACCACCAGGGGCGCCTCGCTCTGGCCGACGAAGACGTTGGCCACCGCCGACATGGACTCTGTCTGGGAGGTGCCGAGCAGGCGGGCCATGGCGCCGCCGATGAAGCGGATCACCAGCTGCATGATGCCGAGGTAATAGAGCACGGCGATCAGCGCCGAGAAGAACACCACCAGCGGCAGCACGTTGAGGGCGAACACGAAGCCGATGCCATCCACCGAGAAGTTGACCAGGTTGCCAAACAGGAAATGGATGCCGGCCTTGCCACTGGCCAGCACGGCGTCGACGCCGTGGGCCATGGCCTCCAGCGCCCGCCGTCCCAGCGGCACATAGAGCACCAGGGCGCCGATGAGCACCTGCAAGGCCAGCGCCAGCCCCACGGTCCGCAGGTGAATGGCCCTGCGGTTGGTCGAGGCGAGAATGGCGATGAGCACCAGCGCCGCCATGCCGAGAAATCCTGCTGCAAACATATGACCTCCTGGTCTTGGGGTACTTAGAAGTGGTGGCGGATGAAGGCGTTGATGAGGCGAATGAAGTCCGCTTCCGCCAGCTTGGCGCACTTGAGGGTCTGCTCGTGGGAGAGCTGCACGTCGCCGAGTCCCTCCGCCATGTTGGTGATGGCGCAGATGGCCAGCACCGGCAGGCCGCAGTGGGCGGCGCTGATCACCTCGGGCACCACAGACATGCCCACCACGTCGCCACCGATGATCTGCATCATGCGGATCTCGGCCGCGGTCTCGAAGCAGGGACCGCTGTAGGAGACGAAGACCCCCTGATTGACCGAAATCCCCTCGCCTTCGGCCACCGCCAGCGCCTCGCTGCGCAGCTCTTTGTCATAGGCATTGGCCAGGCTGAAGAAACGTGGGCCATAGGCCTCGTCGTTGGCGCCCGTCATGGGAGTACCCGGCATGGTGTTGATGTGATCGTTGAAGATGACCAGGGAGCCAACCCCGATCCGCTCCGGGCGCAGAGAGCCCGCGGCATTGGTCACCAGCAGCAGCTCGCAGCCCAGGCGCTTGAAAGCGCGCACCGGTGTGGTCATCACCTTCATGGTCTCGTGCTCGTAGTAGTGGCCGCGACCCTTCATGCAGATGACGTCCACCCCGTGCAGCTTGCCGAGCACCAGCTCGCCGCTGTGGCCCACTACCGTGCTGACCGGGAAGCCGTCCAGCTCCTCGTAGGGGATGCAGACCTTCTCCTCCAGCGCATCGGCCAGCACGCCGAGGCCGGAGCCCAGGATCATGGCGGCGCGGGGGGCAAACCCCGGTTTGCGAGCGAGAATGGTGGCGACGGCGTTGAGAACGGGATCTTGTGGCATGGAGTGCTGTGGGTTGTGCATGGAGTGCGCCTCATTGAGTGATGGAAGGAAGGATGGGCTCACTCTAGGGGAGGTATTTGGCGAAAAAAATCGTTAAAATCGGCCCAACTGTCCCGATTTTCAGCACAATAAAAACCGCAGCAGGCCATTTGAGTGGCTGAAAAGGTGATAAAAGGCGCTGATTGACGCCTCTTTGTGCCCGTTTGGCAGCGCTTGTCGGCATGACGGAAACGCAGAGTGTGAGCCGGATCGTCCCCAACCCCCTCAGCCGGGTCGCTGCGGATGGTACTGGATGCGCAATCTTTGACGGGGATCTCACCCTCCCCCCATGACACAAAAAACAAGACAGGAGGCACCTTGTCCCTCGACAGCCAGTGGCGCGATCGCGTCACCCTCAAGATGCTGCGCTACTTCCATGAGGTGGCTCGCTGCGGTCAGTTCAGCCGGGCCGCCGAGCAGTTGAACGTCTCCAAGTCACCGCTGAGCTCCCAGATCAAGGAGCTGGAAACCGTGCTGGGACTGACCCTGTTCGAGCGCAACACCCGCCAGGTACGTCTCACCCCCACAGGACGCCTGCTGATGGACGAATGCAGCCTGCTGTTCGACGTGCTGGAGAGCGGCCTCAACAAGGTGGTGCAGGCGGGGCGCATGGAGCGCAACCAGATCCGCATCGGCCTGGTCAGCTCGATCTTCTGGGCGGGCTTTGGCGAGGTGATAAGACAGTGCCATCGGCTGCACCCCGAGTACGAGATCTCCTTCACCGAGCTCTCGCCGGAGAAGCAGAAACAGGCGCTGGCGAGCAAGGAGATCGACATCGGCCTCGCCCGCTTCGCCGACACCTTCAACATCCACCCCCTGCAGGCCGAGAGCGTCTATCGGGAGTCCATGATGCTGACGGTATCGGACGAGCACCCGCTGCGGGATCGCAAACGGGTCTCCCTCACCGAGCTGGCTGGCGAGCGCTTCGTGCTGATGAGCCGGGCCAACTCGGCCTCCACCGATCTCATCATCGACTCCTGCCTGATGGAGGGTTTCTACCCCCAGCTCACTCAGGAGGTGGTCGAGCCCAATACCCTGATGGCGGTGGTGGCGACCAGCCAGCAAGTGGCCCTCGCCCCGGCCAGCTATGCCCACCAGAAGTGGCCCCATGTGCGCTTCGTTCGCCTTGAGCAGGCCATCCCGGCCGATGTATGCGTACTCTATGCGCCGCAGACGGCCGGCGCGCCTGTTTCCCCTGTCATCCGCGACTTTATCGACACCATGAGCCAGCAGATGAACCAGTCCGCTGACGGCTGAGTTCACGGGCGCCGTTTGCCCTAGGGGTAAGCGGCGCGGCTTCTTCCCGGCCAGATGGCAGGGAATGACAGCGCGGATCCATCCCTTGAGCACCTCGCGATCCACACCCTCTTTCAAAACGAGGGTCGCCGGATCTGGCCCTCCAGGCGGTGCAGAATCGGGCTCCGTAAACCACATATCAAGATGAGCCACAAGGCTCCTCGGTGGCGATCAGGCTGGTCGCGCGGGCAGTGAACAAATCTGTGATAACAAGCACTTGGCCGTGGTTGTATGGCGGATAAGCCGAGCCGCATAATGGGACTCACCAGCGGGAAAAAGCCAAGTCTGTGCCCTCTGGTCCCATGAGAAAGATGGAGGTCGTTATGCGCAAAGGATCCGGGTTGGTCGCGTGCGGCCTGCTGCTGGCTGCCGGGTTATGGGCCCAAGCCGCGCTGGCCGAGGTCATTCATGTGCGCCTGATCGGCAGCAATCAGACCGACAATCCCCTGCTGCACTATCGCCAAGCCCTGCTGGAGAGCGCCATTCGCGCCGCAGGCCACACCCCGGATGTGCAATTTTGCTCGCTGCCAGAAGGAGTCACCTCCGACAGGCGCGCCGCCACCGAGGTTGGCCTCGGCACCCGCTGCAACATGCTGGCCACCTCCATCGGCGCCCCCTTCTCCAGTCAGCTCGATCTCATCCCCGTTCCCCTCTACCTAGGGGGTGGCGGCTACCGGGTGCTGCTGCGGGCAGAGCAGGACGCCGCGCTGGATGGGATCACCAGCAAGGAGGCGCTGGCCTCCCTGCGCGTGGGCGGTGGCACCACCTGGGTGGACAGCGACATCTACCGGGCCAATGGCTTGCGGGTGGTCACCTCCGAATACCCCAACCTGTTTCCCATGCTCAAGGCCGGGCGCTTCGACGTGCTGCCCCGCGCCATCTTCGAGGTGCTGCCCGAGGTCGACCACTTCGGGCCCGGGCTTGTCATCGACAACCGGTTGCTCCTGCACTACCCAAGCGATCTCTTCTTCTACGGCTCCCCCGAGAACAAACGCACCAATGAGATAGTGGCCGCCGGCCTTGACATCATGTACCACAACGGCAGCTTCCAGGCGCTGCTGCGCAGCCATGACTCGACCCGACTGGCGTTGCAGCAGCTGGATCTACCAGCTCGCATCGTGATTACGCTGGAAAACCCCTATCTCAGCGAAGAGCAGCAGGAGATCCTGCGCCGCTATCGCCCCGAGTGGCAAGACCCCTTCCCCGCAACCCAGGCTGCGCAATAGGGCCGCGCCTGCCAATCATCACGGCAGAGGTGCCCCTGTCGGCGAATAAGCGCAGCAAAGGGAGCAATGGCCGGACCATCGTCTGTGGGTTGACCTTCCCTCAGGGGGAAGAGTCAAGGTGACGGTAACGAGAACCTGATGGGAAATCCTCCTATGAACAGACGTGACTTTCTGATCCGCGGCTCACTGCTCGGACTCGCCGGCGTATTGCCGCTCTCCTATTCGCGCCTGCTCTCTGCCGCCGAGCCCCAGAGTCTGCCCATTCCGCCTCTGCTCACCCCGGACGCGGCAGGCAATATCGCCCTGACGGCGCAGCCCGGTGTCACAGCCTGGCGTGGCAAGGAGACGCTGACCTGGGGCTACAACGGCGCCCTGCTCGGTCCGACCCTGAAGCTGCGCACCGATGAGGCCATCCAGTTGCACACCCTGAACCGATTGCCGGAAACCACCACTGTGCATCTGCACGGGCTGGAGATCCCCGGTGACGCCGACGGCGGCCCCCAGGCCATGATAGCGCCGGGGGAGACCCTCACTAGCCGCTTCACTCTGACCCAGCCCGCCGCCACCTGCTGGTATCACCCCCACGCCCACGGCAAGACAGGGCGCCAGGTGGCCATGGGGCTGGCCGGTCTCATCCTCATCGATGACGAGGAGAGCGCCCGCTGGCCGCTGCCCACCCGCTGGGGCGTCAACGACATTCCCGTGGTGCTTCAGGACAAGCGCCTCGATGCCAAGGGTCAGATAGACTATCGGCTCGATGAGATGAGCGCCGCCGTGGGCTGGTTCGGGGACCTGCCCCTGGTCAACGGCGCCCTGGCCCCCCGACATGTGGCGCCCCGCGGCTGGGTGCGGCTTCGCGTTCTCAACGGCTGCAACGCCCGCTCCCTGCGCCTGGCCCTTGGCGGCAACCAGCCCTTCTATGTGATTGCCTCCGACGGGGGCTTCCTGCCCGAACCGGTCAAACTCACCGAGCTGGAGGTGCTGATGGGGGAGCGCTTCGAGGTCATGGTGGAGCTCAAGGACAAGGCCATCGAGCTGCTCGCCCTGCCCGTCACCCAGATGGGCATGGCCCTGCCTCCCTTCGATCAGCCCCTGCCCCTGCTGACCCTGGCCCCCTCCGCCCTCACCCTGGCCGCCAGCCTGCCGGACAGGCTCAGATCGCTCCCATCCCTGCCAAGCAATAGTGACAGCTGGACCCGTCGCCACTTCCAGCTCGCCATGGATCCGGATCTCGACAGGATCGGCATGCAACGACTGATGGAGACCTATGGCCAGAAGGCCATGGGTAGCGGCATGAGCATGGAGATGCACACCGCCGGCAATCCGGATCCCCACGCCATGCACAAGATGGAGGGGATGAAGGGGATGCCAGAGATGAAGGGCATGGATCACGGCGCCATGGGGATGTCCCACGGGGCTGGCTCAGGCAAGCAAGGGTTGGGGGAAGGGCTCTCCATGGCCAATCGCATCAACGGCCAGGCGTTCGAGATGGGGGTGCCGGCCTTCGATGCCAAACTCGGTCAGCCTGAGCGCTGGACCATCTCCGGCAAGGGGGACATGATGCTGCACCCCTTCCATATCCACGGCGCCCGTTTTCGCATCCTCAAGGAGAACGGTCAGGCGCCCCTGCCCCATCGCGCGGGCTGGAAGGACATAGTCCGAGTCGAGGGGGGCGAGAGCGAGGTGCTTATTCAGTTTGACCACCCTGCCCCGAAAGAGCGCGCCTACATGGCCCACTGCCACCTGCTGGAGCACGAGGACACCGGCATGATGCTCTCCTTTACGGTGAGCTAGGGATGGGATCGTACATAACATGCAGGGGCCTCTCGGCCCCTGTTGTTATTGCACGCCGTTTTGGTACCTAAGCCGCGCCGGAAAAGAGATTGCTTACGGCTTTTTTGGACAATCGAACCAGACCCTGGTCGGGGCGAGCGTTGGGATGGCCGACCAGGGCTCGCCCTCGAAGCTGAAGCGAGCGATGGCACAGGTCGGCATGCGGGTGATCTCGCTGGAGAATCCATGGGCCAGCTCGGTGAATTCGGGATCGTGCCCCACCAGGATGACGCATCGCAGCCCATCATCGAGCGCCCCTATCACAGTCAGCAGGGTGCGGGCATCGCTTGCATACATACGTTTATCCAAGGCAATCTCCCCGCGATAGGCGAGCACATCGGCGAGCAGCCTAGCCGTCGACAGGGCCCGGCACGCCGGGCTCGACAGGATAAGGTCCGGATGGACCTCATTGTCAGCCAGCGCCTTGGCCAGGCGCTTGCCCATCATGGGGGCATCTCGCAGGCCACGCTCGGCCAGCGGCCGCTCCCTGTCCGGCAAGTCCTCCTCCCAGCTCGACTTGCCGTGACGCACCAGGATCAGCGTTCGCTTCATCGTTCCCTCCTCCATGACCCACTGCCCTCGCCAGCCGCCGCTGTGTTGCCATGGCTGGCATCCTGCCGCTGGCTTCCCTATGCCAAGGATAGCGAAGCCAGGGCCCGAGTCAGTCGATAGCCAGGCTGGTGCTCAGGACGCCATCATGGCGATGGGCTTATCTCCTCCAGAAAAATGAGCCGCAGCGGCTCGGCCAGCAGCTCATCGGCCTGGCGGGCGAAGGCCTGGAAGTAGTCGGTGGCACAGTGGGCATCCAGCGCGGCCTGGCTGGTGAAGGCCTCCCGCATATAGAAGCTGCCCGGCTCGTCTTTGAGCTCGAACAGCACGTAATCGAGGTTGCCAGGCTCGCGCCGTGTCGGCTCGATCAGCTTGAGCAACTCGCGCCGTAGCGCCTCGCTCATGCCCGTTTTGGCCTTGAGTACCGCTATCGACACCAGTTTGTCTGCTTTCATCATCACACTCCCCTATCAAGAGACACATAAGCCAGGGATGCCCCTCGCCGCGGCTCGCCAGCGGGTCATGGGCATATCCTTCAAGATGAGAGGCAGTGTAAGAGCAGGCGATTGATGGGTATAGACGGACAATATGGACAGACTGTTCATCCTATTGAACAGCGATTGGGATAACACCACAGATGGGCGGCGTGGCGCCACTAAGGGTTTATGGCTCCCGCCGCTCCCGTAGATTGGCGAGCGGCACCCAGCCAGAGGCCGTCCCCTCGGCGTTGTCACACCAGATCCAGCCGTTGATCATCCGATGGCCGACAAGCTGATCACCCGGTTGCACGTTCAGCTCCCTGGCTGTGTAGTCCTCCCGGGCGCGTGCCAGGCCCTTGTCCAGCCACTCGATAAGCTGAGCCGGCACCCAGCCTCCTTGCTGACCCGCACACTGGCAGAAGAACCAGTCCTGCCAATCCTCTTCTCCCTCATACCGCTCGCCCACCCTGAGCGGGGTGCCCTTCACAAAGGTGATGGGCTCAGGGTACTCGCTGCGATGGGCGCTAATCACCAGCCAGGCGTTGTTTTCCATACTCCTATCGCTCCTTATTCCTATCGCTCCTTGCGGATCCTCTTCGGATCCTGGCGGGCATCAAGTCGGGTATCGGCTCCCGACATCTCGGCTAGCAGGGCGACCCAAGGACGGGATCCTGCTGATGACGCCGCGACCACACAAACAACCACAAACTCAAACAAAAGCAGCACAAACAACAATTAAAATCAGGGCAATGCAGTCAACAACACTTACATCACTTCCAGATTGACCTTGATAAGACCGGCTCGGGTATTGCCTATGGTGCTGAACGCGGCTCTGGAGAGATCGATCACCCGCCCCCTGGGGAAGTTGCCCCTGTCGTTGACCCGCACCACCACGCTCTTGCCGTTGGCCACATTGGTCACCTTCACCAGGGAGCCGAAGGGCAGCGTCATGTGAGCCGCCGTGTTGGCGTTGCTCTTGTAGGGCTCGCCGCTCGCCGTCTTCTTGTTGTGATAGCGATCCGCATAGTAAGACGCCAGCCCGGTCTGGCTATAACCGCGCCAGTTGCCGCTCTTGCTGGCCTCCGGCTGGCTGCTGCAGGCTGCCAACAGCAGGCTGAGGGGTAACAACAGCCCCTTTTGAACCATGGTTCTCATCATCCACTTCCTCGATTCATTCTGCGGCGCCACACCGGCCCGGTGACCAGGTTGCCACCGCCGATCTTGCTCCCGCAAACAGGGGCCTACTCTCTCACATTTTTCATAGAAAACGGGAGGCCCAAGCCTCCCGTTTGTGTGTTCACCCGTCAACCTGTGTCAGGTCAGCAGCATCAGGCGATGAGCTTGTCATCGGCAAACCCAAAGCCCCGCAGGCCCACCACGTGCACGTGCTCGTGCTTGCCCTGCACCTTACGGATGAGCTTGTAGGTGGTGCCCTTTTCCGGGCTGATGTTCTCGGGCGCCGCGATCAAGAGCTGCATGTCCTGCCGCTCGCACAGCTCGAACAGGGTAGCGATGGACTTGCCATCCAGACGCGCCGCCTCGTCCAGGAACAACAGGCGGCAAGGGGCTATATCCTTGCCGCGCAGGCGGCGGGACTCCTCCTCCCAGCTGATCAGCACCATCAGCAGGATGGCCTGACCGGTACCGATCGCCTCGCCGGTGGAGAGCGCACCGCTTTCGGCCCGCAGCCAGCCATCGGCACCGCGCTGTACCTCGATCTCCAGCTCCAGGTAGTTGCGATAATCGAGCAAGACATCGCCCATCACCTGATAGCTGCGCTCCCCCTGCTCTATCTGCGGGTTCAGGCGCTGGAACAGCTTGGCCATGGCTTCGGAGAAGCTGAGCTCCTTGTCGGCGAACAGATCGTTGTGCATGGCGGTTTGGTCCGCCAGCGCGGTCAGCAGGCGAGTGTGGGCCTCGCGGATATTGACGTTGAGGCGCACCCCACGCACCAGACCGAAGGCGATGTTCTGCAGCCCCTGGTTCAGCACCCGGATGCGGTTCTGCTCGCGGCGGATGATGTTGGTTATCTTGGCCGCCACCTCGTGGGAGGAGAGGGACAGATGGGTTTCCCGCTGCTTGAGCTCATCGGCAAGGCGCGCCAGTTCGATCTCCATCTCCTCGATGGCCTCCACCGGATCGTCCGAGCGGATGATGTCGTTACGAATGCGATCCTTCAGGTAGCGATAGACCTGCACGTAGAAACCGACCTTCTGCTCGGTATTGCGGTTGCCTTCGGACAGACGCAGCGCATCGCGCAGGGCCTCGTCGTGAGCCACGGCAACGCGCAGGGCACCCAATGCCTTATCCGACATGGAGCGGAGCTCGTCACTGTCTAAGTAAGCCAGCTCGCGCTTGTTCAGACGCTTCTCGACGTCCGTGTCGCGCGCCAGACGCACCACCCGCGACCAGCTCGCCTTGTGACCCACCAGGGATTTGCGGGCGCCGAAATAGTCCTTGCCTTCGAGCTTCAAACGACCGCCAAGGGATTCGATCTCGCGCTTGCATACCTGCAACTGGGCCTCGGCGCTGGTGCGACGGGAGCGGGTGCGGATGAGCAGTTCTTCGATCTCTTTCTTGTGGGCGCGGGACTTCTCTTCCATGTCGGCGGACAGGGTCAGCCCCATGGCCGCCAGCTCCTGCTCGAACTCGCTCAGGGTCTGGCGCTTGGCCTCTACGCTCGAGTGCAGTGCGGTGCGCACCTGCAGCGCCTCCGTGTGGCGCTGGGCAATCTGCTTGTGCTGCTCGGTGGCGGTGCGGGCGGCCAGCTCGGCGGCTTTGAGCTTCTCTTTCAGCCGCTCGCTCATCTCGGACGCCTTGCCGAGCAGGTCTTGCGCATCCTGGTAGGCGAAGTGCGGCAGACGGGCCACCAGCTGATCGAGGGCATAGCAACGGCGCTTCTGCTCCGCCAGCAATTCGCTCACCTCGTCGAACGCGGCCTGCAGGGCGGCGAGATCTTGCGGATCCTGGCGCAGCACTTGCACCTTGGCCTCGAGCATCTCCAGCGCCTTACCGTGCTGGGCGATAAAGGTCTCGGCTGCCTTGAGGCGCTCCACATCGGCGTGGGCGGCCTCGAGGCGCGCGGCCAGATCGGCCTCTGCAAACAGGTGGGCAAAGGGCAGCATGGCCTGCACCAGCTGGATATAGCGGGTCAGCTGGGCGGCAGTGGCCTTGGCCTCGCCGAGCTGCTTGTCACACTCGGCCATGGCCCCCTGCAACTTGCGCAGCTCGCTCTGCTTGGCTTCCACCTCGGCTTCCGGATCCGCTCTGAACGCGATGTCCAGATGGGCACCGATAAAGTCGCGGAAGTGACCGTAGAGGCGGTGGTATTTCTGCTGCTCGAAGGCGGCCTTGGCGTAGCCTTCGATGAGGTTTTCCCGCTCAAGGTCGAGCTGCTCGATACGTTTCTCGCGAGCGGCGCGGCCAAAGAGCGGCAGTTCGGGGTAGCGGGAGAAGCGCACCTGACGCTTGCTGGTGCGCACCAGCACGGCGTCGCCGAGCTCGTCCGCTTCCACCAGATCCTCATCGAACGAATCCGGATTGCCCTGGATGAGATAGATATCCTCGGGGCAGTCTTCCAGTTTCTTCAGCCGCTCGATGGCGCCCTCAAGGTCCAGCACCACCAGGGCACTGCGGGCCGGGCCGTAGAGCGCGGAATAGTAAGGGGCATCGTCGATGGAGATGTCGTCATAGACATCGGAGAGCAGCACGCCCCCCACCTGCTCGGCGATGCGGGCCAGACGTGGATCCGCCTCCCCGGCTCCCAGTTGCAGGTTGCGAATTTGCAGCTCCAGCGCCTGTTTTTGGGCCTGGATACGGTTGCTCTCCTGCTCGAACTCGCGCTCCTTGTCGAGCACGGTCTGCATGCCGGCGGAGAGCGCCTCTGCGCTGGTGAGCGCCAATCCGCTCTGTTCGCGCAACTGCTCGAGTTTCTCGAAAGATTTCAGCCAGCGCGGGGCCAGTGCGGTGAGATCCTTGATGTCGCGGCCAAGCTGGGCGCCCTGATGCTCCAGGCTGGCGCGGCGCTGGGCTGTCTCGGCCTGCTGCTCGGCGAGCTCTTCCTGACGGGTGCGCTGGGCCTCAAGGAAGACCTCCAGCTCGTCACTGCTCCCAATCTGCTGACCAGAGGCTTGCGCCAACTCATCGCGCAGGCGCAGCAGGTTCTTCTGGCTCTCGCTCTCTTTCTCCAGGCGAGCCAGAGCGGCGCGCAGCCCCTGCCCCTGGGCAATGCGGGCCTTGTCTTCGATATGGCGCTTGAGCAGGGCCTGGGCCGTGGGCCAGGCGGCCTCACGGGCGGTCTCGGGGGCGATGCCCAGCAGCAGCGTCAGTGCGGCCTGGTGTTCGGCCACCGCGGCTTTCGCCAGGGCGAGCTGTTGCTCGGCCCCCAGCACCCGGCTGGTGAGGCTCTGCTCGGCGGTGCGGAATTGATGCAGGGTGTCGCTCGCCTGCTCAGCGGTCAACCCCGGCAGCTCGCACTGCTCGCGGGCAGTATCGAGGGCCTGCACCGCCTGACGGTACTGTATGGCGCGGGTCTGCTGGATATCCAGCGCCTGCTGATAGTCGGCGAGCTGGGTCTTGAGGCTATCGACCTCCCCCTGCGCCAGCTCCTTGCGCTCCTCCACCTCCAGCAGCTGGCTGTGGATCTCTTCCACCACCGCCTGTTGCTGCTCGAGTTTGTCGTTGAGCTCCGCCAGATCGGCGCGATACATCTCGATCTTCTTTTGCAGGGCGACGGCGGCCATCACCTTGGCCAGGTGCTCGGCGGCAGACTCCAGCTCGTCGGTCAGCAGCTTCTCGCGGCTGGTGAGCTGCTCGACTTCGTCCGCCAGATAAATAGCGCGCTGCTTCTCTTCGGCCAGGATGCGGCGCTTCTCGGCGAGCTCGGCACGGGCTTTGAGTGCCAGCTCGGAGAGGCGGTTCTTCTCGGCGGCGTTGCGCACATAGTCCGCCGCCACATAGTGGGTGGTTTCGGTGATCAGGTTCTTGAACAGATCCCGCTGACCTTGGGTCTCCTTGATGGCCTCCAGGGTGCGGCGGTTCTCGTAGATGGCCGCCTCCATGTCCTGGAACGCCTTGCGCACCCCTGAGTTCTCCGGCAGCAGGTATTCACGCAAGGAGCGGCTGATGGAGGACGAGATGCCGCCGTAGAGGGAGGCCTCGATCAGGCGATAGAACTTGCCGCGATCCTTCTGATCACGCAGCTTCTTCGGGGTAATCCCGAACTCGAACATGAAGTTGTGGTAATCGGTCACCGTATTGAACTTGGCGACCTTCATGGCGCCAAGCTCGGCGGCGGCGCCCTTCAGATCGGTGAAGGCGCGCACCCGCCCCTTGCCACCGTCGAGTTTCTCCAGCAGGAGATCGGTCGGTGCCAGATTGGCCGGCACATCCACCAGGGCGAACGGGGTGATGTTGACCTTGTTGTCACGGTTCGCCACCTGCTCCAGATGTACGCCGACCCAGATCCGCTGCTCGCGGCTGTTCATCACTTCGAGCACAGAGTAGCAGTGGCCGCGCTGCAGCTTGCCGTAGAGCCCCTTGTCCCGGGACGCGCTGGATGAGCCCGCCTCCGTGGTGTTACGGAAGTGAAGCAGAGACTGATCCGGAATAAGCGCCGCGATAAAGGCCGCCATGGTGGTGGACTTGCCCGCTCCGTTGCCGCCAGACAGGGTAGTGACCAGCTGGTCGAGATCGAAGGTGCGGGCGAAGAAGCCGTTCCAGTTGACCATGGTCAGGGATTTGAATTTGCCTCTCACGCCGCTCTCTCCATCAAACCTGTCGTCCCCATTTGGGCCAAAAATTTAACCTTGCTGCTCATCTTCCACCTCCAGCTCCAGCTGCTCTTCGTCCAGATCCGCCTCGATGTCGTCGAACAGGGAATCGCTGCTCGGCATCTCGTCGTCGTGGAAGATGGCTTCCCCTTCCTGGATCATGCGCAGTTGCACGGCGCGGGGATCCTCGTCGGAGCGCACGTCGGCGGCGAAGCGAAACACCGACTCGTTTACCCGGAACTTGTCGCCGTTGCCGAGGGCCGTGATCATGCCAAGGCGCCGCAGCCGGCGCATGGAGGTGCGGATCTTCTCCAAGAGCTTCTTCTTGTCCAGATCCGTACCGCCGGAGCGGCTGTTGACCATGCGCAGCAGCTGCTTCTCATCGGCGAGGCTCAGCACCTCCTCCTGCAGCTCACCCATGGCGAACACCCCTTCCGAAGCGAGGCGGTCCGGGCTCAGATAGAGGTAACAGAGCACCTTGCCCACCAGCATGTCGAGTTCAGACAACACGGTCGTGCCGATGTCGGCACTGGGGCGCGGGCGCAGGTAGAAGAAGCCTTCCGGCGCCTTGATGAGCTCCACCTGATAGCGGCCGTAAAAGATCTCCAGCTCACCGTGAAACTCCACCAGGGCCGAATGTTGTTCGAAATCGTCGGCACTGATGTGGCGGCCCGAGCGCAAGGCGGTGTCGATGCGCGGAAACAAGGGGTTGGCGATGGCCTCAGCCAGTCGCAGCGGCAAGGGAAATTCAGTATTGATCAATGACATAGGCCTGAACCTTGGATCCAGCTTGGTTAATGGGTTTCCATGCGGGTTGGTGGTGAAGCTCACGTTCACCACTGGCATGGCCGAGGCGCACGGCCTGATCTATCAAGAGGCGCGCCACGTCGAAGTGGGCGTGGGCCGGGTAGTCCAGCAGGTATTCCCGCAGCACGTCGGCCAGGTCCAGCTGGGAGCGCTGCTCGGGGTAGCGGGCGAGGTAGCGCTCGATGCGCTCCGCCAACTCCTGGTTGATGTCCACCATCTCCAGGTACTCCATCTCGAGGGGCACCTCGCCGGTCACCTCTTCGTCATGAATGGCGATGGTTTCGTCCCGCAGCTCCAACAGGCGAGGCTCTTCGGCGATGCGCAGCTGCCAGTTGTGCTGCTCGAAGTTGCGGATGGATTCCCGCAGTCGCTGGCTGAAGGCGCGGTTCTTGTCCATGTCGATGGCGTTGCGGATAAATTTGTGGACGTGTCTGTCATAGCGGGACCAGAGCTCGATGCACTGCTGGCCCCAGGAGGTGATGACATCCAGCCGTCCCTGCAATGCGTGAGTCAGCTCCTCGACGTGGAACAGATCGTCCCGTCCCTGAGCGGCTTCCTGAATGTTGAGCAGCCCCGCCTGCAGGCGATGGCCGGCGGCGTCCAGGGTATCTTGCAGCTCCCGCAGGGTCTGACCGGTTTCATGCAGCAGCTTCTCGCAGCTGTGGATGGCGTCAATCCAGTTCTGGGTCAACAGGGCCGCGATTTCCCGTTTGACCTGATTTTGCTGCTCGTCCATGGCGCGCTGGGTGAGATCGATGCGCCCGAGGGTCTCCTCAAGAGAGAAGCTGAGCCTGGGCAGCACTTCGGCATCCCACTGCTCGCGGGTGTCCAGAGCCAGCGCCGCCTTGCGGGCGGTGTCAAGCTCGGAGGCCAGGTGCTCGAGCAGGATGGAGAGCTTGATGGAGTCGACCTGACGGCTCTCCAGAAAGAAATCGACGATGCCGACGCCAAGGCGCGACAGGCGATAGAGGCTCTCGCCCGCCACCATGTCGGTGTTGAAGCGCGACAACAGTTGCTGGCGAATGAGATCGTTGATGGCATTGTTGGCGCGACCGCTCTGGGTCTCGTCCATCTGGCCGAAGGCGCTGCTCACATAGCCGAAGGCGTCGTGCAGCGCGGCCTCTGACAAGTCCGATTCATCCTCGGAGAGTGTCTTGATCGCAATCAGAAAGGCCAGCCGATCGGTGGGCAGGCTCAAGGCCAGACCCTCCTGCCTGACCCATCCTACCGTCTCGGGCAGGGTACGGGATGTACTCATCATGACGTTATCATCTCGTTGTTATAACCGGCGGGGTGGCGCGCACCTCATGTACGCATCGCTCCCGCGCGTTGTGTATCGGCCAGGGCTTAAAGGGCGCCCCGGCGGCTGTATCCCGCAAAAATGGCGTCGACTGCGACGGCCCAGGGTCTCAAGCGACCGGTTTTTGGGCCATCACATGGATGTAGCGACCCAATGAGACGAAAGGCTCCTGACGGCAGTACTGCTGCTCCATGGCCAGCAGATCGTCGAACTTCTCGTGCTGATCCTGCTTGTGGCGCATGTAGTCGTGGATGACGCGCACCCCGGTCTTGCCGATGATCTTGAGCCCCCCTCGCCCGATCCAGTCGTACACCGGCTCAGGCAGCTGCGGATTGGTGGGGGTCAGGGCGGTCTGGCGCTTCTTGTTCAGCCCCTGGCGTACATAGTCGAAATTGCCCACCACCAGGCTCTGGAACAGCAGGCCGTGGCGGTTGTAGAAAAGCAGCGACAGTATGCCCCCTGCATTGACGAAAGGGAACAGACCGAGCAGGGTCTGGCGCGGCTCGGCGAGCCACTCCAGCACGGCGTGACAGAGCACCAGATCAAAGGTTCCGCTCACATGGGACTTGAGATCCTGGATGGGGCAATGGATGAGACGAATTCTGTCTTCGAGCCCCTGCTCGGCGATCTGGGTGCGGGCCAGTGCCAGCATCTCTGCCGACAGATCGCACAGCTCCACCTGATGGCCCATGGCCGCGAGCTTCTGGGCAAAGTAGCCAAAGCCGCCCCCCGCATCCAGGATCCGCAGCGGCCGATTGCCGAGCCGCGCCAGGCAGGCTTCGATGTCGCTCCACACCACGGTAGTGCGAATGCGCCCCTTGGTGGAGTCGTAGATGTTGCGGGCGAACTTGTCGGCACGTCCGTCAAAACTCTGATCTTGCTTCAAGACAACACTCATCTTCGGCCGCCCCGTCGGTGACTCGCCATCGGGGCGTAGACAGGGTTGGGCCACAGGAAAAAAGAGAGGTATTCTGTCACATCCCGGATCCGCTGAAAACTCAAGGACGACCCCCTTTGTTCGAACTCAAGAAGTGGCTGGGTCAGCTGCTGATGCCGCTGCCCTTCTCCCTCTCCTTATTAGTGCTGGCTCTGCTGCTGCTCTGGTTCACCCGTTTCCAGAAGACCGGCAAGCTGTTGGCCACCCTCTCCCTGGCGATCGTCGCTCTGATGGGGATGCGGCCGGTCAGCTATGAGCTGGCCCGCTCGCTGGAGCAGACCTACCCTCCCTTCGAGATAAGTCAGCACCCGGATATAGAAGCTATCGTCGTACTCGGCAACGGTCACGTGAGCGATCCTGCCGTCCCCGAGCGCTCCTGGCAGAACAATATAGCGCTGGCCCGCACCCTGGAGGGGGTTCGTCTGGCCGAGGCGTATCCTGATGCCCAACTCGTCTTCTCAGGCGCCGTGGCGGGGGATCCCCTGTCGAATGCCGAGGTCAACGCCCGCATGGCGGTGAGTCTCGGGATAGACAGGGCCCGCATGACGTTGTTTGAAAACAACAAAGACACCCATGACGAGGCTGTCAGCATAGCTCGCTTGCTCAAGGGCAAGCGGGTGGCACTGGTGAGCTCGGCCACCCACCTGCCGCGGGCCATGGCGCTCTATCGCGGTCAGGGACTCGATGCGGTGCCGGCGCCCACGGATTACACCGCCAAGCAGAGCCAGCAGCCGCAACCCCTCTACACTTACCTGCCCAAGGGGCGTTATCTGATGTATTCCGAGGCTGCCATTCACGAGTGGATTGGGGTATGGTGGGCCCGTCTGCGGGGTCAGGTTAACGAATGAGCGATCGACGATTCCATTCCTGATTTGGATCAGGAAAGCGAAAAAAAATTACGTCATTTGCCGCCGGGTCAGCTATCTTGGGCTCGGTTCAATTCATATAATGTCGCGCAATCAAATGCCTAGGAGATATACAAGATGAGACAGCACCTGGTAATGGGTAACTGGAAACTGAACGGCACCAAGGCTTCTGTAGAAGCCCTGATCAAAGGACTGACCCCGGCTGCTGCCGCTCATCCTTCAGTACAAGTCGCCGTCTGCCCGCCGGTTATCTTTTTGGGTCTGGTTGAGCAACTGACCGCAGGCACCAAGATCGCCTACGGCGCCCAGAACGCCGACCTTCACGAGTCTGGCGCCTTCACCGGCGAAAACGCCCCCTCCATGCTCAAAGCCTTCGGTTGCACCTACTCTCTGGTGGGCCACAGCGAGCGTCGTACCCTGCACGCAGAGACCGACGACGTGGTTGCCGCCAAGTACGAAGTGATCCAGAAAGCAGGCCTGGTGCCGGTACTGTGCATCGGTGAGACCCTGGCTCAGTTCGAAGCCGGCACCACCAACACAGTGGTTGAAACCCAGCTGAAAGCCGTGATCGACCGTTGTGGTATCGCCTCCTTCGAGAACGCCGTCGTCGCCTATGAGCCGGTATGGGCCATCGGTACCGGCAAGACTGCCACCCCGGAAATCGCTCAATCCGTCCACGCTCACATCCGCCAATACCTGGCCGGCTTTGACGCGGCCGTGGCTGCCAAGGTACAGATCCTGTACGGCGGCTCAGTCACTGGCGCGACCGCTGCCGACCTGTTCGGTCAGCCGGACATCGACGGTGGCCTGGTGGGTGGTGCGTCCCTGAAAGTGGACGACTTCTCCCAGATCATCGCTGGCGCTGCCAAGTAAGGCACGCATGAAGAGGGGCCTGGCCCCTCTTCATCTATCTCCCTTTCCTATGGGACTGGAACCCTCTTTTTCATAGGAAAGCCGATATAGTAAAAGTGGCTGACTGCATTTTCAGATATTGATTTTCGACAACTCAGATCCAGAGGCACTCATGACCAAACAAATCAAACGTATTGGTGTTTTGACCAGTGGTGGTGACGCACCGGGTATGAACGCAGCCATCCGCGCCGTGGTGCGCGCCGGCCTGCATCATGGCCTGG
Source organism: Aeromonas lusitana (assembly GCF_002812985.1). GTDB lineage: Bacteria > Pseudomonadota > Gammaproteobacteria > Enterobacterales > Aeromonadaceae > Aeromonas > Aeromonas lusitana. Next base: position 92,414 of record NZ_PGCP01000021.1, read on the forward strand.
AAGTCTACGGCATCTATGATGGCTACCTCGGTCTGCACCAGGACAGGATCGTCAAACTGGAGCGCCACAGCGTCTCCGACGTGGTCAACCGCGGCGGTACCTTCCTGGGCTCAGCTCGTTTCCCCGCCTTCAAAGATCCGAAAGTGCGCGCCGAAGCGATCGAGAACCTGAAGAAACACGGCATAGACGCCCTGGTGGTGATCGGTGGTGATGGCTCCTACATGGGCGCCAAGAAGCTGACCGAAGAGGGTTTCCCCTGCATCGGCCTGCCAGGCACCATCGACAATGACATCGCCGGCACCGACTTCACCATCGGCTTTGACACCGCCCTGAACGTGGTGGTGGATGCCATCGACCGTCTGCGCGATACCTGCAGCTCCCACCACCGCATCTCGGTGGTCGAGATCATGGGCCGCCATTGCGGCGATCTGGCCATGTCTGCCGCCGTCGCCGGTGGCGCCGAGTACGTGATCGTGCCGGAAGTGGCCTTCGATAAAGAGAAGCTGCTGCTGCAGATCAAGGAAGGCGAAGCCAAAGGCAAGCGTCACGCCATCATCACCATCTGTGAGCACGTCACCGACGTGAATGCCCTGGCCAAGGACATCGAGTCCATGACTGGCCGCGAAACCCGCGCCACCATCCTGGGCCATATCCAGCGTGGCGGTTCACCGACTGCGCGGGATCGCATCATGTCCAGCCGCATGGGCGCCTTTGCCGTCGAGCAACTGCTGGCAGGTCAAGGTGGCCGCTGCGTCGGTATCCAAGGCAACGAGATGGTGCATCACGACATCATCGACTGCATCGAGAACCTCAAGCGCCCGTTCAACCAGGAGTTGTACGATCTCTCCACCACCCTGTTCTAAGCCATCGTGCTTAATTCAGGTTGTTGTGACAAAAACCCTCCTCTGGAGGGTTTTTTTTATATTTCCACGTTTGCCGAACCGCGCCGTCTGCTGATACAGGCCCCAAGCCTTATATCCCCTAGGCTCTCAACACTCAGTTCCCTCTCCTCACTTCCCTTCCTTGTCCTTTACTCTCCCTATCCCTCAGCGTGGTCATGGGAGGAACTCCACACATGGCCTAACCCTGGCCGCATCTGTCTGCGCCCACTGCGCATTGGCGGTACTCAGGGCTCTGCGTATCTGCCTACACCCGACTTTCAGCTCCGGCGTGGCTGTGCATTCAATTGCCTTATCCATCTCCTCTTTTAACCTTTCATATCTTCATCCTTGCTCTCTCTTAGGGCCTTGCCTCACTCCGGCGCCGGCTACATCGCGATGATGATGAAAAGAGCACGGTTCACTTCACATAAGAGATGCGCCTCTTTCCCACCGCCAAAGGCTTAAACCAGGCCGCTATTGGCGCACGTTACCCCTCTTTTCTGACCCTCAATTGAAAATCCATGGTCAGAGCATGTCGTTAACCTGCTGCCATGACTGGGTTTGTGGCATATCGCTCCCCATAAAGTGATGAGGTGCCGAAAATGACGCATCAACCATGACCAATCCCCTCATGGCGACATTTTCAGGCGCATTATGGCGCTGGTTAGGCATAGAAAACTTACCAATATACAAAAAGGCCCCATGCAAATCCCATCAAAACAAACAAATCACATTACGCAACTTACTGTATATAAAGCATAAATCAGTAAATCTATCGACTCACATATGCACCCACCGTAGCCAAGGTGATAAAACACCCACAAAAATATAAAAATACACAGTTACGAGCTCAGCAGTCGATATTTGCCATATAATTGCATTTTTCGTTGTTTTACCGGACCAGTATGGTATCTTGGTCTCATCAACAGTCAGCAAAGGGAGACAAAATAATGAAAGAGTTCGTTGTTACCGCCGTTTTTACCGTGTTTTTCACTCTGGTTGCCGTCTCTCTGCCCTCGCTGGCGCAGCTCTGAGCCGGTTAATCGATCAGAATATTGCACGACTCCCGTCCTGCAATCCCCTGAACGCTGGCAGATTGAACGCTATATTGGTTTTTTAATGGATTGATGATGAATGCCAGACAAGAGCGGCATTTTTCACGAGTTGGCGAGTATTTTATCACCGCCACCATCATGACCACCCAACAAGGGGAGCCACTGGCTCCCCTTGTTGCATTTCTGTCATCGGCATTTACTCAGACTCCCCTGCCCGTCACAATGTCCGCTGGACTCGCCATACAGGAATCATCATGACTCAGGATGCTCTGCGCCACTGGCGCCGCGATCTTCATCGTCACCCCGAAGCGGCCTGGTGTGAATTTCGAACCAGCTCTCTCATCGCTCACCGCCTCTCGGAGCTCGGATTCGACGTCATGCTGGGCGACCAACTGCTCGCCAGCAATCTCATCATGGGACGGGAAATCGACGTCACGGCCCAGAAAGAGCGCGCCCTGCGCCAGGGCGCCAATCCCGACTGGCTGGCCCGCATCGATGAGATCACCGGCGTGATGGGATTGTGGGACAGCGGCCGCCCCGGCCCTACCCTGGGCTTTCGCTTCGACATAGACGCGGTCGAGGTGGATGAGAGTCAGGAGGCACAGCACGCTCCGAGCCAGGGGGAATGGCAATCTTGCAACCCAGGCTGGATGCACGCCTGTGCCCATGATGGCCACACCGCCATCGGGCTGGTGCTGGCCGAGCGGATCAGCGCCCTGGCCGAGCGGCTAAATGGTCGTATCAAGCTGTTCTTCCAACCCGCCGAAGAGGGTTGCCGCGGTGGCAAGGCACTGGCGGCGGGCGGTCAGCTCGACGACGTGGATGCCCTGCTGGCGCTGCACATCGGCATTCATGCCAAGAGTGGCGAGCTGGTAGTCAATCCCACCGAATTTCTCTGCTCCACCAAGTTCGATGTGGAACTGATGGGACGCGCCGCCCATGCAGGGCTTGAGCCCAACGCCGGCAACAATGCGCTGGCGGCGGCCTGCATGGCCACCACCGCCATGCTCGGCATTCCCCGCCATCGGGATGGCATGACCCGCATCAACATAGGCCAGCTTCACGCCGGCAGCGGCCGCAACGTGATCCCGGGCCATGCTCGCCTGCAGGGGGAGACCCGAGGGGCGACCCCTGAGCTCAACGACTACATGTTTGGCCAGGTGCAGCAGATAGTGGAAGGGGCCGCCCTGATGCAGGGGGCCACCTACCTCATCCGCAAGCAGGGGGAAGCTATCGGCATCGACAACAGTCCGGCCCTGTTAGAGGAGATAGTGCCGCTGGCACAGGCGCTCAAGCTGGAGACGGTGCATACCCGCCGCTTCGGGGCCAGCGAAGATGCCGGTTTCCTTATCGAGCGGGTGCAGCGCAGCGGTGGCGAGGCCGCTTATCTGATCCTGGGATCCGATCTGTCCGCGCCCCATCATCATCCTGAGTTCGACTTCGATGAGCGCGTGCTGGCGCCCGGTGTCGCCCTGCTGGAGGCCTGGCTGCTCGGCCGCCTCGCGTCCTAGCTGAGTGTGGTAAGAGAGTGCAATAAGAGAGTGCGATAACAGAACGCGCTAAAATGCAAAAAGGCAGCCCTTGGGCTGCCTTTTTCATTACAGATTCCATCCTGGCCTCTTCGCTTATTGTCCCAGCACGATATCGGCCAGGTGGGCGAAGTGGTGGATCTCGTGGGTCGACTCGCACGGCGTGTCGTGACGCTGCGGGTTGTACCAGCAGGTGGCCAGCCCCTGGGCCGCCGCGCCCGCGATGTCGGTCTTGGGGTTGTCCCCCACCATCAGCACCCGGGCCGGGCTCGGTTGCCCCATCAAGTCGAGGGCATGCTGGAAGATGGCGGCGGCGGGCTTGGTGACATGCACCTCATCCGAGATAACCAGCGGCTCGAACCAGTCACCCCAACCCAGTTTGTCGAGACGCCCGCGCTGGGGCAGGCTGAAACCGTTGGTGATGATCCCCATGCGCACCCGCCCCTGCAGGGCCAGCAGCGTCTCTGTCACCCCCTCCAGCGGCTCGCTCAGGGCGATGATCTGCTGCAAGAAGGCATCGTTCATGGCCATGGGCGCCACATCCACCTGCTCGGCGAACAGGGAGAAACGGGTCTGCTGCAGGTGCGCCGCGTCGATTTCACCGCTGTTGTACTGCTGCCACAGGCGGTGGTTCAGCTCGTGATACTCCGCCATCTTGGCGGGGGTCGGCATGACGCCGTAGATCTGCAGGGTCCGCTCCAGGGCCTGGGCGACCGGGAAATCGAGCAGGGTTTCGTCCAGATCGAACAGCACCCAGTCATAACTTGGTTGTTTCACACTTATCCTTACATCTTGTGGTTGCAGCGCGCCCTGCGGCGCGCTGCTCATTGGTCACACGCCTCAGCGCAAGGGGCTGGCGAGCAGATCCAGGGTCAGCCTGACCCCAAAACCGGTTACCTCGCTGCTGACCACCCCGTTGCCTCCCTTGTTGCGAAAACCGCTCAAGTCCAGATGCAACCAGGGGGTGGTGGCGGGCACGAAGCGGCTGAGGAAGCGGGCGGCATCGATGTGATCCGGCGATGCCCCCGGCGCACACTGCAGCAGATCGGCCCATTCACTCTCTATGTTGTCGTCATAATCCTCATCCAGCGGGAAGGGCCAGACCCGCTCGCCGCTGTGTTGGCCGAGGCTTATCAGATCCCCAAGCCACTCCGGACGGTTGGTGAAGGCGCCGCTGTAACGGCTGCCGAGGGCCCGCTTGCAGGCACCGGTCAGGGTGGCGTAGTCGATGAGCAAGTCAGGCTCATCCTGCGCCGCCATGGCCAGCGCATCCGCCAGCACCATGCGCCCCTCGGCGTCCGTGTCCACCACCTCTATGGTGGTGCCGTTGATGGCGGTCACCACCTCGCCGGGGCGATAGGCCTTGGGGCCTATGTGATTCTCGGCGATGGCGAGCCAGCAATGCACCTCGAGGGGCAACTTGGCCCGGCTGATGGCGAGCAGGGTGCCGAGCGCCACGGCGCTGCCCCCCATGTCCAGGTGCATGCCGTACATGCTGCCGCCCACTTTCAGGTTATAACCGCCGGAGTCGTGGCAGATCCCCTTGCCCACCAGGGCCAGGCGACGCTCAGGATTGGCCGGGCGATAGCTGAGTTTGACGATGGCCGCCTGATGATCATCCGAGCCCCTGGCCACCGCCAGGAAGGCACCGGCGCCGAGTCGGGTCAACTCGGTTTCATCAAACTCCTGCCACTGCCAGCCCTCCTCCCTGGCCAGGTCTCGGGCCAGGGCGCGATAATGCTGAGGCGTCAGGTCCGAGGCGGGCAGCACGGCGAGGTGGCGCGCCAGGCCATTGCCTTCGGCCTCGGCCAGGATCCGGGTCAGATCCAGGGCGCAGGCAGGCGATATGGTGATGGTTTGATGGCGCACGGGGGCATCGGCCTGTTGCTTGTGATGGGGCAGCGCCACATTGGCCGCGAGCAGGGTCGACAGCACCAGCTCGGCCAATTCGGCCCGGCGGGCGTCATCGAAACCGGCCAGGTGTAGCGCCAGCGTCTCCACATTGAGGCCCGCGAGCGGCGCAAGCCAGCCGCGCACCTGCTTGTAGAGCTTATGATCCCGCGTGAGGTCGGGGGCAAGGAAGACCACCAGTTGCAGCCCGCCCCGATCAGCGAGGCGATAGGGCGCCTTCTGACCCAGGGCTATCTGGGCCGCCACACCGGCAAATTCGGGCTGTGCCAGCGTCTTGTCACGCTCGGTCTCGGCCAGCAGCAAGAGCTTGACGGTGGCAGCGCTTGCCAGCACCTGGGTCAGGGTCAGGGACTCGATAGCCAGAGCGGGAGGAAGATAACGAAAGGGTTGTACCATAGGAGCAGGCCTCATCCATGAACAGAAGCCAAGATGATACCGAACAAATGCCAGGAACGACCAGCATCTTGAAATTAATGTGCAAGATCAGGGGGATAAACAGGGATACGGGAATAAGAGAAATTACAGAAGGGAAAAACAGTAAGTTGGTTGCGGGGGCCGGATTTGAACCGACGACCTTCGGGTTATGAGCCCGACGAGCTACCGAGCTGCTCCACCCCGCGTCCGAATTGTTGCCTGTTGCCAGGACTTTTCACCACAAGCCTGCCGAGCAGTAGCAGTTTGTGTGTTCGCAGCACCGCAGCGACCGAGGTCGTGCCATGCACACAAATAGTTGGTTGCGGGGGCCGGATTTGAACCGACGACCTTCGGGTTATGAGCCCGACGAGCTACCGAGCTGCTCCACCCCGCGTCCG
>NZ_PGCP01000022.1 GCF_002812985.1 Aeromonas lusitana
GGTGCGAGTCCCTCTCTTCGCACCATGCTTTTATCAGACAGCATGTAAATCCAGACTGATAACCCGATGTGCGAAGGTGGCGGAATTGGTAGACGCGCTAGCTTCAGGTGTTAGTGCCCCCCGGGTGTGAGGGTTCGAGTCCCTCTCTTCGCACCATGATTCTGACATGTTAAAACAGAGCAATGCGCCCAACCGCATTTAAAAACCAGATGGGAAAAACAGTGTGCGAAGGTGGCGGAATTGGTAGACGCGCTAGCTTCAGGTGTTAGTGTCCCACGGATGTGAGGGTTCGAGTCCCTCTCTTCGCACCATCTATTATGCAAAAGGCCCATCACGGAAGTGATGGGCCTTTTGTTTTTGGCCGTCGTGGCTATGCTGTTGATAATGCGACGTGACCACAGGAGTTGCCCCATGATCCTGGATACCGACATTCACAACTTCTATGAACACCTGGTACTCAAAGAGATAGAAAAACAGGGCCTCGGCCAGACGCTGAGCTCCCACCAGCTCGCCGATCTCTGCTGCCTTACCCTGAATCAGCTCCCCTCCCACTACATCCGCCACAACGTCGACATGATCTACTTCACCACGGAAACCGAGCGCACCGAGATGGAGCAGAAGGTCATGGCAGCGCTGCGCCTGGCCCACGACAAGATCCTGGCCGTCCCCTCCCGCTAGCGACTAGTGCCAGCTCTGCTGCCAGATCAGGGCCACCACTCCCGTCATACCGGCCACCGGCAGCAGGATCAAGACAGGCCTCAATTTGGGTTCCAGCATGACCCAGGCCGCCAACAGGAAGCCCAGACTCCAGATGCCGTACTCCTTCTCCTGACCCCAGCCAAGGACGGCCAGCAGCCCCGCCAGCAACAGGCCCCTCACTATCCAGATCATGGCGAATCTCCCTCTCTCACAAATTGATAATAATTATCATTTGTATTTTATGAGGGTGCAATCGGACTTTCCTATGGGTCTCGCCCATTTGAGCGGTATCATTCTCATACTCAAAAAATGCTTACGAGATCAACTAACAGGCATATTTTTCAATCATTAATGCATTTTTGCTAAATAAGTTGGGATTTTGGCCCCCTGGTTTGTGGTAGATTGCGGCCTCTTTTTGGGTGAGCCCCTCGGGATACGTGTATCCACAGGACGAGAGGGACTGGCCTTGGCGAGCAAGAGTTTAGGAAGTATCTATGCAAAACCAACAAAACCACATCCGACTGCCAAGCATGTATCAGGTGTTTGCCTGCCTGGCCATTTTCCTGGCCCTGGCCTTCTCCTTCACCAGCCTGCTCGATCTGCCGATCCAGCTGGCGCTGTTCATCGCCTGGTTCGTCATCATGGGACTCGGCATCCGGCTCGGTCATGATTACAAGTCCCTGGAGCAGGCCGCGGTCGACGGCGTCGCCAAGGGGATGGGCGCCATCCTGATACTGGTCTCCGTCGGTGCCCTGGTCGGCACCTGGATCGCCGGCGGCATAGTCCCCAGCATCATCTACTTCGGCCTCAAGGTGATACACCCGTCCATCTTCCTGCTGGCGACCCTGATCATCTGCTCCCTCACCTCCCTGGCGACCGGTACCTCCTGGGGCTCCGCCGCCACCGCCGGCATCGCCATGATGGGCATAGGCCACAGCCTGGGGGTGCCTGCGCCCCTGGTGGCGGGGGCCGTGCTCTCCGGCGTCTACTTCGGTGACAAGCTCTCCCCCCTCTCCGACTCAGTGGTGCTGGCGTCCACCATGTCCAACGTCGACGTGGTGGAACACATCAAGGGCATGCTGCCCATCAGCCTGTTCTCCTACGTCATCACGGCCGCCCTGTTCACCGTGGTCGGCATGCAGTACTCCGGCAATGTCAGCCTGGAGCAGGTCAACCTGGTGATGGAGGCCCTCGACAAGCAGTTCAACATCACGCCGCTGGCCATAGTGCCCGTGGTGCTGGTGCTGGGCCTGCTGGCCAACCGCAAGCCCGCCTTCCCGGTGATCAGCTTCGGCGCCCTGCTGGGCCTTATCTGGGCCATCGCCTTCCAGGGTATGGATCCGATCAAAGCGATGCACTCGGCCTACAGCCCCTTCCCCATCGTCTCCGGGGTCGATTTCATCGACAACATCCTGGGCCGCGGCGGCATGGAGTCCATGCTGGGTTCTGTAGCTGTCATCATCTTCGGTCTGGGCTTCGGCGGTCTGCTGGAGAAGGTCGGCATCCTGGCCGTCATCGCCAGCGCCTTCGAGAAGCGGATCAACGGCGCTGGCAGCCTGACCACCCACACCATAGGCACCGCCTTCCTGGCCAACGTGTTCGGCTCAGCCATGTATGTGTCCCTGATCCTGACCCCCAAGATCATGGCCAAGAATTACGACCGGCTGGGACTGGCTCGCAAGAACCTCTCCCGCAACGCCGAGTTCGGCGGCACCCTCACCTGCGGCATGGTGCCCTGGAGCGACAACGGCATCTTCATGGCCGGGGTGCTGGGGGTGGCGACCCTGGACTACCTGCCCTACATGTGGCTCAGCTTCACCTGCATCATAGTGACCATCACCCTCGCCTATCTGGGCAAGGGGGTGAACCGGCTGCCGGTGATCGAGGCGGCCAGCTCTCGCTAAGCATGCAAAGACAATGACAAAGGCGCCTGCGGGCGCCTTTCGTTTGGGCGCCGTTAACGGTTAAGCTGATTGCTCACCCAGTGGCAGGATGCCCAGATGAACTTCACCTTTCGCCAGATCCGCTATTTCGTCGCCGTGGCCGACAGCTTCTCGGTGAGCCGCGCAGCCGCCGAGTTGCACATCTCCCAGTCTGCCGTCACCAGCGCCATCCGTGAGCTGGAGACGGAGCTCGGCGCCGCCCTGTTCGAGCGCAACCCGCGCGGGGTCAGCCTCACCGCCCAGGGTCACCAGTTTTTGCTGCACGCCAGACGGATCCTGGGCGCCATGACGGAGGCGGGCCAGTCCCTCAAGGCGGTGGCCCAGCAGGATCAGGGTCAGCTCACCATAGGGGTGACCACGCTAGTGGCCGGCTACTACCTGTCGGAGGCCCTCGGTCGTTTTCGCCGCGCCTTCCCGGCGGTGCGCATCGAGGTCAAAGAGGATGAACAACCCTATCTCGAGCACCAGATCGTCAACGGCGAGGTGGACGTGGGGATCCTGATGACCAACCGCACCATCCGTCAGGAGGCGTTCGATACCGAGCTGCTGACCCGCTCGCCGCTGCGGCTCTGGCTCGCCGCCAACCACCCCCTCTGCGCCGAGTCCAGCCTCTCCCTCAAGGCCCTCGCCGAGGAGCCCATGATCTCCCTCACCGCCGATCAGCTGGATCAGATCATCGGCTCCGGCCTGCGCCGCTACGGGGTTGCCCCCCGTATCGTGCTGCGCACCGCCTCGGTGGAGGCGGTGCGCAGCCTGGTGGCCAGCCAGCTCGGGGCCGCCCTGCTGCCGGATTTCGCCTACCGCCCCTGGTCACTGGAGCAGGAACGGGTCGAGGCGCGCCCCATCAAGGAGCCCATTCCCGCCATCGACATAGGTCTGGTGTGGCGCCGTGGCTCTCACCTGAGTTGGACCGCCCGGGAGTTCATCGACATAGTGCGGGATCAGAGCCGGTTGCGGGCCCGCCAACCCGCGTTTCGCTAAGAAGCTCATCTCGGAAATTCAGATTCATCTGCACTCGATATCGATTTTTCAGATACCCAGTCGGTTAAAAATTGAAATTCTCATTACAGCGCCCGTCTCCTACGCTCATGGCAGTTAACAGGATGTTAATGCCATGACGATGTCGCCATGGCTCCCGATCATGCAAGGAGCGCAAGATGAAACTGACCCCCCTGACCCTGGCCCTGATCCCGGCCCTGCTGGCAGGCCAGACCCAGGCCGCCCCCACCGAGCTCGGCAAGGGTGAAGGCCAACTCAATATCGTGGCCTGGGCCGGCTACGTGGAGCGCGGCGAGACCGACAAGAACTACGACTGGGTGACTGGCTTCGAGCAAGAGACCGGCTGCAAGGTCAGCGTCAAGACGGCGGCCACCTCGGACGAGATGGTGGCCCTGATGAACGAGGGGGGCTTCGATCTGGTGACCGCCTCCGGCGATGCCAGCCTGCGTCTCATCGCTGGCGGCAAGGTGCAGGCCCTGAACCTGGCGCTCATCCCGAGCTACAGCAAGATAGATCCCCGCCTGCAGAGCGCCCCCTGGCATACGGTGGACGGCAAGCACTACGGCGTGCCCTACCAGTGGGGCGGCAATATCCTGATGTACAACACCAAGACCTTCCCCAAGGCCCCCGACTCCTGGAGTGTGGTGTTCGAGGAGCAGACCCTGCCGGATGGCAAGTCCAACAAGGGGCGGGTGCAGGCGTTCGATGGCCCCATCCACATCGCCGATGCGGCCCTCTACCTGATGACCCACCAGCCAGCGCTCGGCATCAAGGATCCCTATGAGCTGAACGAGGATCAGTACAAGGCCTCTCTCGGACTGCTGCGCAAGCAACGTCAGCTGGTGGGCCGCTACTGGCACGACGCCTTCGTCCAGATCGATGACTTCAAGAACGAGGGGGTGGTCGCCTCCGACTCCTGGCCGTTCCAGGCCAACACCCTGATCGCCGACAAGCAGCCCATCGCCACCACAGTGCCCAAGGAAGGGGTCACCGGCTGGGCCGACACCAGCATGGTACACAGCGAGGCCAAGAACCTGACCTGCGCCTACAAGTGGCTGGAGCACTCCCTCAACAACAAGCTGCAGGGGGATCTCGCCTCCTGGTTCGGCTCCGTGCCCGTGGTCCCCGCAGCCTGCGAGGGCAATGCCCTACTCGGCGCCGAGGGGTGCAAGACCAACGGCATCGACAACTTCGACCGGGTTCACTTCTGGCGCACACCGGTTTCCCAGTGCAAGAGCCAGGGCACCTGTGTGCCTTACTATCGCTGGGTCTCGGACTATATCGCCATCCTGGGTGGTCGCTGATCCCCTTCAGGCAAGCAACGCCTGACATAGCCCTCTTGCGGGCCGGGTGGATACCCGGCCTGGTTAGATGACAAGGACGTATCATGACAGCCGTACAATTTGACCGGGTCAGCCGCCACTATGGCGAGGTGAAGGCGGTCGACGACATATCCTTCCAGATCCCGGCCGGTGAATTCTTTACCCTCCTGGGCCCGAGCGGTTCCGGCAAGACCACCTGTCTTCGGATGATCGCCGGCTTCGAATACCCGAGCGCAGGCGAGATCCGTCTGTTCGGTGAGCCCTGCTCCCGAGTACCCCCCTACGATCGCAATCTCAACACCGTCTTCCAGGACTATGCCCTGTTCCCGAACATGGATGTGCGCGACAACATAGGCTATGGCCTGATGCTCAAGGGCGTGTCCAAGCCAGAGCGCTATCGCAAGGTAGACGAGATGCTGGAGCTGGTGCGCCTGCCCGGCGTCGGCAATCGCAAACCGGGCCAGCTCTCCGGCGGCCAACGTCAGCGCATCGCCATCGCCCGGGCGCTGATCAACCAGCCACGCATCCTGCTGCTGGACGAGCCGCTCGGCGCACTGGATCTCAAGCTGCGCGAGCAGATGCAGCTAGAGCTGAAAGCCTTGCAACGCCAGCTCGGCATCACCTTCATCTTCGTCACCCACGATCAGCAAGAAGCGCTCTCCATGAGCGACCGCATCTGCATCTTCAATCAGGGCAGGATAGAGCAGATAGCCCCACCGGATACCATCTACGACGCCCCGGCGACCCCCTTCGTCGCCCGCTTCGTCGGCACCGTCAACCTGTTCGAGGGAGAGCAGGCCAGACGCCTGTGTGGCGACAGCCAGCAGATGATGGTGCGCCCTGAGCGGATCCGGCTGAGCGAAGCCGGCACGCCCGGCTGGTCGGGGGAGATCCGCGAGGTGGAATACCTGGGTGCCTTCGTGCGCTACCGGGTCAGCCTTGGGGAGCAGCTCGAGATCATCGTCAACCATCCCAACGAGGGTCAGGAACGCCTCCCTCACGGCGCCCAGGTCAGTCTCAGCTGGCCGGAGCAGGCCATCCACCACCTGACGATATCCAAACCGGAGACTCAGCCATAAGCCTCCCCCACAGTGCGAGCCTTCCCATGAACCCTGTCTCTGCACCATCCACCTTTCGGCCGCTGCGGCGCCTCTCCACCCTGCTCTATGGCCGCCCCGGCCTGCTGCTGGGGATCCTGCTCGGCCCGCCGCTGATCTGGCTCGGCATCATCTATGTGGGCTCCTTGCTGATGCTGCTCTCCAACGCCTTCTTCGGGCTGGACGAGTTCAGCGGCCAGGTGCGCCACGAGCTGGGGCTGCAAAACTTCGTCGCCCTGCTGAGACCGGAGAACCTCGACGTCATCCTACGCACCGTCGGCATGGCGCTGCTGGTGACCCTGACCTGCGCCCTGCTCGGCTTCCCCGTCGCCTACTACATGGCGCGCTACACCAGCGGCAAGACCCGGGCCCTGTTCTACCTCGGCATCATGCTGCCGCTCTGGTCCAGCTATCTGGTGCGTGTCTACGCCTGGAAGCTGATCCTGGCCAAGGAGGGGGTCATCAGCTGGCTGGCGGGGAGCCTGGGGCTGGACTGGCTGCTGGACGGCATTCTCTCCCTGTCGGTGATAGGCGGGCCCTCACTATCGTTCTCACGGCTCGGTACCTTCATCGTGTTCGTCTACGTCTGGCTGCCCTTCATGATCCTGCCGATCCAGGCGGCGGTGGAACGGATCCCCCGCTCCCTGCTGGAGGCAAGCGGCGATCTCGGCGCCACCCCAGCCCAGACCTTTCGCACCCTGATCCTGCCGCTGGCCCTGCCTGGGGTGGTCGCGGGCTCTATCTTTACCTTCTCCCTGACCCTGGGGGACTACATCATCCCCGGCATCATAGGCAACTCGACCATGTACATAGGCCAGGTGGTCTATATCCAGCAGGGCACGGCGGGCAACCTGCCCTTCGCCGCCGCCTTCTCACTGGTACCCATCCTCATCATCGCCGTCTACCTGTCCATCGCGAAACGTCTGGGGGCCTTCGATGCGCTCTAATCCCGCTATGAATCAGGATCATGGCCAGCGCCCATCCGGCCTGCTGAAATACGCCGCCATCGGCGGGTTGCTGTTCCTGCATATCCCTATCCTGTTTATCTTCCTCTACGCCTTCACCAGCGAGAGCAAGAGCTACCAGTTCCCACCTCCCGGCCTGACTCTGAAGTGGTTCGAGGTGACACTGAACCGACCCGATGTGTGGCGCGCCATCCAGCTGTCGCTGGAGGTAGCGGGGCTGGCAACCTTAGCGGCCATGGTGCTCGGCACCCTGGCGGCAGGGGCCATTGCCCGCAGTCGCTTCTTCGGTCAAGAGGTGGTGTCGCTGCTGCTGGTGCTGCCCATCGCCCTGCCCGGTATCGTCACCGGCATAGCGCTGCGCTCCGCCTATGGCCTGCTGGAGATCCCGTTCAGTTTCTGGACCATCGTCATCGGCCACGCCACCTTCTGCGTGGTGGTGGTCTACAACAACGCCCTGGCGCGGTTTCGCCGCACCAACCAGAGCCTCATCGAGGCATCCATGGATCTCGGCGCCGATGGCTTCCAGACTCTGCGTTATGTGATCCTGCCAAACCTCGCCACCGCCCTGCTGGCGGGGGGCATGCTGGCGTTCGCGCTCAGCTTTGACGAGGTGATAGTCACCACCTTCACCGCAGGTCAGCAGACCACGCTGCCCATCTGGATGTATCAGGAGCTGATCCGTCCCCGGGACAGACCCGTCACCAACGTGGTGGCCCTCATCATAGTGGCCTTCACCACCATTCCTATTCTGCTTGCCTACTACCTCACCCGCGACGGCCAGGACGTCGCCGGCAGCGGCAAATAACGACTCAACGCGTGCGCAAGGATGCAACCATGAAGCTCAATACCAAATTGCTTATCGACGGCCAGTTTGTAACCGGAGACGGTCCGGCCGAGCCCGTCCTCAACCCCGCCACGGGGGAGCTCATCGCCTCTGTGCCAGAAGCCTCGTTCGAGCAGGTGAGCCGTGCGGTGAACGGCGCCCAGCGTGCCTTCGCCCAGTGGAGCCGCACCACCCCGGCCCAGCGCAGCAATCTGTTGCTGCGCCTTGCCGATGTCATCGAACGTCACGCCGAGGAATTCGCGGCGATCGAATCCCTCAACTGCGGCAAGCCCTATCTGGCTGTGCTGAACGACGAACTGCCCGCCGTGGTGGACTGCTTCCGCTTCTTCGCCGGGGCGGCACGCTGCCTGCAGGGGCCACTGGCGGGGGAATATCTCGAGGGGCACACCAGCATGATCCGCCGGGATCCCATCGGCGTGGTAGGCAGCATAGCGCCCTGGAACTATCCGCTGATGATGGCAGCCTGGAAGATGGCACCCGTGCTCGCCGCCGGCAACACCGTAGTGCTCAAGCCCTCGGAGCAGACCCCGCTGACCGCCCTTCGCCTCGCCGAACTTGCCAGCGAGCTCTTCCCCCGCGGCGTCATCAATATCATCTGCGGTCGCGGCGAGAGCGTGGGTGCGCCACTGGTGGAGCACCCCCTGGTGCGCATGGTGTCACTGACCGGCGATATCGCCACCGGCCAGAAAATCCTGCAGAGCGCCGCCCGCACCATGAAACGCACCCACCTGGAACTGGGCGGCAAAGCTCCCGTCATCATCTTCGATGACGCGGATCTCGAAGCCGTGGTGGCGGGCATTCGCACCTTCGGTTTCTACAACGCAGGCCAAGACTGCACCGCCGCCTGTCGCATCTATGCCCAGGGCAAGATCTACGACAAGTTCGTCGCCGCCATGACAGAGGCGGTGGCCTCCATCAAGGTGGGCAGCCAGCACGAAGAGGGTGTGGAGATGGGCCCTCTCATCTCGGATCGACAGCGCAACCGGGTCGCCAGCTTCGTGGAGCGGGCCCAGAGCAGCGGCCACGTGGAGGTGACGACGGGGGGCAAGATCCGGGCGGGCAACGGCTTCTTCTTCGAGCCGACCCTGATTGTCGGCGCCCGTCAGGAGGATGAGATAGTGCGGCGCGAGGTGTTCGGCCCGGTGGTGTCGGTGACCCGTTTCAACGATGCCGAGCAGGTGGTGCAGTGGGCCAACGACTCTGACTACGGCCTCGCCTCCTCGGTCTGGACCCGGGATCTCGGCCTCGCCAGCAAGGTGGCGAGCCACCTGCAGTACGGCTGCACCTGGATCAACACCCACTTCATGCTCTGCTCGGAAATGCCCCACGGCGGCATGAAGATGTCCGGCTACGGCAAGGATCTCTCCCTCTACGCACTGGAGGACTACACTGTGCCGCGCCACATCATGGTCAAACTCTGAAAATCGCAAGGCTGGCCTTCGGGCCAGCCTCTCTGTATTGTCACTCTCTGCTCTCCCCTTCCCCCCCGGGTTCTACGCCTCCCTCAACCCCCCTTCTTATGACAGCCGCCATAACCAGTGGTGATCCAGAAGCAGCAGGCCAAACAGCAGCATCAGGTGATAGATGGAGAAGCGGAAGGTACGCATCGCTTGGGCAGGTCGATCAGCATGTTTCAGCAACCAACCATGCCAGCAGAACCTCAGGTTCAGCATCAGGCTGCCGACGAGATAGATGAGACCGGACATGCCGATCAGATAGGGCAGCAGGCAGATCAGGGTCAGCATCAGCAGATAGAACAGGATGGCTGTCTTGGTGAACTCGATACCGTGGGTGACCGGCAGCATGGGAATGTTGGCGCCTGCATACTCATCCCGCCGGTGGATCGCCAGGGCCCAAAAATGCGGAGGAGTCCAGGTGAAGATGATCATCACCAATAGCCAGGGCTCCGCCGAGAGCTGCCCCGTTATGCAGGTCCAGCCAAGCAGCGGCGGCATGGCCCCCGCCAGCCCGCCGATGACGATGTTTTGTGGTGTCGCCCGCTTGAGCAACAGGGTATAGACGATCGCATAGCCAAACAGGCTGGCCAGGGTCAACCAGGCGGTCAGGGGGTTCACTCCCCAATAGAGCAGCACAAACCCCAGCAGGGCCAGCCAGAGTGCAAACTGCATCGCCGCCCTGCTAGTGATCCGCCCTCTGGCGACCGGTCGCCAGCGTGTCCTGCGCATCTGGGCGTCGATGCCGCTATCCAGACTGTGATTCATGGCCGCTGCGGCAGCCGCCAACAGGCCTATGCCAACCAGCCCCAACACCATGCGATCCAGCGAGGCCAACGTCGGCTCGGCCAGCAACATGCCGACCCAGGCAGTCAGCAGCAACAGAGCCACCACTTTCGGTTTGGTCAGCTGGTAGTAGTCCCGCAGCAGGCGGGGATCGAACAGCTGTGCCAGTGACTTGTCGTTCATGTCTGGCTCCGGATCGCCACGGGCGATAGCAAGGGTGAAGTGGCGGTGTGGGAGAGTCGCCGACGGGCCAGCACACACAGCACCAGCAGGTGTGCACCCACCAGGTTATGAGCCAGAGCATTGGCCAGAGGCAGGGCGAGGTGAACATTGGCCAGCCCCAGTGCTATCTGTATCAACAACAGGGTGAGGAGCAGCGTTCCGAGTAACCGCAAAGGTGCGCCATGGCGGATCAAGCCCAGTGCAAAGGCGCCAACCAACAGGGCCGTCGCCATAGCCCCCAGCCGATGGGCGATGTGAATGGTCTGTCGCGCTTCCTTGCCGAGCACCCCGAACTCGTAGCTGGCATGGCCAAGCGGCAGGTGGAAGGCTTCATCCCAATCCAGCTGTTGCTGCCAACCAGAGTGACACAGAGGAAATTCGGCGCAGGCCATGGCGGCATAGTTGGAGGACGTCCATCCCCCCAGAGCAATCTGGATCAAGAGCACACCGCAGGCGAGATTACCGAGCCAGGGCAAGCCCGGACCACCGACAATGGGCGAGTGTGCGGGATCTCGTACCAGCTCCACCCGGTAGAGCCACAGCAGGGTAAGGATGGCAAAGCCACCGAGCAAGTGCGTCGTGACCACCAAGGGATGCAGCGCCAGGGTCACGGTCCACATCCCCAAGGCGGCCTGCCCGATGACCAATACCAGTAGCGCACCCGATAGAAGACGCAGGCGGCCACCAGCACGCCAGCTCAGAACGAACAGGGCCGCGATGAGGCAGCCCAGGGCCCCGGCAAAATAACGATGCACCATCTCGCTACGGGCCTTATGAGGCTCAAGCGGACTATCCGGATAAAGCAGGGTCGCCTGTTCAGCATGTGCCTGCTGTGGAATGGCCAGGGAGCCATAACAGCCGGGCCAATCGGGGCACGCCAGCCCGGCATCGGTCAGTCGGGTATAGGCGCCGAGCAGAATGACCAGTACCGCCAGGGCGATGGCGACCGAGGCCAGCCACTTGTGTATCTTCATTGCACACCTCGCTGGTACTTGAGCAACTGCTGCAGATCTGACAGGACCGCCTTGCCAAACAGGGGCCACTGAGCCGTGTTGGTTGGTACCTGATAACGCAGGATGGCAAGCCCTTGCGGATCGACCAGCATCAGGTCTCCCGCCTTGATTTCTGTAGCCAGCTTGGCATTCGTCTCAAACGAGGGGGCATCACTGTTCAGCTGTACCAGTGCCAGCTTGTCCAGGTTGCGGCCCAGGGCACTCTGTATCCGCTGCATAAGCACAGGCACCTGGCGGCATTCTCCCTCACATCCACTGTCCTCCAGATAAACCAGCCGCCATTGGCTCTGATGAGCCGGCAGCGGCTGCAGCAAATAGATTTCCTGGCTCAGCCAGTGCCCCTTGCTGCGAGTGCCAGCTTCATACCAGCCTTGGCTCAAAGTCAGGGCCGCCAGCAGCACGGGTAGCAGGATCACCAGCACGAAGGCGGCAGGTACCTTCCATCTGGCCCATTTTTTCATGCTCATGGGGAAGACCTCCTTGTCAGCATCAGCCCCCCCACCAGCACCACCAACGCCAATCCCAGCCATTGCAGCGCATAGGCTCTGTGCTTTTCTGGCGGCATGACGTTCTGTTGGTAGTGGTAGATAAACGGCGTTTTCTGCTGATAAAAAACGGCATCTACCAGGGGAAGGCTGGTTTGTTCACTCAGGCTGGTGACCCTGACAGACTGGATCCTGTTCGGGTAAGCGCCAGGTTCGATGTTTTGACCCAATAACAGACCACCTGGGCTTATCCGCAACAGCCCATCCAGCTCCAGGGCGGCGGGAATTACTGGCTCGGGTAGCCGATCCCGGCTTGCCGGTGCGGGTATCCAACCCAGATTGACCAACAGCAAGGGCGCTTGTGATGAAGATTGTTTTACCGCCGTAGCCCCCTTGCCTGCACGGACCGGTATGATGATGTCATAGCCTATCTCACCCGCCACGGCCTGGTTGTCCAGCAGCCAGACATAAGGGGATAACCACTCCACCCGGCCTCGCAGCGGCATCCCGTCCCACCGATCTGGGGCGGTCCAGTCGAGCTGAGTCAGGGTCAAGGGGGCCGTTTGCTGCGCCTCGGCCATCCGGGCCAGCCAGATATCCTTCTCCGCCGCCCGTTGCCACTGCCAGAGGGCCAACTTGCACAAACCGACCGACGCACCCAGAGTGAATATCAGCACTATCCAGCGCCTGTGGTGAAATGGTCGTTGCTTGTGCCAGGTCGTCATTTCACGCATATAGCTAAGGCCCTAACATGTTGATCAAGATAGTGTTGATACTCATGCTGCTACTTATCATTGGGCAGCTGTTCCATGCCCTCTGGTTGATGATGACCACGGGTCAGACTCAGAAGATGTCGGCCCCACTCGGGCGCCGTGTCCTCTTCTCCCTGTTGGTGATCGTCATACTGCTGATCTCCCTAGCAATGGGCTGGTTAGAGCCCAATCCTCGCCCCTATTAAGGGCGAGGGCCCGTTTTAAGAAGCCCTCAAAGCAAGTAGACAAAGACGAACAGACAGAGCCAGACCACATCGACGAAGTGCCAATACCAGGCTGCCGCCTGGAAGGCGAAGTGACGCTCCGGGGTGAAGTGATCCTTCAGCACGATACGCAGCCAGATGATGCCAAGAAACAGAGTGCCCAATGTGACGTGCAGGCCATGGAACCCGGTCAGGATGAAGAAGGTATTGCCATAAATCCCGGAGTCCAGCCGCAGCCCCAGCTCCTTATAGGCATGTATGTATTCATAACCTTGCAGCCACAAGAAGCTCAGCCCGAGCAGCACAGTGGCAAGCAGCATCCACTTGAGACGAGCGCGCTGATTGTTCTCCAGACCCGTGTGGGCGAACAGCAGGGTGACGGAGGAGCTGAGCAGGATCAGGGTATTGATGAGCGGGATGCCATGCCATGGCATGGCCTGAGTCGTGGTGCCTCCCGGGGTCTTGAGCATGGGCCAGTGGGCCGTAAAATCAGGCCACAACAGTTGCGCAGTCATTGCCTTGTTGCCGGCACCATCCAGCCAGGGCATGGCCAGTTCCCGCGCGTAAAAAAGCACCCCGAAAAAGGCTAGGAAAAACATCACCTCAGAAAAGATGAACCAGGTCATCCCTTGCCGAAAGGATCTGTCCATCTGAGCGCTGTAGAGCCCGGTCATGGACTCCTGAATGATGTGGCGAAACCAGCCAAACAGCATAAAGACCAGCAAGCCGACCCCGGCCATCAGCAGATATCGACCCACTCCGGCTTGCTTGCTGGCCACTTCATTGACCAGATGGCCCGCTCCAAAGGCCAGCAGAAACAGGGCCACGGCCCCTATGATCGGCCAGCGGCTCTGATCCGGGACATAATAATTCTGGTTCACCTTGGCCATGATTATTTCCTCTGTGCAAGCGCCGGGGTCGGCTTGGACTCTGTGATGTCATACAGGGAATAGGAGAGCGTGATGGTGTTGATGTCATCAGGCAGGGCTGGGTCTACGTAAAACTTGAGGGGCATCAGCTTGCTCTCCCCCGCTTTCAACTCCTGGCGGTTAAAGCAGAAGCACTCCACCTTCTTCAGATAGGCGGCGGCAGGGCCGGGAGAGACTGATGGCACAGCCTGGGCAACCATGGTGCGATCGGTCGGGTTGAACACCCGATAGTTGACCTGTTTCATTTCACCCGGTCGCACCGACAAACGCTCGGTTTCTTCGCTGAACTGCCACGGCATCTGGGCATCCGCATGAGCCAGAAACTCGATCTGGACGGTGCGCTTGTCATCTATCACGGCGCGATCCGCCGTAGCCGGTTGCTCAGCCGTCTTGCCATTGAGGCCGGTAATCCGGCAGAAGACGTCATACAAGGGCACCAAGGCGAAGGCGAACCCAAACATAAGGATGATGATCAACGCCAGTTTTCGAAGCAGGGGTCCGTGATTGACTTGAGTCATATGGCCTCCCTAGTCCACCTGTGGTGGCGTCTTGAAACTGTGATAGGGAGGGGGCGACGGCAGAGTCCACTCCAGCCCTTCCGCCCCCTCCCACACCTGAGCGCTCGCCGGTTGGCCTCCTCTGATGCACTTGATCACTCCCCAGACGAACAGCAGTTGCGAGAGTCCGAAGGCGAAGCCACCCAGGCTGATAAACATATTGAAGTCCGCAAACTGCAGTGCGTAATCCGGAATACGGCGGGGCATGCCCGCCAGCCCGACGAAGTGCATGGGGAAGAACAGCATGTTGACCGAAATGAGCGAGCACCAGAAATGCCACTGCCCCAGCCGTTCGTCATACATGTGCCCTGTCCATTTCGGCAGCCAGTAATAAGCGGCGGCCAATATTGAAAATACGGCCCCGGTCACCAGCACATAGTGGAAGTGAGCCACCACGAAATAGGTATCGTGATATTGGAAGTCCGCCGGTGTCATGGCCAGCATCAGCCCCGAGAAGCCGCCAATGGTGAACAGGGTGATAAAGGCGATGGCAAACAGCATGGGGGTCTCGAAGGTCAACGAGCCCCGCCACATGGTGGCAATCCAGTTAAAGACTTTTACGCCGGTCGGCACCGCGATCAGCATGGTGGTGTACATGAAGAACAGCTCGGCCACCACGGGCAGGCCCGTGGTGAACATGTGATGAGCCCACACCATGAAGGACAGCAGGGCTATGCTGCTGGTGGCATAGACCATGGATCGATAGCCAAATAACTTCTTGCGGGAGAAGGTCGGAATGATGCTGGAGACGATGCCAAAGGCCGGCAATATCATGATGTAGACCTCGGGGTGACCAAAGAACCAGAAGATATGCTGGAACATCACGGGATCCCCGCCCCCCGCCGCATCGAAGAAGCTGGTACCGAAGTATTTATCGGTCAGTACCATGGTCACTGCGGCCGCCAATACCGGCATGACAGCGATGAGCAAGAAGGCCGTGATGAGCCAGGTCCAGACAAACAGCGGCATCTTCATCCACCCCATGCCCGGCGCCCGCAGGTTGAAGATGGTCACTATGACATTAATGGCCCCCATGATGGAGGAGATCCCCATGATATGGATGGCGAACACGAACAGCGCCGTGCTGTTGCCGCTGTACTTGGTCGACAAGGGGGCATAGAAGGTCCAGCCAGAACTCGGACCACCACCCTCCATAAACAGGCTCGATAACAGGATCAGGAAGGCAAACGGCAGGATCCAGAAGCTCCAGTTGTTCATCCTAGGCAGCGCCATGTCCGGTGCCCCTATCATCATGGGGATCAACCAGTTGGCCAAGCCAGTAAAGGCGGGCATCACGGCGCCAAACACCATGACCAGGCCATGCACCGTGGTCATCTGGTTGAAGAATAGGGGCTCGACCAACTGCAAGCCTGGCTGGAACAACTCGGCGCGGATCACCATGGCCATGGTGCCACCGGTAAAGAACATGGTCAGGGCGAACAGCAGATAGAGGGTGCCGATGTCTTTGTGATTCGTGGTGTATAACCAGCGTCTCAGACCCGCTGCGGGTCCGTGGGAGTGGTCTGCGTGCAGGGTATCCGTGATTCCATCACTCATGCCGACTCCTATTTGTCCTGCTTAATAAGGGACTGCACCTCTGCAGCCTGAACCACATCACCCGTGTTGTTGCCCCAAGCGTTGCGCTCGTAAGTCACCACGGCGGCAACCTCCTGCAGGCTGAGCTGTTTGCCAAAACCGAGCATGGCCGTCCCGCTCTTGCCATGCAGCACCAGATCCAGATGATGGTTCCGGTTCTCCGCCAGGGTGGTGACCTTGCTGCCCTTGAGAGCGGGGAAGATGCCGGGTAGCCCGGTTCCGGCGGGCTGATGGCAGGCGGCGCAGTGACCGAGGAATACCTTCTCTCCGATTTCCATAGCCTGGGGCAGGGTCATGGTCTGGCTCGCCAGATCTTGTTGCTGCGCCTTGGCGGCGGCCTGCGTTTCAGCCGTCTTGGCGATCCAGCCATCAAACTCCTCGGCGGGCTTTGCCACTACCACTATGGGCATGAAGCCATGATCCTTGCCGCACAGCTCGGCACACTGTCCCCGGTAGGTGCCGGGTTTATCTATCTTGGTCCAGGATTCGTTGATGTAGCCGGGATTCGCATCCCGCTTCACCGCAAAGGCAGGCACCCACCAGGAGTGGATGACATCGTCGGAAGTCATCAGGAAGCGGATCTTCTTGCCAACCGGCAGCACCAGCGGCTGATCGACCTCCTGCAAGTAGTGGTCACCCTTGGGCTGCTCGCCCTTGATCTGTTTCCTGTCGGTGGCCAGCAGGGAGTAGAACTCCACCGGATGCTCGAGGTATTTGTAATGCCACTTCCACTGGGAGCCGGTGACCAGCACGGTCAGATCGGCCTTGGAGGTGTCTTCCATCTTCAGCAGGGTCGAGGTGGCAGGCACCGCCATGGCCACCAGGATCAGCACGGGAATGGCAGTCCAAAGGAGTTCGATGCGGGTACTCTCGTGAAACTGAGCCGCCTTGGCGCCACGAGACTTTCGGTGACGGACGATGGACCAGAGCATGGCCCCAAACACCAGTAGCCCGATCAGGCAGCAGATATAGAAGATCGTCATGTGCAGGTCATAAACCTGCTGACTGATAGCGGTGGCCCCGCGCGTCATGTTGAAGGTTATTTCGCTGGCAGAAACAGCGCCGCTCGCAAGCAACATCACCCATGCGCCATGGTTAATTGCATTTTTTCCCACATTGCACTCCCTGTGCACGTTAGAAAAGATGGCTTACATTAACCACGGATAATGCTAACCATCTGAAAATAATGCATTTATTAAAATCACACTCACATTCAAGTATTAGTCCATATTCCAAAAAAACCAAAATGCCCCAGACCAATGAGGGACTCATCAGAGCAGTTGGGTATAGCGGATATGAATTGGGAGCAAGTGGTCCAGACAGGGGCACTCTTATATCGCGTATATCGCGACCTGAATAGCAAAGCGGCCAAGCACTGATGGCCTGGCCGCTCCCATAGAGAGGAAAACACCACCCAACCCCAGCATGAGATTGGATATTCAACCTGGTCCTTCGCTGTACTGATTAAATCTCCACTGGTCGTGATCAGCTGGCGAGCAGCCCTTTATCCAGCAGCCGGGCCACCAGACTACGCAAGGCCTTGACCAGCGCAGGCTTGCCTGCCAGTCGCAGCGCCTTCCCCACCTGGGCCCAAGGCGCGTACTGCCAGATGGTGGCGATCAACAGTCGGCGCTCGTCAGGGGTCAGCTCATCGAGGACGCTCGTCTTGGCAAATAACCAACGCTGGAGACTTGCCTGGCACAACTCGAATGGCTTGTGATGATGGGCAAAGCAGTCGAGCTCCAGAGCCTCAAACTCGTCCAGTTCGGACCCTTGAATCGCAATACCCTCTCTCAGGCACTGCCAGACCAGCTCGGTATCCAGCTCCTTGAGTGCACCCACCAACAGGGTCGGCAACTGGCGCACAAACCTCTGCCGCCATTGTGCCAGCTCGGGCTCGCGAGCCCTGTTCAAGGCCTTGAGCAGCAGGGCCGCATGACTGCCGCTGGCAGCGTCTCGCTGCAGGCCGATACGCAGCACCGTCAGCCCGGCCTGGTGCCAGAATGGTAGCAAGTCAGCACTGGCCGAGAACGCCGAGCCCAGATAGTCAAAGCCGAGGGCCCGGTAATGGGTCTCCAGTTTACCCAGCAGCAAGGAGCCCAATCCATGGCGATGCAGGCTGGGATGAACGGCGATGCGCATCATCCTGGCATAGCTGCGCTCCCCTGCCGTGATGAATCCGGCGTGGGCCAGCAGTGATTGGGGTAGCAGATGACCACGGGGGCGTCTTCGCCCCGCCCAGATGTCCTGAGCCAGGACGGGATCTATCTTGCCCTCTCGCACCACCAACGCCACCCCGAGCAGGCTCTGGTCCTGCTCCAGCAGATGGATGTCGAGATCCGGGCTCTCCAGCAGGTATCGCAGATCGCTCGGACTGGTCTGATAGTGAGCCAGCACCAGCAAGCCGAACACCAGATGGAGCAAGGCCTCATCTTCGACCAGCTCATCTTGTGCGATCTGCCGCCAGCCTGGATTGACCGGGCTGGGCGGCGACTGGATATCCACATCGAGACCCAGCAGTCGAAACACCAGTGGCTCCAGGGGGTCGTGGCAGCTCCAGCGGATTGGCTCGCTCAGGTGCAGTTCCTGCCAATCCGGTACCTGCCGATCCAGAACCCGTTTGAAACGCAGATGAAAACCCCGCCCGGTTCCCTCATAACCATGTTCCGTCGTGGCGAAGACGATGCGGCTGTGATGGGCCAGCATGGCTTCCAGCAAGGGCGTCGGAATGGCGGCGGCCTCATCCACCAACAGCAGATCCGGCTGCAGATCCCCCTGAACCAGCCGATCCGGTGACACATATGTCAATCCCGCCAGCTGTTCCGGATCGACGTTCAAGGCCTTGGCGGCATGCGCAAAGAGGGTGGCAACGGTGGCCTGAGACGGGGCTGTCACCACGATTTGCAGACTCGGGTCCTGGCGCAGCAGGTCAGCTGCGGCGAGGCCAAGCAGGGCGCTCTTGCCACGACCCCGATCCGCACTGAGCACCAGAGGGCGGCGGCGATGACCGTGCAGCACCTTGTGAATGGCGGGCAGGGCAATGGCCTGATCCTCACTCAGCAGACGATCCTGCCCCAGCGGCTGCCACTGATCATTTCCGCTAACAGGATTCAATGACGTAGCGGGATCGGCTGCCAGCAAGCGCACTAGTCGGGTGATGAACCCCTGCCCCGCCCGCTCGGCATCTTCCGGTTGGGCCACCAGTCGTAACCTGTCCGGATCCGGATAGCTGGGCCACTGCTCCCTTGGGGGGGTCAGCAATATCAGCAGGCCACCGGCACGCAGGGCGCCCGCCAGAGCGCCGAAAGCATCGGGATGAAAACCGCTGAAGGCGTTGAACACGAGCGTATCGCACTCCTGACCGAGACGCTGCAGCGCCTTGGCGGCGGGTAGCGGCGCATGCTCGGCAGGCCCCTCCCCCAGCCAGAACACTGCCTCCCCCAGCCAGGGCAAGGCGCGGGTAATGCAGTCAGCCTCATTCCCCTCCAACCAGATCAGGCGCCGCTCACCCACGCGGGCCAACGCCTGGCGCAGAGCATTCGACTCCATGGATGTCATGAGGCTGAGTGATCGCCGGGTTTGGTACGAGGTTCGAACATGCGCTCCCCCATCTGATCGATGAAGGTATGGGCTTTTTGCACCATGAAACGCTCGGCATCGGCCGGGTTTACGAACAGGTCTGAGCGGATGAATCTGTGGGTCAACACCTCGCCATCCACCTCTCGGGTGATGCGGCCCGCCAATCGGTATTGGCCCCCTTCTGCCATAGGCTCGGGGTAAATAAGATAGCCTTCGTATTCCGTCGGCGTCACCTCGGCGGCGGCCGGAGCCGGGCTGTTGAACAGGGCACTGAACAGTTTTTTGAGCATGATCATCTCCTATCTGGTAGCCGCATTGTCCCCAAGGGGTGAATGGCTGGCAAGCGGGGGATCTTATTACCAATCGGTATTTGCACTACGAACCATTCTCATTTAGATTTCTTCTCATTCCAGCATGAGGTTAGAACTATGTACGTGTGTTTGTGCCGCGGCATCACAGATACCCAGATCCGCAAGGCGGTACAGGCAGGCAAGACCGAATTCCGACAACTGAAGCAGTCGCTGGAAGTGGGAGCTCAATGCGGCAAGTGTGTCCGCATGGCCATGGAGATCATCGCCGCAGAACTCGACAAGACTGACTCGGATCAGGTCCCGCTTTACTACAAAGTGGCTTGATAACAAGGTTCTATTTTCTGCATTGATCCGCTCTTGGATCACCCTTCCTTCAGACGAGCCACTTCGTCGGATGTCCTATTGTCATTTTTCTGGACTAAGCTCTAGTGATCGCTGCCTCGATAAGGCACGAACATAAGGAGTAATGTCGATGAAAGGAGACCCCAAAATCATTGCCCACCTCAACAAGGTGTTGGCCAATGAGCTGGTTGCCATCAACCAATACTTCCTGCATGCCCGCATCTATGATGACTGGGGCCTCAAGGGGCTCGGGCACAAGGAATATCATGAGTCCATCGATGAGATGAAACATGCCGATGAACTGGTCAAGCGGGTGCTGTTTCTGGAAGGACTGCCCAACTTGCAGGATCTCGGCAAACTGCGCATCGGTGAGACGGTCGACGAGATGTTGCGCTGCGATCTCTCGCTGGAGATGGATGCCATTCCCGACCTCAAGGTCGCCATCACCTATGCCGAATCGGTACATGATTACGTCAGCCGCGATCTGTTCCAGGAGATCCTGGAAGACGAAGAAGAACATGTAGACTGGCTGGAGACCCAGCTTGATCTCATCGATCGCATCGGCCTGGAAAACTACCAGCAATCCCAACTTCATTCGGAATCATCCTGAATAGTTATGGCATTGAATCGCCGCTTTACAACCCGCTCAGGCGGGTTTTTTCATGTCTGGATGAATAGCTTTTCAGCATAGCTATCAACATGAAAAATAAGGTTATTTATGTTAAGCGAGTCGCAAAAGGCGATGGTCTGACGGTGCACTATTGGAACCCCTTTGGGAGTTCATAACAACGATGCATTAAAGGACTAAACCATGCACTTCTCACTCAACAAGGTGGCGCTGGCGTGCGCCATTGCCCTCTCCCTCACCGCCTGCAAGGACAACAGTTCCAAGGCACCGGCGGATCCCGTCGCCACCAAGGCGACCCTGATGCAGACCATGGATGAGGCCCTGCGCGAGAGCCAGACGCTGGACCCCTACGGTTTCGCCATCGACGAGCAGAGCATTGCCAAACGCAAGGCGCTCGACACTTCCCTACTCAAGCGACTGGATGCCCTGGATCCTAGTGTGCTAAGCGAACGGGACAGGCTGTTCTACGACATGATCCGCTGGGATCTGCAGATCAACTTGGCAGGTTATGAGCTGCCCCAATCCCAGATCCCTATCCATCACTTTCGCAACCGGGTCGTGGACCTGGCCGACGAGGTCGGCGCCGTGCCTGCTAGCGGTCGGGCGGCACGCACTGTCGACAGCAGCTTTGACTACTTCGCCCAGAGCTCGGCCGAACGAGTCGCACCCGGGGATGCAAACTGGCGACGGGATCTCGACCGCACGGCCGCAGCCCCGGTGCAGGCTAAGGCACGGGTGACCACGGCACCGCTAGCCTGGTATCAGGAGCATCTTGTCTGGCTCAAAGCCTATGCCGCCTATCTGGCCGAGGTGAAGCAGCAGTTCGAACAGGGCAGCGCCCGGGGCAACACCTTGCCGGACGAGCTGGTGGACCGGCTGCTGGCCCAGCTCAACGGCAAGCTGGATGGGGAAGCGATCGCAGGATCCTATCTTGGCTGGCAGCAGTTGCCAGGGGATGCCGACGAGGCGCTGCGCACCGACTACAAGGCCGTGCTGGACAGCATCAACGGCCGCTACCTGGCGCTGCGGGACTATCTGGATTACCAGCATGGCGGCACCTACGGGGTGCGTCTTGGCAGCGGCGAGTGCGACGATGGCTTCTGCGGCATGACGGATGGTCGCGACTGGTATCGCTGGCTACTGAAGAAACACACCACCACAGAGATGACACCGGAAGAGGTGCACGAACTGGGCCTCGGCGAAGTAACCCGGATCTTCGGCGCCATGGTCAAGGTGTGCCATACCGTCGGCAAGTGCGACAGCGAGGACGTGGCCCAGAGTAAGCAGAGCGGCCAGATCTATGCCTTCTTCCGCTACTTGAACGAGCCTGGCTTCTTCTACCAGAACCCGCTGTCGGTCTGGTCAGCCGGTCTGAACCCGGACAACGCGGCCGGCGCGACCTTGAACAAGTCACAACAGCAGGCCCTGGCCGAGCATGAGCGGGCGCTGCGGGAGTACAACGCCTTCAAGAGCAAGGCCGCCCAGGTGCTGCCTGACTTCTTCGATGCCGAGCGCACCATTCCCAAGCTGGATTACGAGGTGGTGCCGGTCG
This sequence comes from Aeromonas lusitana, assembly GCF_002812985.1. GTDB lineage: Bacteria > Pseudomonadota > Gammaproteobacteria > Enterobacterales > Aeromonadaceae > Aeromonas > Aeromonas lusitana. Next base: position 22,300 of record NZ_PGCP01000022.1, read on the forward strand.
CCTATGAGGATGCGCCCTACGGCGGCGTCGCCTGGTATCAGGACGGCAACACCCAGACCGGTCGCAAGGGGCAGTTCTTCCTCAATACCTATTACCCCTATGGCCTGCAGAGCTGGAATATCAGCACCCTGCTGGCCCACGAAGGGGCCCCCGGCCATCACTTCCAGATCACCATAGCTCAGGAGCTGGCGGCCAAGGATCCCGACTTCCCGCAGTACGTGGCGAACGCCTCCTATACCGCCTACGCGGAGGGCTGGGCACTCTACACCGAGTATCTGGCAGATCACGACATGGGTCTCTATCAGGGACGCGGCCTCTACGATCCGGCGGTGGGGGATGTGAAGGTCGAGGGCTCACCTGCCTTCAACAACCAGTTGCAGTATTTCGGTCGCCTCAACGAGGAGATGCTCAGGGCCATGCGGCTGGTGGTGGACACCGGCATCCACTGGTATGGCTGGAGTCACGACAGGGCCGTCGGCTACATGCAGGAGAACTCGGCGCTGGGGGCCGGGGACATCAGCTCCGAGGTGCCACGCTACATGGCCTATACCGGTCAGGCCACCTCCTACAAGGCAGGCCAGTTGGCCCTGATCCGGATGCGGGAGAGCGCCGAACAGGCCCTTGGCAGCCAGTTCGACCTCAAGGGATTCCACCACCAGGTGCTGGAATACGGCATGCTGCCCATCTCGGTGCTGGAACAGAAGAACCGGCAGTGGATAGAAGAGTCGAAGTGATCACAGTTACGGCGCCCGGCAAGACAGCGGGCGCCGCTTTCGATTAGGATACAGGCCTACTCCTATCACTATGCTACGGACGATTTCCATGGAACTGATTGCACGTGAGATGGCGCCCCACAAGCGGGTGGCCCTGGTGGCTCACGACAACATGAAGGCTCCCTTGCTGAGCTGGGTGCTGCGGCGCAAGGAGGAGCTCAAGCTCCACCATCTCTATGCGACCGGCACCACGGGCACCCTGCTCGGCAAGCAGGCGCAGTTGCCCATCACCTGCCTCTTCTCAGGCCCCATGGGGGGCGATCAGCAGCTCGGCGCCCTCATCGCCGAGGGCAAGATAGACGTGATGATCTTCTTCTGGGATCCCCTCAATGCCGCGGCCCACGATCCGGACGTGAAGGCCCTGCTGCGTCTGGCGGCGGTGTGGAACATCCCGGTCGCCACCAACGAGGCGACCGCAGACTTCATCATGGACAGCCCGCACATGCAGCGCGCGTTCAGCGTGCAGGTGCCGGACTACGCCGGCTACCTCAAGGCGCGCACCGAGTAAGGCGCCAGACAGCAAAGAGCCGGGCAATGCCCGGCTCTTTTTATGTCAGGATGACGGCAGGCTCAGCGCTGCAGGCTCTTCTGGGCGAACTTGGGTCTGGCGTTCATGATCTGCTCCACCTGCTCGTCGCTCATCTTGCCGCGAGACAGCCCCAGCACCTTGTAGGTCAGCAGCGGCCGTGCCGGCAGGGCGATCATCAGGGCGCGGATCTGGTTCTCGTCTTCTTTCTCCCGCACCGGCTTGCCATAGGCGTAGGTGAGCACGCCGGCGTCCATCAGGTTTTTGACGGCAGGCTCGGTGATCGGCAGGTTTATGACGCTTTTGCGCTGCAACACGAACTCGCGCAGCACCGCCTTCTCGTTGAAGTCGAGGAAGCCGATCATCTGGGCCAGCTGATCCTGCTGGCGACGGGACTGCCACTCGTCACAGGCCCATTCCCAGAAGATCAGGAAGGCCTGGCTGCAGAAGTAGGAGATGGCGATCAGCATGCCGACCCCGAGCCAGGCCGCATGGGCCGTGGCCCACTGGCTGACGGCGCCCTTCATCAGGCCGGCCGGGAACAGCAGAATGATACTGCAGCAGAGCAGCAGCCAGACCATGAGCCAGTTGAGGCGGTTCAGCTGATAGAAATGTTGGATCCACCGTTTCATCGTTCATCCTTCCCAGAGCATTGTGGACAGTAGTCAATCCATAGCAATGAGTGTGCCAAGGCGTGAGCAATGAAAACGGGAGGCCTGAGCCTCCCGCGGGATCCATCCGATGATGTGCGGTCAGAACTCCTGGAACCAGCGCTGGATTTGCTTGGGATCCTTGCTCTGGGTCAGGGAGAGCATCAGCAGGATGCGCGCCTTCTGCGGGTTCAGGGTGCCGGCGGCCACGAAGCCGTACTTGACGTCGTCGATCTCGGCGTCCAGGGTAGTGGCACCGGTCGGCACGCGGGCGGAGCGCACCACCCGGATGCCATCCTTGCTCGCCTTGGCCAGGGTGTCGAACAGGGTGTGGTAGAGGTTGCCGTTGCCCACCCCGGCGCTGACGATGCCGTCAAACTTGGCGTCCACCATGGCCTTGGCGGGCAGATCGGTGGCGTTGGCATAGTTGTAGACGATGCCGACCTGGGGCAGCTTGTCGAGCTTGCTCACATCGAACGGGGTCTTGCTGGTGTGCAGCCGGGCCGGGCTGCGCTGGTAGTCTATCTTGCCGTTGTGGATGTAGCCGAGCGGGCCGAAGTTCGGCGCGGCAAAGGTCTGCACCCCAGTGGTGTTGGTCTTGGTGACGTCGCGGGCATCCAGCACGGTGTCGTTCATGGCAACCATGACGCCCCTGCCCTTGGAGCTCGGGTCCGAGGCGGTGACCACGGCGTTGTAGAGGTTCAACGGACCATCGGCGCTCATGGCGGTGGACGGACGCATGGCGCCCACCAGCACCACAGGCTTGTCGCTCTTGACGGTGAGGTTCAGGAAGTAGGCGGTCTCTTCCATGGTGTCGGTGCCGTGAGTGATGACGATGCCATCCACGTCATCCTTGGCCAGCAGCTCGTTGACCCGCTTGGCGAGCTTGAGCCACACCTCGTCGTTCATGTCCTGGGAGCCTATCTTGACCACCTGCTCCCCCTGCACCTCGGCCACGTTCTTCATCTCGGGCACGGCGGCGATCAGGGTCTCAATGGCCACCTTGCCGGCCTCGTAGTTGGACTGGGTCGCAGACTGACCCGCCCCGGCGATGGTGCCGCCGGTCGCCAGTATGTGCACGCTGGGCAGGGCCATGGCCAGGGGGGAAAGGGTCAGTCCGAGTACGGTGGCGAGCAGGGTCTTGCGGATAGGGAGGGTCATGCTGCAATCCTTCTGGATGGTTGATTGCAGCATTTTTATTCTTTTTAAATGAAATTTAAGTGATCATTCTCACCAATAAAAACAAGTAAGCAGAATATTAGTCTGATTTTTACCTATATAGTGTTAGGTCACTCTGCCGAGAAGCCCTTGGCTTCGATCAGGGCGACGATCTCGGCCTTACTGAGGCTGCTCTCGATGACGGCCTTGCTGCTGTCGAAGTCGACTTTGGCATCCGTCACCGCGCCCTGGGCCAGCAGGGCTTTTTGCAAACTGGCGGCGCAGCCGCCGCAGGACATGCCGGATACGATAAGTTCGATAGTCATGATATGTCTCCTCTCTTGATATGAACCCAGCCTAAAGCTGCCGCCAGCGGCAAGGTCAAGCCCCGCCTCTCCACAATCAGCGGGTCTCGTATCATCAACTCATCGGCCCGGGTTTATCAGCGCTGTTCCAGTCGGGAACTCGTCGCTGGGCGGCGTGGGGTGATACTGCCCGCAAGCACATCCCCCCATCAGCCCATCAGCCCCAGGTAGTTCATCAGCGCAGCTCCCAAACTGGTGCTCACCAGCGAGCCGAGAGTGGTGGTGGCTATGATGTTGGCGGCGAGCACGCTGTCGCCCCCCATGGCGCGGGTCATCACATAGCTGGCCGCCGCCGTCGGGGTGGAGCTGATGAGAAACAGGATGCCGAGGGCCTGGGTGCTGAAACCGAGCGCCCAGGCCCCCATGACCAGCAGCACCGGAATGAAGAACAGCCGGTTGGCGGTGGCCCAGCCGGTCAGGCCGGCGCCGCCGCGCAGGGCCTTGAGGTTCAGGCTGGCGCCGGTGCAGAGCAGGGCCAGCGGCAAGGTCATGTTGGCAAAGTAGTTGCCGGTGTTGATGACCAGAGACGGCAACTCTATGCCGAGCAGGCCGAAGGGCAGCGCCGAGAGGATGGCGATGATGAGGGGGTTTTTGACTATCCCCTTGAGGATGGGCTTGATCCCCCGCCCTCCCCCCAGACTGCGGGTGAGGGTGATGACCGCCAGGATGTTGTAGAGCACGGTCACCGCCCCCACCAGCAGGGCGGCGGCGCCTATCCCCTCAGGGCCATAGGCATTTTGCACATAGGCCAGCCCCATGATCCCCATGTTGCCGCGAAAGCTGCCCTGCACGAAGATGCCCCGCAACTTCTGCTCGCCGATGAAGCGGGCGGCCAGCAGCTCGAGTACCAGAAACCCCGCCAGTGTGCCCAGCAGGCCGTAGAGGATGAGCCAGGGGCTCGGCATGGTGGAGAAATCCGTGCGAACCATGCTGAGGAACAGCAGGGCCGGCAGGGTGACCTGGAACACCAGGCGGGAGGCGGATTCGACGAAGCTGTCTGGCAAGAGGCCCAGGCGCTTGAGCCAGATGCCGAGCACCAGCACCATGCAGATGGGGCCCGTGATGGAGAGGGAGAAGTGCAGACTTGCCAACAGATCCATGATGCGCGTCCTGTGCGTAGCGAGCGGCAGGCCGTCGCCGAAATGGAGAGGGGGGAGCGGTCATTCTAACGCCATGGGCTTGTATTCACAGGGGTTAATCACAACAATGTGGGCAATCCCCTGCCCGAGCACCCGTTATGGAAAAGAAACTGACCATCCTCGACATCGCCCGCCTCTCGGGCGTCGGCAAGTCGACCGTCTCCCGGGTGCTCAACCAGGATCCCAAGGTCAAACCCCAGACCCGGGAGAAGGTGGAGCAGGTTATCGCCGAACACGGCTTCGTGCCGAGCAAGTCGGCCCGCGCCATGCGCAGCCAGAGCCAGCAGGTGGTGGGCATCATAGTCTCGCGGCTCGATTCCAGCTCGGAGAATCAGGCGGTGCGCGGCATGCTGGAGACCCTCTACGCCCGCGGCTATGACGCCGTGCTGATGGAGAGCAAGTTCTCCCCCGCCAAGGTGAGCGAGCATCTGGCGGTACTGGCAAGGCGCGGGGTGGACGGCATCATCTTGTTCGCCTTCAATGACCTCGATTACGCTGCCATGACCCCATACCGGGAGAAGCTGGTGCTGGTGGCGCGGGAATATCCAGGATTTTCCTCCGTCTGCTTCGACGATGCCGGCGCCGTGCGCACCATGCTGGCCCAGCTGGAGCAACGGGGTGCCCGCGACATCGCCTATCTCGGGGTGGACGTGTCGGATCTCACCACGGGCCAGCGCCGCCTCGACGCCTATCTCGCCCACTGTGCCGAGCGGGGGCTGACGGCCCGCACGGCGCTCGGGGATCTCAGCCTGCAGAGCGGCTATCGGCTGGCGGCCGAGCTGCTCACCCCCAGCACCCAGGCCCTGGTCTGCGCCAGCGACACCCTCGCCATGGGAGCGGCCAAATACCTGCAGGAGCAGGGCCGCAGCGAGGTGCTGGTGACCGGTCTTGGCAACAATCCCCTGCTCGGTTTTTTGTTCCCCAACGCCCTCAGCCTGGATCTCGGCTACAAGGGGGCAGGCGAGCAGGCGGCCCGCCAGTTGCTCGGCCAGATAGAGCAAGGCAGAGCACCCCAGGCCACCATAGCCCCCAGCCAGCTCTTGTGACTGCCATCACCTCCCATTGAGCAAGATTCACCCATTTTGTGACACTCACCACGAAATGGGAACGTTCCCATTTTGATCGTGAAAAATTGGTAGCATCCTAAATAGGCACTATACCAAGAACGCTCGGGTCCGCAGATTGGCCCAACAGGGTGATGCATACCAAACTCACTAGAGTCACAGAGGGAAGACTCATGTCCAAGATCAACGCACAACATCTGGCCCAGCTCATCGACAAGATCGGCGGCAAGGAGAACATAGCCACTGTCAGCCACTGCCTGACTCGGCTGCGCTTCGTGCTCAATGACCCGGCCAAGGCCGATCCCAAGGCCATCGAAACCATACCGGCGGTGAAGGGCAGCTTCACTCAGGGTGGCCAGTTCCAGGTGGTCATCGGCAACGAGGTGGAGGACTGGTACAAGGCGCTCACCCAGGAGATAGGCGTGAGCGGCGCCAGCAAAGAGAGCGCCAAGCAGGCGGCGCGCCAGAACATGAACCCGCTGGAGCGCGGCATCTCCCATCTGGCGGAGATCTTCGTGCCCCTGCTGCCCGCCATCATCACAGGCGGCCTGATCCTGGGCTTTCGCAACGTCATCGGCGACATCAAGATGTTCGACGACGGCACCCACACCCTCACCGAGATCAGCCAGTTCTGGGCCCAGGTCCACGCCTTCCTCTGGCTCTTGGGTGAAGCCATCTTCCACTTCCTGCCGGTCGGCGTCTGCTGGTCCGCGGTCAAGAAGATGGGCGGCTCCGAGATCCTGGGGATAGTGCTCGGGATCACCCTGGTCTCCCCGCAACTGATGAACGCCTACGGCATCGGCCAGCAGACCCCGGAAGTGTGGGACTTCGGCCTGTTCGTCATCCAGAAGGTCGGCTATCAGGCCCAGGTCATCCCGGCCCTGCTGGCGGGTGTCTTCCTCGCCTGGGTGGAGACCAACCTCAAGCGCATCATCCCGGCCTATCTCTACCTGGTGATAGTGCCCTTCATCTCCTTGCTGCTGGCAGTGATCGTCGCACACGCCCTCATAGGCCCGTTCGGCCGCTGGATTGGTGAAGGCGTCGGTTTTGCCGCCAAGGCTGCCATGACAGGATCCTTCGCCCCCATAGGCGCCGCCCTGTTCGGCTTCCTCTATGCCCCCCTGGTCATTACCGGCATCCACCACACCACCAACGCGGTGGATCTGCAGCTGATGCAGAGCATGGGTGGCACCCCGATCTGGCCGCTGATCGCCCTGTCCAATATCGCCCAGGCCTCCGCCGTGCTCGGCATCATCCTGATCAGCCGCAAGGAGAATGAGCGGGAGATCTCGGTACCTGCCGCCATCTCCGCCTACCTCGGGGTGACCGAGCCGGCCATGTACGGCATCAACCTCAAATACAAGTTCCCCATGCTGTGCGCCATGGTGGGCTCGAGCTGTGCTGCCCTCATCTGCGGTTTCGCCGGGGTGATGGCCAACGGCATCGGGGTCGGTGGCCTGCCGGGCATCCTCTCCATCCAGCCGCAATACTGGGGCATCTACGCCATCGCCATGCTGGTGGCCATCGTCGTCCCCGTCGTACTGACCCTGCTGGTCTACAAACGCCAGCAAGCCGCCGGCAAGCTGGAACTGACCGCCGCCTGACCCTTGACGGAAAAACACGAGGCGCAGCCCTGTGCTGCGCCTTGTCATGACAAGCAACACGAGAACATGACCATGAGCCAGACACCCTGGTGGCAGAGCGCCACGATTTACCAGATCTACCCCAAGAGCTTTCAGGACAGCGGTGCCCGTGGCACAGGTGACCTCAAGGGGATCATGGCCCGCCTCGATTACCTCAAGACCCTCGGCGTCGATGCCCTCTGGCTGACCCCCGTCTACGTCTCCCCCCAGGTGGACAACGGCTACGACATCGCCGATTACCTGAATATCGATCCCGCCTACGGCACCATGGCGGACTTCGAGGCCCTGCTGGCGGCGGCCCATGAGCGCAGTATCCGCATCGTGATGGATATCGTCGTCAACCACACCTCCACCCAGCATGCCTGGTTCCAATCCGCCCTGGGGAACAAGAACAGCCCCTACCGTGACTACTACATCTGGAAGGATCCGGTGGACGGCGGCGTGCCGAACAACTGGATCTCCAAGTTTGGCGGCAGCGCCTGGGAGCTGGATAGCGCCACGGATCAGTACTATCTGCACCTGTTTGCCCGCGAGCAGGCAGACTTGAACTGGGAAAACTCGGCGGTGCGGGCAGAAGTGAAGAAGATCATCCACTTCTGGGCCGACAAAGGCATAGATGGTTTTCGTCTCGACGTCATCAACCTCATCTCCAAGGATCAGCGCTTCCCGAACGATGACAGCGGCGATGGCCGCCGCTTCTACACAGACGGGCCACGCATCCATGAATTCCTGCAGGACGTGAGCCGCGAGGTGTTCGCCCCGGTAGGCGCCATGACGGTGGGTGAGATGTCCTCCACCTCCCTGGAGCACTGCCAGCGCTACGGCGCACTGGATGGCTCCGAGCTCTCCATGGTGTTCAACTTCCATCACCTGAAAGTCGACTACCCGAATGGGGACAAGTGGACCAAGGCGCCGTTCGATTTCCTCGAGCTCAAGCGCATCTTCAACCACTGGCAGAGCGGCATGCACGGCAAGGCCTGGTCGGCCCTGTTCTGGTGCAACCACGATCAGCCGCGCATCGTCTCCCGCTTCGGCGACGAGGGGGAACATCGCGTGGTGGCCGCCAAGATGCTGGCCACCACCCTGCACGGCCTGCAGGGCACCCCCTATATCTATCAGGGGGAGGAGATCGGCATGACCAATCCGGGTTATGGCAGCATCCATGACTATCAGGACGTGGAGAGCCGCAACATCTTCGCCATCAAGCAAGCCGAGGGCATGAGCGAGGCCGAGATCCTCGCCATCCTGGGCGCCAAGTCGCGGGACAACTCCCGCACCCCCATGCAGTGGAGCGATGCCCCCAACGCAGGTTTCACCCAAGGCACGCCCTGGCTCAAACCCGCCGCCAACTACCCGGCAATCAACGCAGAAGCCGCACTGGCGGACGCCGACTCCGTGTTCTGGCACTATCGGGATCTGATCGCCCTTCGCAAGGCGTACCCCATCTTCACCCAGGGGGATTACCAGGAGCTGCTGCCGGGCCACCCGCGTCTCTGGGCCTACGCCCGCCATTGGCAGGGCAAGGCACTGCTGGTGGTGAGCAATTTTTATGGGGAAACGGCCGAGTTTGCCCTCCCCAGCGGTATGGCAACCGGCAATGGACAACTGCTCCTTGGCAACTACCCGGACAGCCCGGAGCAGCCAAAATCCTGCACCCTGCGCCCCTACGAGTCAGTTATCTGGCTGATGGAATAGTTGATGACACAGATGAATACAGAAACGATGATTGAGCCACACAAAACACTGATGGCGCGGGGCCCGGAGTGGCAAAAGATGGTGGCCGGCGAGCCCTATGATGCCGCCGACCCCGAACTCAAGGCCGCCCGCGAGCGCTGCCGCGCCCTCTACCACAGCTTCAACACCCAGTGGCAGGAGAAGCCGGAGCGGGATGCCCTGCTAAGTGAACTGCTCGGCAGCCGGGGCACGGCCTGTGCCATCAATCCGCCGTTTTTCTGCGACTATGGCGCCAATATCCATGTGGGCGAGAACTTCTACGCCAACGTCAACTGCACCATCCTGGACGTCTGTGAGGTGCATATCGGCGACAACGTGCTGCTGGCGCCCGGAGTGCAGATCTACACCGCTGCCCACCCCGTCGCCGTCGTCCCGCGGGTGGCCGGGGTCGAGTTCGGCAAGCCGGTACGCATCGGCAACAACGTCTGGATCGGGGGCAGTACCGTCATCTGCCCCGGCGTCACCATAGGGGACAACAGCGTGATCGGCGCGGGATCCGTGGTGACCAAAGACATTCCGGCTGGAGTGGTGGCGGTGGGCAACCCCTGCAAGGTGCTGCGCCCCATGACGGCGGAGGAGCTGGCCGGCGCTTGATCAGACGCCTCTTTCCGTTCAAACCACAAAAAAAGGCGCCTGATGGCGCCTTTGTTCTCTTCAGCAGTGGGCCCTCCCCTAATGCATAAACACGGGCCCGAAGCCGGATCCCCAGAGAATGGCGGTGCTCGCCAGCACGCAGACCAGCAACACCAGGCCGACCGTGACCACTGAGCTCGCATAGATGAAACCCTGCTCCTTGGGGATGTGCATCAGGATCGGCACACCGATATAGAGCAGGTAGACGGAATAGCTGAGCCCGATGAGACCTATGATCATCACGAACCAGAGGTGGGGGAAGAAGGCGGAGAAACCGACCATGAACAGAGGCGTCGAGGTATAGGCCGCCAGTTCGAGGGAGGTGGTGTAGCTGGGGTCCGCCCCGAAGGTGTGGCCCATCCAGTGCACCAGATAGGAGAGGGCGAAGACGCCGACGATAAGGGCCAGGTACATGGCCACCGACAGCACGAAGGCACTGTCTGCAGTCAATCTGATGGGATCGCCGACACCTATGCTCCAGCCGATATGCACGGCGGAATAGTAGGCGCAGACTGATGGGATAAGGGCCACGATCAGGATGTGACTCAGGCTGTTCCTGAAGCTGTCGTGTCGCTCGTCTATGGTATGCCATTCGGTGTGAGGATGGGCATACAGTCCCCATAAATGATTCAATATCATAGCGTTATTCCTTATCTGCTGTGATGGTTGACCGATCGGTAGCGCTCTCTCTCCTCTATCTTGTTGTCGCTTGTATCCCTTATTTGACCAAGGCTGAACGCCCGGCCATGCGCTTTAAATAAAGTCGCTCCAGACCCGATGCGTCAAGGATGGGCTGGCAACCCGCAGAAACAGACAAGCCCAGCGCGGCGGCTGGGCTTGTCAATGGGCGACCTGATATCAGTCATGAGGGTGGGTACCCTTTGTCACATCAGGGCAGGACTCCATTCACCTCAGGTCCGAGCCTTGGATGCGCCAACAGAGCCAGCATCGCCATCAATATTGCTTGGTCTTGGAAGCGAAGCCCGCCAGGAAGAGACCGGTCAGGAACATGCCGCTGAACGCCTCTATGGCCGACAGCAACTGCAGCGGCGACGAGGTCTGGGAGATGTCCCCGTAGCCCAGGGTCACGAAGGTCACGATGCTGAAGTAGAGGGAGCGGCCAAGGTGGCCATGGGTGACGGATTCCGGCGCCAGGAAGTAGGTCAAGGTTGCCAGCAGGATCACCACCATGGACATCAGCAAGCTCCGGATCGGTCGCTCGCCAAAGCCCCAGGTGATGAAGCTGATGAACTTGGAGGCACATTTCAGGTAACACAGCAGGGAGAGCATGCCCTTCTTCAAGGGGCCGCTGCGCAGCCAGCTCTCCTTAAACAGCTCCCGCGGGCTCGCCAAGGACTTCATCTCGTGCAGCTTCTCCTGGTAGTAGGCATCGCCGGCATCGACGGTGTCCCCCACACTGGAGAAGATGCGCTTGGCATTGCGGTACAGCTTGCTGGCCTCGCTGTGATCGATGCGGCCATTCTCGTTGTAGACGACCTGCACCTTGTCCAGGTTGGTGTGCTCCATGGTGGCATCGAAGCTCTTGGCACGGACGTTGAAGTTCTTCAGGACGGCCCGAGAGGAGTGGAACCGTATCTCCTCGCACTCTATGGTGAAGTCTTGGAACACACCGTCTTCCAGCGCCAGCTCCCGCTTCTTGGCCCAGGCCCTGTGATCCCACAGCAGGGAATCGAACAGATCCAGCCCTATCACACCGCCGTTGACCCGCACCCCCTTGGCCGAGCAGTGCCACAGGTAGACCTTGGAGTTATTGATGGCACCATCCAGGGAGAGCTCGTCGAGGCAGGTGAAATCCAGCAGACGCCCGGAGATGATGGGGCTCTTGAGTTCGACGCCGCCGATGTTGAGCAGGCTGTGCTTGCCGAGCACCTGGGCCTCCCCTTTGTTGTTTTCCGAGACCGACAGCAGGCTCTGCACCCGCTTGGCCGCCTCCTTGCCATACTTGCCGGTCAGCCACATGAGATAAGGCTCAAAGCGAACCTCAGAGCGGATGAGGCCGCTCTTGCGCAAGGATTCCAGCGCGCTCGATGCCGTCTCATACAGCCTCGTCTTGTCGTCACTCATGTAGACGCAGAGGCTGAGCACGCAGCGCGAGCTGATGAATCGCGCCATCCCGATCTGGAAGATCACCCCCTTGTCGATCTTCTGGTCGGCCATCCAGTCGCTGAAATAGGGCAGGGAGACCACCAGCAGATCCCAGATGTGCGGGTAGTCATTCTCCCGCCGCCACTCATTGAACTGCTCGGGGGAAAGCTGCCAGAGCTCGGTTGCATTCATACATTACCTCGATAGCAAATAGGCCCTGTCAGGCATAGTCCGAGAGAAGGAGTCAGGTACGAAAGCCTTGGCCGATATGGCTGGCCTGATGCAGGGGATCGGCGTGGTCAACGTCCGTTACGCCACCATACTAGGCGAGAAGCGAGAGATAAGTCACTGATAGAGAATAAAGAAAGGGCAGGCTGCGACAGCTTGCTGTCCGCTTGAACAAGGGTTGAGCGCATGGAAGAAGAGATGCATAAGCGCGCCATACGGCGCTCGTCGCTCTCTCTGAATCGCGGATAAACAAGAGGGGATGCAATGGCATCCCCTCTTCACATTTGGACTGGGTCAGCAGTCAACTTACTGCTGCACTTCCTGCACGCCGGAGACGCGCACTTCCACGCGGCGATCCGGGGAGAGGCAGGCGATCTGCTCGCTCTTGCCCTTGACGCCGTCACATTGGGTGCCGGTCACAGGGTCGGCTTCGCCACGCCCTTCGACGGAGATCTTGCTGGCCGGCAGCCCCTTGCTCACCAGGAAGTCGGCGACGCTGCGTGCCCGCTCTTCCGACAGCTTCTGGTTGTACGCCTCGGAACCGATGCGATCCGAGTAGCCAATCACCACGGCGCTGCCATCCTTGGGCTGGGACTCGACGATCTGCTGATACAGACCATTCATGGCCTCGACCCCTTCCGGTTTCAGCTCGGCCTTGCCAAAGGCAAACAGCACGTCCGAGTTCAGGGTGAAGTTCTTCTCGACGACCACGGGCGCCGCGGTCGCAACGACGGGGGCTGCCACAGGTGCCACATAGGAGGTACGGAACGGATGGTAGACGGCTTCCAGGGTAGTCACGCTCTGGTTGGATTTGTACTGTTCACCCGTGTAGGTGGTCAAGTCAGCCACATCCCACATGTAGCGGTAGCGCGCCTGCAGATCCAGCGCGTCGTTCAGCTTGTAGGTCAGGCCGACACCGGCCATCGGCGACACGCGGGAGTCGCTGTTGTTCAGACCGTCGGTATGGGACCAGTAGGCACCCGCCTCACCGAACAGGGAGAAGTCCTCACCAAGCGGCAGACGGCCGATACCGGACAGGGTAGCGCCCTGGTTCTCGTAGCGATCGCCATCGGTATTGCCACGACCGGCGTACTGGTAACCCAGCTCGGTGCCGAAGTATTCATTGAAGTTGTAACCCATGAAGAGGTTGGCCGCGGCCGCATCTTCGGTACCACTCTCGACCCCTTCAACCTTGTTCAGGCCATTGAAGTGGGCGGCACCGACCCCGGCACCGAAGTAGATGTCGTCGCTTGCGTGTGCAACCGTGCTCGCCAGTGCCAATGCAATCCATACAGGTTTCAGTCTTAAGTTCATCACAACCTCGTCGATGCTAGTTACGGGCGCATGGCCCTTGTTCTATATGAGCACCATTGTACCGACCAGTTCTTGTACAGGAGCTTAAGCGCAGAGACCTTTGCGGTGCATTTACTGTCTGTTTTTTATGCACTTCCTGCTCTATCCCAGTCCATTCAGGGCGGATCTTGGCAAGTGCATAATGATGATGGGCATGGCGGAGGGGCTGGTGCGAGGACATAAAAAAAGACCCTTGTCTTGCGACAAGGGTCTCTTGAATGGCTCCTCCTACTGGACTTGAACCAGTGACATACGGATTAACAGTCCGCCGTTCTACCGACTGAACTAAGGAGGAATTAACTATTGGAGACCAGATATTGCTATCTCATCATCCTTTATTGGTGCCCAGAGACGGAATCGAACCGCCGACACGGGGATTTTCAATCCCCTGCTCTACCGACTGAGCTATCTGGGCAAATGGTGCCGGCTACCGGAATCGAACTGGTGACCTACTGATTACAAGTCAGTTGCTCTACCTACTGAGCTAAGCCGGCACACTTTAAACCATTGTGCATGAACAAATTTTCACTTCATGGCACCAAAACTTGGTGCCCAGAGACGGAATCGAACCGCCGACACGGGGATTTTCAATCCCCTGCTCTACCGACTGAGCTATCTGGGCGTGGGCGCTATTAAACGGATTTTAAGGCAGGTGGTCAACGGGAAATTTCAATTTTCGTCTCGTTCGTCTCTTTTTTGCGCAGCATCGCGCGTTTTCACCACTTCTGCCGCTGAGGGTGCCGCCCGGCGACCCCAGAGACGGGACTCCTCCCCCTTCAGCAGGCGGGTGATGTTCTCGTGATGGCGAATGAGAATGAGGCAGGAGAGCAGGGAGACCGGCAGTGTGTATTCCGGCTTGAGCAGATAGGTAAAGAGCGGGGTGAGCAGCACGGTAATGATGGAGGCCAAGGAGGAATAGCCGCTCACCAGCAGTACCAGCAGCCAGGTCGCAATGGCCGCGCCCCCCATGGCGAAGCCGATGGGCAGCATGGTACCGAGCGCAGTGGCGACGCCCTTACCGCCCCGGAAATGGAAGAAGAGGGGATACATGTGACCGAGGCAGGCGGCCACCCCGATGAAGCCAAGGTAGACGGGTTTGATCTGCAGATACCAGGCGAGGTAGACGGGGGCCATGCCCTTGAGCACGTCGAGCAACAGGACGATCAGGGCCGCCAGCCGGCCACCGAGGCGCAGCACATTGGTTGCCCCCGGATTGTGGGAGCCGTGGTCACGGGGATCCGGCAGGCCCGTGATGCGGGAAACCAGCACAGCACTGGACAGCGAGCCGCCCAGGTAGGCCAGAATAATCATCAAAATCGTCAGGGCCGTCATCTTGGTCGTTTTTACCACGATATGAATGGGGTATGATGCGGGCCACATTCTCAGGCAAGGGGCCGCTCAATGCGTGTTGCCCAAACCGACCGCCAGCGGCAATCGGCTTGCCAAGCCTACATCCCGGCGCTGTGTTAACAGCCCATCAAGAGTAAAGAAGAAGTACTGTCATGGACAAGGTGTTTATTCGCGGACTCGAGGTTTTGACCACCATAGGGGTATATGAGTGGGAGAAGGGCATTCGCCAGAAGCTTTGCTTCGATCTCGAGATGGGGTTCGACAACCGCCCCGCCGCCGCAACCGACGATATCAAGCTGGCGCTGGATTACGCCACCCTCTCACGCACTATCTGTGATCACGTCGCCAATACAATCGTCGAACTGGTCGAGACCATGGCCGAGCAAGTCGCCGGCCTGGTGCTGGCCGACGAGCGGGTGCAGTGGGTCCGGGTCGTGCTGACCAAGCCGGGCGCCGTGCCCAATGCCGCCGGCGTCGGCGTCGAGATCCTGCGCCATCGCACCCCGGCCGCGAGCGCCCAGTGATGGGACTGCGCCTTGACTGCACACCAGCGCGGGAGGGTGCGAGCATGACCCGCATCTACATCAGCTTAGGGTCTAACATCGAGCGGGAACGTCACATCCGGGCCGGGCTCGATGCCCTGCACGCCGAGTTTGGCGAGCTGGCGGTGTCACGGGTATTCGAGAGCGCGGCGGTGGGCTTTGCCGGCCGCCCCTTCTACAACCTGGTGGTGGGCGCCGATACGACGCTGCCGCTCGCGACCCTGTGCCAACGGCTGCGGGCCATGGAGTTCGCCCACGGCCGCGAGCCGGATGCCAAGAAGTTCGCCCCGCGCACCCTGGATCTGGATCTGCTGCTCTATGGGGAGCTCATCTGCGAGAGCCCGATCACCCTGCCCCGCGGCGAGATCCTCACCAATGCCTTCGTGCTCTGGCCGCTGGCGGAGCTGGCGCCGACCCTGTGCCATCCCACGGATGGCCGCACCCTGGGTGAGCTGTGGCAGGCCTATGACAAGAGTGCGCAGCAGCTCAGCCCCATTCCATTTCACTGGGAAGCGCGCGAATTGCAGCATCAATGACTAACGAGGGCCCAAGGCCCTCGTTGTTTATCTGCCATCCGCTTATCTGTCATCAGAAACTCTGATTGGGCCCCAGCCTCGGCGGCTGGCAGTATGACCCCACACAGGAGACGACCATGCCACTCGACGCCATTCACGACTTCAACTGCCAACTGCTGGCAGACCTGCCCCATCAGCGCTATCAGCACGAACCCATTCTGGACTATGCCACCGACGAGAAGGTCAAGGCGCGCCTCGGCTGGCAGGCGGAGTTCAGCAAGACCTTGTTTCTCAAGTTCAAGGATGGCCGCTTCGCCCTGCTGCTGACCCACAGAGACGGGCGGCTGGACAACAAGGCGGTGAAGGCGAGCCTCGGCGCCAAGCCCTCCATCTGCACGGCCGAGGAGATGCAGGCCGAGATTGGCTGCCTGCCGGGGGCCGTCTGCCCCTTCCTGCCCCGCGCCGACATTCCGTTGCTGGTGGACTCGGCCCTGCTGAGCCACGGGGCCTTCACCTGGACCCCGGGCCATCCGGAGCAGACCTTCCTGCTCGGCACCGATCATCTGGCCCAGCTGCTGGCCCAGCTGCCCTGCCAGGTCAGCTATCTGCCCACCTCACAGGCCTGATCCTCGCCTCTCACTGTCCAACCAAATTAACCGCAGCAACACCCCCTTCTCCTCCGTCATCAGGGGAGAGGGGCGTCGGCTCAGCCCTTTCGCTCCTGCTTGCCCAGCTGGGCGAAGATGAGCGCCGCCAGCATGGACATCAGGCCGATGCACAGATAGGTGAGGTGGAAGCCGCCGAGCCAGAACTCGCTGTCCCCCGCCGGCTTGCCCGAAGAGAAGAGCCCGAGCAGGCTGGCGGCGATGGCGACCCCGAGACTCATGGAGAGCTGCATCACCACCGACAGCAGGCCATTGCCGCTGCTGGCATGTTCAGAGCTCAGATCCTGCAGGGTGAGGGTGTTCATGGCGGAGAACTGCAGGGAGTTGATGGCGCCAAACACCGCCAGCCAGACCAGCAGCACCCCGTGGGGCACCTGATTGTCGATGAAGTAGAAGCTGGCGATCATCACCCCGAGCGCCAGGGTGTTGATGATCAGGATGCGGCGATAACCCACCAGCGGGATCAGCTTGTTGACCAGGGTCTTGGTCAGCATGGCGCCGATCACCGTGGGGATCATGGTCATCCCCGCCTTGCTCGGGGAGAAGCCGAGCCC
The DNA here is from genome assembly GCF_002812985.1 of Aeromonas lusitana. GTDB lineage: Bacteria > Pseudomonadota > Gammaproteobacteria > Enterobacterales > Aeromonadaceae > Aeromonas > Aeromonas lusitana. The sequence continues at coordinate 39,298 of NZ_PGCP01000022.1, forward strand.
CAGTTGCAGGAACAGCGGGGTGAGAAAGGGCATGGCACCGCTGCCAAGGCGGGCGAACAGGTTGCCCCAGATGCCGATGGCGAAGGTCGAGGTCTTGAACAACGCCAGGCTGAACAGAGGTTGCTCGGCATTGGCGGCATAGAGCCAGTAACTCGCCATGGCGGCGAGGCCGAACAGGACGGCGAACAGGGCCCAGCCGGTCGATATACTATGCTCCCCCAGCCCTTGCAAACCGACGGATACCAACACCATACCGGCACTGAATAGCACAAAACCCTGCCAGTCAAACTTGGCGGTGTGTTGTCGCAAGTCAGGCATAAAGCTCCAACTGGCGATGAACCCCACCAGCCCGACCGGCAGGTTGATGAGAAACACCCAGTGCCAGCTCGCCACTTCCACCAGCCAACCCCCCAGCGCCGGGCCTATCAAGGGGCCGAGCAGACCGGGTATGGTGACAAACGACATCACCCGCAGCAGGTCATGCTTGCTGTAGACCCGCAGCACGGCGAGTCGGCCGATGGGCATCAGCAAGGCCCCCCCTACCCCTTGCAGCACCCGGGCCGCCACCAGGAGAGGCAGGGTGTTGGCGACGGCGCAGGCCAAAGACCCCAGGGTAAACAGCAAGATGGCCGCCAGATAGACGCGGCGGGTACCGAACCTGTCCGCCAGCCAGCCGGAGGCCGGGATGAGCAGGGCCACCGTCAGCATGTAGGCGATGACCACGGACTGCATCTGCAGCGGGCTCTCCCCCAGGGCCGCCGCCATGCTGGGCAGGGCCGTGTTGAGGATGGTGCCATCCAGCGTCTGCATGAAGAAACCGACCGCCGTCAGCCAGGGCAGCCACTTGCGTTGGGCCGGGGTAATCATGGGTAGATTTTCAGGCATATGCTGCACTCTCCTTCTGACCTAAAAAGAGACCCGCATAGAGCGGGTCATATCAGGATATCAGGCATCTGGCTGGCCGAGCATGGCTCTGAGCTGTTCTTCCAGACTCGGCTCGGGGACCTTGAGGGTCTCGAGGAACAAGGCCTCGATCCCGCCCTTGTCCCGGCTCTTGACGATAAACACCAACCTGGACTGGGCGCGCCCCTCCGGCCACTCCCCCAGGGTCTGCAACGGATAGAGCTGGCCGTGCACGCCGTGGATCACCACGGGCTGGCTCTCCCCTTCCAGCAGCAGTATGCCCTTGAGCCGCAGCAGGGCATCGCCATAGCGGGCCTGCACCGCATCGATGGCGGCCAGCAGGCGAGATGGCTTGAGGGGCTCACCGATGCGCAGAGAAAAGCTCTCTATGTCGCCGTGATCGAAGTGGGTCGGCGCCGCCGTGCCCACCTTGGCGGCAAACGGCTTCATCTTCGGCTGCATGGGGGAGGCCAGTCCCTGTTTCGGGGACTCGGTACGCAGCCAGGCCAGCAGTTGGCGCACATCCCGCCCTGCCGCCTCGTTGTAGGCACCTAGCTTCTCCAGCACGGTCGGTGACAGCTCGCCATTGTTTACGCGCTGGATGGGGGCGCCCGGGTTGAGGGCTCCCAGCTGGGCTTCCACCCGAGCCTGCGTCTCAGCATCTACCAGATCCCCCTTGCTCACCACCAGCAGGTCCGCCAGTGCCACCTGCTTGACCGCCTCGTACTGAGCCGCCAGCTGCTGCTCGATATGGCCGGCATCCACTACGGTGACGGTGCCGTCGAAGCGGTAACGCTGGGCGATAAAGCCCTCTTCGCGCAGGGTAAACAGCACTGGGGCCGGATCGGCGAGGCCGGTAGTCTCGATGATGAGTCGTTTAAACGGCTTAATCTTCCGCTGGATAGCCTTCATAAACAGCCCCTGCAGCGCCTCCACCAGGGAGCCCTGCACCGAGCAGCAGATGCAGCCGGAATCGAGCAGCACCACTTGCTCATCCACCTGTTGCACCAGGTGATGATCCAGCCCGACCGAGCCGAATTCGTTGATCAGCACGGCGCACTCGCCCAGCTCGGGCTGCTTGACCCAGTGGTTCAGCAGAGTTGTCTTGCCGCTGCCGAGGAAGCCGGTTAACAGGGTCACGGGGATTCTGGTGTCTTGCATATCGGTCATGTCAATTCCTCAGCGGTTGGCAAACAAGTCGCTGAGCCAGCGATTCTCGAAGCGGCCATGGGGATCCAGCTCGGCCTTGAGGGCCAGGAAGTCGTGCCAGCGCGGCAGCAGGGCCGGGAAGTCATAGAGATCCATCGCCAGGTGTTTGCCGAAATGGGGGGTACCACCCAGCGGCACCAGCAGTTGCTGCAACTCGCGCATCTGCTCCATGGAGCCATTGACGAAGGTACCGTCCGCCGCCAGATAGACCAGAAAACCAATCCAGCACACCGACTTGCCATAGGCGGCGCTGAGCCAGGCCTCGGAGGGGCCGGTGCAGCGCAGGATGAAGGGATAGTGCAGCACGCCGGGGTTTGCCTCCTGCCAGGCCTGCAAGATGACCAGCGCCTCCTCCATCCGCTCGAGGGGCACAGCCACCTCGCAGTTGATCTGGGGCGCCGGTATCCCCTTGCAGAGGATCTGGTAGACGTTGCCCACCAGATCCGAGGCATCCTTGAAGCGGCGCACCGTCTCGAAATGCTCCCCGGCCAGCGCCTCGTCCTTGGTGTCCTTGGCCATCTTCTGCAGGGTGGCATCTATGGTGGCGTTCATGCGGCCATCCATGTCCCCCTCCAGCAGCAGCGGTTCGCTGCCACCGGCACGATAGCGGGCCACCTCCTCCTCGGAGGCGGGATCCACCAGCCAGATATGGCTCTCGCCGGTCCAGGCGAACCACCAGCTCTTCACGAAACTGTGTTCGCGGTTGAGACGCTCGTTGTGGGCCAGCAGGAAGGGGTAGTCGGTACTGAACTTGGTGCAGCGCATGATGCGGTTCGGCACTGTGCGCAGGGTGACGTCGAGCAGGATGCCGAGCATGCCCATGCCCATCACGAAGGCGCCAAAACGCGGGTCCGTGCGATCCACCCGCAGGATGTCGCCATTGGCCAGCATGACGGTCATAGCTTCCACCGCGTCACACAAGGCGGACTGGTGCAGCCCCTGACCGTGGGTGCCGGTGCTGAGCGCCCCGCCCAGGGTCTGAATGCCGATAACCCCGGGGGACGCCGGCAGCATCCGCTCCATGGCGATGAGATCGGCGTAGACGGTATCGAGGGGCGTGCCGGCCTGATAGGTGACGCTGTCAGCGGTTGTCGCGAGCTGACCGCGCAGGTGATGCAGGTCCACCAGCAGCGCCTGCTTGCCCTCGGCATAGACGCTGTGGATGGGCTCAAAAGAGAGGCCGGAGCCGATGAGACGCAACTTGCGCTCGGGGCGTTCCCGCAGCAGTTGCTGCAGCTCGTCACGGCTCACCGGGCGCCACACCTGATCCAGGGCGCCGAGGGGGTTGGTCCTGGACCAGTTGAACAGCACCTCCCGATTGCCAATCGCCTTGATGCTGTGAAATGCCTGGAACCTGACCGTCATACCGCGCCTCATCTGACTTCAAAATGAGTGCCAATTCTACCGAAAAGTCCCCGCCAAGGCATGGAAAACAAGCCCCTACTGTCGAGGGTGGATAAGGGATGGCTCCCGTCAGCCGTTCACCACCTGAACAGCATTAGCCATCGCGCGCTGTTGCAACTCGTCTCTGAACTGACGCACCGGGATCGGGCGACCAAACAGATAGCCTTGCAGGTAGTCCACCCCCTTGCCCTTGAGATAGCGCGCCTGCTCCACCGTCTCTACCCCTTCCGCCACCAGGGAGAGGCCGAGCCGGGTGCCCAGATCGATCACGTTGTCCACTATGTGCTCGGACAGGGATTCGGTGCCGATCCGTCTGATAAAGGACTGATCGATCTTGAGATAATCCACATGAAACTGCTGCAAATAGAGCAGGCTGGCGTGGCCGGTACCGAAGTCATCGATGGCGAGTCGAACCCCCATCTCGTCGAGCTGGCTGAACAGCGACAGGGTCTGGGGATCGGCCACCAGCAGCTCCCGCTCGGTGAGTTCCAGCACCAGCACTATCTGGCCGGGGGCGAAGTGGACGAGGAAACGGCGGCACTCATCGAGCAGCGCCATGTCCCGGCAGTGGGCCGCACTGATGTTGAAGCTGATATGGAAGCCATGAGGCACCAGCGCCCGCTGCATCCCCAGCTCCTTCGCGACCTCCTCCATGATCAGGGTCGTCATGGGAATGATCAGGCCGCTCGCCTCCGCCTGGGGGATGAAGAGATCCGGCCGGATCAAGCCTTCGTCGGGATGTTGCCAACGCATCAGCACCTCGGCACCCATGATCCCCTCGTCATCCGTCGCCACCAGCGGCTGCAGGAAGGGGACAAATTCCCGCGCCTGCAGGGCGCGCGCCAGCTCGCTATTCGGCGAGCGGGGGCGACCCAGCAGCCACCAGATGAGCAGGGCGAACGTGAGGCTCAAACCGAGCAGCAGCCAGAGCCCGAACCAGTGTCGCTGCACCATCCCCTGCCAGCTGGAGGAGAGCCTGTGCCCCGCATAAATGGTGAAGGGGTAGATCTGTGAGCCGAGGATTACCTGAACCTCATCCGGCAAGCCAGGAGCCTGCTGGAAAAAATGACCCTGCCTGTCGAGCCAATGGGGGCCGACCCTGAGCATGATGATCATGGCGGGATCGTTGACGCTCAGCATGAAGCTGAGGTAATCCCCGTCGATGACGCTCAGTACCGAGTGCTGGCCCTGCCTGGCGCGCACCGCCAGATAAGGGTGCCCCTGCCGCACCGGACCCACGTCGTTGAGCAGCAGGATCCCACGGGCAAACTCTTTCATGGGATAAGAAGTGCGATAGGGACCAAACCGCGAGGAGCAATAGATGTTATCCCGGCGCGCCAGATTGACGGAGCGCACGAACGGCACCAGGGCGACCTGCTCTCGCAGGGTCGCCAACGCGGGATCGCAAGGCGCATCCAGCAGGGGCAACACCTGCCGATTGGCGGCGTCGGCGTTGCTTAACATGGTCTCAAGCAGATTGACGGTATGAGCCGCTGCTTCTGAAGACTCTTGCCGCAGATTACTCTGATAGTGGTGATAGCCCCCCCAGCTGCCGAGCAACATGGGGACCACAAACACCAGCAGGGCGAATAACAGACGCAGCCAGGGATGGGAGCTGTTGAACCTGGGATGATAAGGCATGACGGGTCCAGTGAAAAATGGGCGACCAGTTTAGCGCCCGAAACTGAACCCAACCCTGACAGCACAAAAAACAACCAAACCAGTCTGGAGAGGCGGGAGCCAGCCAACGACATGCCAGCGCTGGCACTGACTCCCGCCAGCTCTGCCCTCAGCCGCGCATTGGCTGCGCCGTCACCTCCTGCGGCAATCGCTCGTTGCAGAACTGCCGCAGCGGGACCGGATGGCCAAACAGGTAGCCTTGCAGATAGTCGACCCCCTTGCCTCGCAGATACTCCGCCTGCGCCTGGGTCTCGACCCCTTCGGCCACCAGCGCCAGACCCAGTCGGGTGCCGAGATCGATGACGTTGTCGACTATGTGCTCGGACAGGGACTCTGTCCCTATCTTGCTGATAAACGACTGATCTATCTTGAGATAATCCACATGGAACTGCTGCAGATAGAGCAGGCTGGAGTGACCCGTGCCGAAGTCATCGATGGCAAGCAGGACCCCCATGTCGTCCAGCCCCTTGAACAGCGCCAGGGTAGTGGGGGTCGCCACCAGCAGCTCCCGCTCGGTCAGCTCCAGCACCAGCACCAGCTGCCCTGGGGGGAAGTGATCGAGGAAGGCGCGGCACTCCGCCAGCAGGGAGAGATCCCGGCAGTGCACGGCGCTGATGTTGAAGCCGATATGAAACCCGGTCGGTAGCCGCTGCTGCCACTGACTCAGCTGCTGGGCCACCGTCTGCATCAACAACTGGGTCATGGGCACTATGATGCCGCTCTCTTCCGCCTGGGGAATGAACAAGTCCGGGCGGACAAGGCCCGAGCTAGGGTGCTGCCAGCGCATCAGCACCTCGGCCCCCAGTACCTTGCCATCAATACTGCTCACCAGGGGTTGCAGATAGGGCACGAACTCCCTGGCCCGCAGCGCCCGTTTCAGCTCCCCTTCCATGGATCGCGGGCGGCCCAGCAACCACCACACCAACAGGGCGATAGATAAGGAAAAGCCCAGCAGCATCAATATGGTCAGATGGCGGACCTGCCACAGGGCCCGCCAGACCGAAGGAATGTCCATGCCGGCATACAAGGAGAGGGGGTAGCGGCTCGACTTGAGATCATAGGTGGCCAGGGTCGGCAGCTTGGGGTCTCGCACCATCAGCTCCCCCTGGTGATTCAGCCAGTTGTTGCCCACGTTGAGCAGCACTTCCCCCCGCGCCGGCGCGCTCAGGGTCAGCATGATCTTGATGTATTCCCTGTCTATGGTGCTGAGCACGGCGCCATGCTCGGCGCTGCTGCGCACCGCCAGCACGGGATGACGCGGCAACACAGGGTTACCGGGCAGCAGACGCAGCAGGCCGTTGCTGTAGCCGACGCTATCGTCGAGCCAGTTCACCTTTCCCAGCAGGGAGTTGCAATAGACGCCATTGTCGACGACGAGGTTGGTGGTTCGCACGAAGGGCGCCAGCACGACACGCTTGCGCATGGTGAACAGCGCCGCCTCACAGGGGTAGTTGAGCAAGGGGAACATGTTGCGGTTGTTCTCCTCTGCGTGATCCAGCATGAGTTCTATCAGGGTCAGCGCCCTGCCGGCCGCAGACTCAGACTGTTTGCTTAACGTATTCAAGTAGTTGGTATGCAATTCCCATAACCCGAGCGAGACGGGCAGCGCGAAAACCAGGGCGGCGCAGAGCAGGCGCCAGCATGGCCGGGAGGCGTCAAATCCAAAAAGCAGCATAGGTGACCATATCCATGAAGAAACGAGGAATGCCCTGTCCCCATCAACAACGCCGCACGGGGCATGACCAGGGGCGCAGCATCATATAGCGCTCCCCTGCCCCATCTCTGGTGCAAGATCAGTTTTTGATCAAAGAGGTGAAAAATGAGGCGCACCCTCTTCCCATGAATAACCGCCTTTGGCACATAAGAAAGCCCCGGCCAGGGCCGGGGCTTGTTAGTAGATTGGCGTTGCCAGTCTGGCGCTTATACCGCTTGCTGCAGGATCACTTCATCGGCCTTCTTGGTGTAGGAGGCGATTTCGTTGAAGTTCAGGTAGCGATAGGTGTCGGCAGCCGTCGCGTCCAGGGTCTTGGCGTACTGCAGGTACTCAGCCACTGTCGGGATCTTGCCGGTGATGGCGGCAACCGCAGCCAGCTCGGCAGAGGCCAGGTAGACGTTGGCGCCCTTGCCCAGACGGTTCGGGAAGTTACGGGTGGAGGTGGAAACCACAGAGGCCCCTTCCGCGACCCGTGCCTGGTTGCCCATGCAGAGGGAACAGCCCGGGATCTCGATGCGGGCACCGACCCGGCCGAAGATGCCGTAGTAACCCTCTTCGGTCAGCTGATCCTTATCCATCTTGGTCGGCGGCGCGATCCACATGCGGGTCGGCAGCTCGCCCTGGTACTTCTCGAGCAGCTTGCCGGCGGCGCGGAAGTGACCGATGTTGGTCATGCAGGAACCGATGAACACCTCGTCAATCGTGGCACCCTGGACCGAGCTCAGCAGACGGGCATCGTCCGGATCGTTCGGCGCACACAGGATGGGCTCCTTGATATCGGCGAGGTCGATCTCGATGATCTCGGCGTACTCGGCATCCTTGTCCGCTTCCATCAGCACAGGATTGGCCAACCACTCTTCCATCCCCTTGATACGACGAGTGATGGTGCGCACGTCGCCATAGCCTTCGGACAGCATCCATTTCAGCATGACGATGTTGGACTTGAGGTACTCGGTGATCGGTTCCTTATCCAGCTTGATGGTGCAACCGGCGGCGGAGCGCTCGGCGCTGGCATCGGCCAGTTCGAACGCCTGCTCCACCTTCAGGGTCGGCAGACCTTCGATCTCGAGGATGCGGCCGGAGAAGATGTTCTTCTTGCCTGCCTTCTCGACGGTCAACAGCCCCTTCTGGATGGCGGCATAAGGGATGGCATGGACCAGGTCACGCAAGGTGATGCCGGGTTGCAGCTCGCCCTTGAAGCGCACCAGCACGGATTCCGGCATGTCCAGCGGCATCACGCCGGTGGCGGCGGCAAACGCCACCAGACCGGAGCCCGCCGGGAAGGAGATCCCGATGGGGAAACGGGTGTGAGAGTCACCACCGGTACCCACGGTATCCGGCAGCAGCATGCGGTTCAGCCAGGAGTGGATGACGCCATCGCCCGGACGCAGGGAGACGCCGCCGCGGTTCATGATGAAGTCCGGCAGGGTGTGGTGAGTCTGCACGTCGATGGGCTTCGGATAAGCCGCAGTGTGGCAGAAGGACTGCATGGTCAGGTCGGCGGAGAAACCGAGGCAGGCCAGGTCTTTGAGTTCATCACGGGTCATGGGGCCCGTGGTGTCTTGGGAGCCGACCGTGGTCATCTTGGGCTCGCAGTAGGTGCCGGGACGAATGCCCGTCACGCCGCACGCCTTGCCCACCATCTTCTGGGCCAGGGTGTAACCCTTGCCGGTATCGGCCACCGGCTGCGGGCGACGGAACACGGTGGAGAACGGCAGACCCAGGGCTTCGCGGGCCTTGTCGGTCAGGCCGCGGCCGATGATCAGCGGAATACGGCCACCGGCGCGCACCTCGTCGATCAGCACTTCGGTCTTGAGTTCAAACTGGGCCAGTACCTCGTCGGTGCCGTGGCGCTTGATCTTGCCCTCGTAGGGGAAGATGTCGATCACATCGCCCATGGCCAGCTTGGCCACATCCACTTCGATGGGCAGGGCGCCGGCATCTTCCATGGTGTTGAAGAAGATGGGGGCGATTTTGCCGCCGAGGCAAACGCCGCCGGCGCGCTTGTTCGGCACATGGGGAATGTCGTCACCCATGAACCAGAGCACAGAGTTGGTCGCGGATTTGCGGGAGGAGCCGGTACCGACCACGTCACCGACGTAGGCCAGCGGGAAACCGGTCTGCTTGAGTTCTTCGATGAGCTTGACGGGACCGATGACGCCATCCTTGTCCGGGGTGATGCCGGGACGAGCCATCTTCAGCATGGCCAGGGCATGGAGCGGGATGTCGGGACGGGACCAGGCATCCGGTGCCGGTGACAGGTCGTCGGTGTTGGTCTCACCGGTCACCTTGAATACTGTGACGGTGATCTTCTCGGCCAGGGCCGGGCGGTTCAGGAACCAGTCGGCATCGGCCCAGGATTGCAGCACCTGCTGGGCGTGGGCATTGCCCGCCTTGGCCTTCTCTTCCACGTCGTGGAAGGAGTCAAACATCAGCAGGGTGTGGGAGAGGCCCTTGGCAGCAAGAGGGGCCAGTTGGGCGTCGTCCAGCAGATCGATCAGCGGCTGGATGTTGTAGCCACCCTGCATGGTGCCGAGCAGTTCAACCGCTTCGGCCGCAGTCAGGATCGGGGAGTGGGCCTCACCCTTGGCGATGGCGGTGAGAAAGCCGGCCTTCACATAGGCAGCTTCATCAACACCAGGGGGAATACGGGAGGACAACAGCTCTTTCAGAAAATCATGTTCACCGGCGGGCGGGTTCTTGAGAAGCTCAACCAGGGCGGCGACTTGCTCTGCATCCAGAGGTTTGGCGACTACGCCCTCGGCGGCACGTTCTGCGACGTGTTTACGGTAGGTTTCAAGCACGACTAATTCCTCTTTGGTCTTTTTTTTGGGTTCGCCCAAGCTCGCGGCGATCGTCCTTGCGGGACACCCGTAGGGTGCCCCCCACTATATAAGTTTTAACGACTAATTAAAATCCAAACCCTGTACGCTTATTCGCCAAATCAACATAAGCATCTAAAGCAATTCAGGTTTTTTAAAACCACAAAAAATGCACGACTCCTGATTTAACAAAACATCATCATTTCGGCATTATTCGAACGTGGTGCCCAGCTGCAGGTAGAACATGTCATGCCCCCCCTCCGCCATGCCGTAGCCGAGGAAGATGGGACCGAGGAAGCTTTCCACCCCCATATAGACGGAGCCAGCGGTGTAGGAGTTCTCCAGGCTGATCTCCTCGCCACTATCCCAGACGTTGCCTTGCTCGAGGGAGCCACCGAGGAACAGGGGCGCCTTGAAGGCGCCGAAGTCGTTATCCGCCACCCGATAGATGTAGCGCAGGCCACCGAACAGGCTGTAACGCCCGCTCAACTGGTAGTGCTGGAAGCCGGACAAACGGAACAGGCCCCCCAGATCCTGCACATACAGGGGCACCTCCTCCTCTGAGCTGGAACCGCCCCCTTCCAGCATCAGGTTGATGCTATGCCGTCCCCAGGACCAGGGCTTGATCATCGCCAGATGATAATTGAGCCCCTCGCTGTTCTCGGTCGACCCGTCATTGGAATCCAGCCTGACATGGGTGTAGCCCCCCTTGATGTCCCAGTAGATCCCCTCATAGGGGAAATAGCGGCTGTCGAGGGTGTCGTGTTCGAAGCGCACATAAGGGCCCCAGGCGGTAGCATCCATATCCGTATTCGTCAGGTTCTGGAAATCGATGCTCCCCACCTGGCCTTCCAGGCCCAAGGAGAGCCGACTCCAGGGCTGGCGATTCCAGCCGAGCGCTAGATCCACGCTGGTGAAGCTGTACTCCGAGTCCAGGTAGCTGACGCTGGCATTGGAGCTGGATGCCTTCACCTCCTCTTCTGTGAAGAAGACCCGGCGCTGGGTTTTGTCGTAGGCCAGACTCGCCTCGCCGAAGTAGGTCTGGGACGGCTCGAGTGGCGTGTAGAAGTCGGTCTTGAGGTGTTTGGCCGTGCCAAGGGATGCCTCGGTCAGCCACTCACCGCCCCAGTCATTGACGTTGGTGAGGGTGTAGGACATGCCGACGTTGTAGTTGGAATTGCTCTCGAAATCATCGGAGAAGCCGAGCTGGAAGTTGAGATAACCCGGCCCCCAGTTCTTCTCGCTGGCATTGACCACCAGCACGTTCTCGCCGCCCCGCTCCTCGACCTCATAGGTGATGCGATCGAACGACTCCAGGGCGTAGAGGCGACGGATCCCCGCTTCCAGGCTCTCATAGGTCTGCACCTTGTCCGGCCGCACCTTCAACATGGCGCGCACCGTCTCGTCAGACAGGCGCGACTTGTTGATGATCTCCACCTTGTCGATGTAATAGGCGGGCTGACCGCTGCGCTCGGCGCGGCGGCTCAGCTTCTGGTTACGGTAGTCGGCGTAGGCGGCGGGAGAGAGGGAGAGCACATCGAGCTGGCTGGAGGCCCGCATGGCCACCTGTTCCCCTATCTTGATCCCATCCGGCATGAGGGCAAAATCGGCGATACCCATGCTGCCAAACTCCGGGCTCAGCAGCACATCCTTCGGCCCCAGCAGGGCTTTCTGCTTCTCTGTCCCGACCTGGGTCATATAGGTGGTGAGCTGGTCTATCATGGCCAGCCCGGACTTCAGGGACTCGCGAGTGCGCAGCTTGGCGCTGATGTCGACGGCAATGACGATGTCGGCACCCATGGCCTTGGCCACGTCCACCGGCATGTTGTTGACCGTGCCGCCATCGGCCAGGATCCGCCCCTCCCAATCCACCGGTTTGAGGGCGCCGGGAATGGACATGGAGGCCTGCATCGCCTTGGCCAGGCTGCCGTGATCCAGCACGAAGGGGGTCACCGTCTCCATGTCGGTGGCCATGGCGCGATAAGGAATGGGCAGGTTGTCGAAGCTCTTTTGCACCGGCAGGTTGGAGGTGGCGTGGCGCAGTAGACTGGCCATGGACTGGCCCTGGAAGAAGCCATCGGGCAACTGGGTCTGATCCCCATTGATGCCGATGTCGGTGCGCAGCTGGTACTTCTCGCTCTGCTGCTTCTTGCGCAGGGAGAGTTCGTCGCGGCCGACCTTGTCCTGGTAGCCCTTGTTCCAATCGATGGAGAGGGTCATCCGCTCCACCTCCTCGGCGCTGAGCCCCATGGCGTACATGCCCGCCACATAGGCCCCCATGCTGGTGCCCACTACGATATCCACCGGAATGCGCTTCTCTTCCAGCGCCTTGAGCACCCCGATATGGGCCGCCCCCTTGGCCCCGCCGCCGCTCAGTACCAGCGCTATTCTGGGGCGGTCCATCTTGGTGCCACCACCCTGCGCCTTGGCGCCATCCGGGCTCTGGGTCTGCGCCGCCACAATGAATGGCAGAGTCGCCAGCAACAGCATTAGCAGGTGGGTCCATCCCCGGGGAAAGGTGCGCATATGAGTGTCCATTGATCCAGTGCGAGCCGAGTGAGCCGTGATGCCCACTGTCAGATGAGGAACTGTAACCGCAACTGACTGTGCTGGCGAGATTTCATCAAGATCCGTCGCACTGGCGGGCTCGCGCCAACGGGCACCAATCCAGTCCCGGCAAGCTGTGAGCGCAAACGTTAATCGCCAATAAACCCCATCCCCACCTCAAGGGAGCCACTCCTCGGCCGCTAATATGAGCTCAACCTTTGGCCCACACTCCTGAGTCACCCTATGTTTGCAAGCCTGACACTCAAACAGAAAATTCTGGCCACCATCATCCTGGCCGTGGCGCTCTCCTGCCTGCTGGTGGGCTACTTCAGCCAGCGATCGGCCCAACAGTTGATCGAGGCGCGCATGTTCGAGCAGGAGCTGCCGAACCTGACCCAGCGCATCGGCAAGGAGATCGAAAAGGATCTCACCTCGGTCGCCGGCGCCGCCAAGCAGCTGGCCAACGATCGCTTCGTGCTGGATTGGGTCGCCCGTGGCATGCCCAAGGAGCAGGAGTCCATCCTCATCAGCCAGCTCAAAGACATGACGGCCCAGTATGGCCTGGTCACCGCCTCCTTCGCCGACCGGCAGAGCGCCGCCTACTACAACCAGGATGGCTTCCTGCGCGTCCTGAATCATGAGCAGGACAACTGGTTCTACGACTACACCAAGAGCCAGCAAGACCTGATGCTCAGCATCTTTCGCGAGAGCAATGGCGAGGTGAAGCTGTTCGTCAACTTCCAGCAGCTCAACGGTCGCGGCCTGGCGGGACTCGCCAAATCCCTCGACAGCATGGTCAGCATGCTCGCCAACTTCCGCATAGGGGACAGTGGCTTCGTGTTCATGACTGACAGCAGCGGCAAGGTGAAGCTGCACCCGGATGCCGCCCGCATCGATCGCGACAGCCTGGCCCAGCTCGCGGGCCCGGGCGCCGGCAGCCTGCTGACCAAGCAGCCCTTTGCCGCCACCCACGCCGAGGTGGACGGTCAGGCCGTAGTGCTGGCCACCAGCTATATTCCGCTGCTCGACTGGTATCTGGTGGCCCAGGTGCCGGAAGCCGAGATCTATGCCGAGCTCAATAACGCCCGACTGCATATCCTGCTGGTGAGCCTGGCCATCGCCGTCGGCATGGGGTTGCTCGGGGTCGTACTGGCAGGCTCCGTCAGCCGTCCCCTCAACGAACTCGCTCGCCTGTTCCGGGAACTCGGCAGCGGTGACGGGGATCTGACCCAGCGCCTCAAGGTGGAAGGACGGGACGAGCTGAGCCAGGTCGCCACCGGTTTCAACAACTTCGTCGCCAAGATCCACGGCTCCATCGAACAGGTGGCCAGTAACTCCCGCCAGCTGGCGGCCACCGCCAACGAGGTGGCGGCCAAGGCCCAGCTGACTCAGCACAATTGCACCGCCCAGCGGGATCGCACCGTGCAGGTGGCCACCGCCATCCACGAGATGGGGGCCACCGTCGGCGAGATAGCCGGCAATGCGTCCCTCGCGGCCGACGTCGCCAAGCAGGCCAACGAGCAGGCCGATGCGGGGGCCCTGGTAGTCGCCCAGGCTCGCCACGGCATCGTCGGACTGTCCGATGAGATAGAGCAGGTCGCCGGTGTCATCGAGTCACTTGCCAGCCAGACCGACTCCATCGGCAGCATACTCGACACCATCCGCAGCATCTCGGAGCAGACCAATCTGCTGGCGCTCAACGCCGCCATCGAAGCCGCCCGCGCCGGCGAGCAGGGCCGCGGCTTCGCCGTGGTGGCCGACGAGGTACGCAACCTCGCCAGCCGCTCCGCCGCCTCCACCGCCGAGATCCAGACCATGATCAACAGCCTGCAGGAGCAGAGCGCCCGCGCCGTCAGCGCCATGGCCCAGGGTCGCAACCAGAGTCAGGCCGTGGTCAGCCAGGCCGACGAGGCCAATGCGGCCCTCGGTCAGATCACCGGTCATATCACCCAGATCAGCGACATGAACATCCAGGTCGCCACCGCCACCGAGGAGCAGTCCAGCGTGGTCGGCGAGATCAACCGCAACGTGGAGGACATCAACCAGCTGACCATGGAGACCGCCGATATCGCCCACCAGCTGACGGCGTCCAGCCGCAGCCTGCAGCAGCTCTCCGGCGAGCTCGACAAGCTGGTCGGCAACTTCCGGTTGTAACCCACAAAAGAGCGCCAAGGCGCTCTTTTGTTACCGGGCCCGCATGGATTGCGGACCCGGCCATGACAGTGAACTGTCATGACAAGCCGCTAGATTAGCGACCAACCCCATAGCGATAACAAGGAGTCATTATGCTGGCAGGCAAGCTCACCCTCAAAAATCAACTCATCCTGGCGGTCACCGTGCCCTGCCTCGCCCTGCTGCTGGTTGGCGCCGCCAGCCTGCGCAGCATGGGTCACATCAAGCAACAGGCCGACGAGTTGTTCCAGAATACGGCCACCCCCATGCGGGCCATGGCGGAAGTGGCCTCCCGCATTCCACGCATGCGGGTCGGCATCGACATGATGCTGCTGCAAGATACCTCACTGCGAGACGAGAAAGGGGTGCTGACCCGGGTCAAGGAGACCCGAGAGGAAGATATTCCCGAGATGCGCCAGGCCATGGAGCAGGCGGTCAGGGCTCAGGTCGACCCTGCCGCCCGTGCCGAGGCGCAGACCCTGCTAGATCAGTTCACCCAGATGGAGCGCGATGAGCTGACCCCCATGCTGCAGGCGCTGGCGGATAATCGGATGGATGAGGCTCGCGCCCTCTATCGGGATCGCTACAGCCAGAGCTATGGCGTCATGCGCAAAGGAGCCAACGCCCTGCTCGATGGACTGATCCTGCAGGCGCAGCAACGCAACGAGCTAAGCGAGAGCAGCTATGGCAGCGGCCGCAACCAGATGATCGGCATCATAGCCGTCACCCTCGCCATCTCGCTGCTCGTCTCGACCCTTATCCTGATCGGACTGCGCCGCCGGGTCTCCTTCCTGCAGCAGCACATCGGCGATGTGGCGCGCCACCTGGCGCTGGACAGCAGTGCCAGCCTCAGCGGCAAGGATGAGCTGGCCGAGATAGGTCGCAGCTTCAACCAGTTCGTGGCCCGCATTCACGGCGCCATCGAGCAGGTGGCCAACAACTCCAGGCAGGTGGCCGCTACCGCCAATGACCTCGCCGCCAAGGCCCAGCTGACCCAGCACAACTGCACCGCCCAGCGGGATCGCACCGTGCAGGTCGCCACCGCCATCCACGAGATGGGGGCCACCGTCGGCGAGATAGCGGGCAATGCGTCCCTCGCAGCCGATGTGGCCAAGCAGGCCAACGAACAGGCCGATGCGGGGGCCCTTGTAGTCGCCCAGGCTCGCCACGGCATAGTGGGGCTGTCGGACGAGATTGAGCAGGTCGCCGGCGTCATCGAGTCACTTGCCAGCCAGACCGACTCCATCGGCAGCATACTCGACACCATTCGCAGCATCTCGGAGCAGACCAATCTGCTGGCGCTGAACGCCGCCATCGAGGCTGCCCGTGCCGGCGAGCAGGGCCGCGGCTTCGCCGTGGTGGCCGACGAGGTACGCAACCTCGCCAGCCGCTCCGCCGCCTCCACCGCCGAGATCCAGACCATGATCAACAGCCTGCAGGAGCAGAGCGCCCGCGCCGTCAGCGCCATGGCCCAGGGTCGCAACCAGAGTCAGGCGGTAGTCAGCCAGGCCGACGAGGCCAATGAGGCGCTCGGCCAGATCACGGGTCACATCACCCAGATCAGCGACATGAACATCCAGGTCGCCACCGCTACCGAGGAGCAGTCAAGCGTGGTGGGCGAGATCAACCGCAACGTGGAGGACATCAACCAGCTGACCATGGAGACCGCCGACATAGCGCACCAGCTGACGGCCTCCAGCCGCAGCCTGCAGCAGCTCTCCGGCGAGCTCGACAAGCTGGTCGGCAACTTCCGGCTATAAAGCTGTTCATCCATCGAGAGGGCGCCACGGCGCCCTCTTTCGCATCCACGGCAAGCCGTGACGCACCGGGCCGAAAGCGCCTCCATTCGCTCATGAAAATGCCTCATAATCATGAAAATAAGAGGAGGTTTTATGGGCAAGTTGATGGTGATGATATTGCTGGGGGGGCTGCTCAGCGCCTGCAGCAGCGGACCGGTGCGGGTACACGGCGCCGACGTCAGTGTGGACGATACCAGGATCCGGGTCAGCGATGGCGACCGCGGGGGGTATGGAACCTTCTGCCCACCGGGGCAGGCGAAAAAAGGGCGCTGTTAGCGCCTTTTTTTATGGTCGTACATCTGCTTGTCCGCCTGTTGCAGCAGTGACTCCAGATCCGGCGGCAGCCGCGGATCATAGTGGGCTACCCCGGTGGAGCAGAGCAGTTGGTAAGGCTTGCCCTCCTCCCGATTGAAACTCACCAGCGCCCCCTCGAAGCGGGCCAGCACGCTGGACACCAGCTCGGGGCCCATCCCCGGCAACAGCACCACGAACTCATCCCCCCCGAGCCGCGCGAAGATGTCTGCGTTGCGAAACACCCTGGACAGCAGAGCCGCCATCTGACGCAGGGCATCGTCCCCCGCCTCGTGCCCCAGGGTATCGTTGATCTCCTTGAAGCGATTGAGATCGAGGAACAACAGGCTCGCCTCCCGCCCCTGCCGATGGGAGAGCTGCAGACACTTTTGCCCCAGCATAATGAAGCCGCGGCGATTGGTGATGCCGGTCAGCTCATCCAGGATCGCCAGCTGGATGGCGGCCAGCTCATGCTCCACCATGCCTGCCAGATCCGTCAGCAGGGTCCGCTCACGTTCACCCAACTGGCGCGGCTTGCGATCGATGAGGCAGAGGGTACCCACCTTGTGGCCCCCTGCGATCTGCAGGGGGCAACCGGCATAGAAACGGATGTGGGGAGCTCCCAGCACCAGCGGATTGTCGGCGAAGCGCAGATCCCGGGTCGCGTCCTCCACCACGAAGATCCCCTCCCCCAGGATCGCATGACCGCAGAAGGATATGTCACGGGGCGTCTCCTGCGCATCCAGGCCGCAGCGGGACTTGAACCACTGCCGCTCCTCGTCCACCAGAGAGATGAGGGAGATGGGCACCTCGAACATGTTGCGCGCCATCCGGGTGATGCGATCGAAGCGCTCCTCCGCCGTAGAATCCAGGATGGCGAGGCGGCGCAAGCCATCGAGGCGCTGCTGTTCGTATTCGGGAATGAGGGGTGCTTGCATGGGCGGATCTGTGGTGGACAGGATTGGTCCCAGCATAGCAAACAGCCTCGAACAAATCTCTTTCATCATGGAAAAACAAAAAAGCCGCTCATGAGAGCGGCTTTTTATCGGCAGGAAGAAGGGACTTATTTCTTCTTCTTGGCCTTGGCGTTCGGCAGATCCGTGATGGAGCCTTCGTACACTTCGGCAGCCAGGCCCACGGACTCGTGCAGAGTCGGGTGAGCGTGGATGGTCAGCGCCAGATCTTCGGCGTCGGCACCCATCTCGATGGCCAGACCGATCTCGCCCAGCAACTCACCACCGTTGGTACCCACGATGGCACCACCGATGACACGGTGAGTGTCCTTGTCGAAGATCAGCTTGGTCATGCCGTCGGAGCAATCGGACGCGATGGCGCGGCCGGAAGCAGCCCAGGGGAAGGTGGCGACTTCGAAGTTCAGGCCCTGTTGCTTGGCTTCCTTCTCGGTCAGACCAACCCAGGCCATCTCTGGCTCTGTGTAGGCGATGGACGGGATCACTTTCGGGTCGAAGTAGTGCTTCTTGCCGGCGATGACTTCGGCCGCTACGTGACCTTCGTGCACCCCCTTGTGGGCCAGCATCGGCTGACCGACGATGTCACCGATGGCGTGGATGTGAGCCACGTTGGTACGCAGCTGCTTGTCCACCTCGATGAAACCGCGCTCGGTCACGATGACGCCAGCCTTCTCGGCATCCATCAGCTTGCCGTTCGGCACACGGCCAACGGCGACCAGCACGTTGTCGTAACGTACCGGCTCGGCCGGGGCGTGCTTGCCTTCGTAGGAGACGTACAGGCCGTCTGCACGAGCTTCAACTGCGGTGACCTTGGTCTCCAGCATGATGTTGAATTTCTTGGCAACGCGCTTGGTGTAGATCTTGACGATGTCTTTGTCGGCAGCCGGAACCAGCTGATCGGCAAATTCCACCACGTCGATCTCGGAACCCAGGGAGGAGTACACGGTACCCATCTCCAGGCCGATGATGCCGCCACCGATGACCAGCAGCTTGCCCGGTACGGTAGTCAGTTCCAGCGCATCGGTAGAGTCCCATACGCGCGGATCTTCATGAGGGATGAAGGGCAGCTTCACCGGGCGGGAACCCGCGGCGATGATGGCGTTGTCGAAGGTGACAGTAGTCTTGCCGTCGGCACCTTCCACTTCCAGCGTGTTCGGGCCGGTGAACTTGCCGAAGCCGTTCACAACCTGGACTTTACGCATCTTGGCCATGCCAGCCAGACCACCGGTCAGCTGGTTGATGACCTTCTCTTTCCACAGACGCACCTTGTCGATATCGGTCTGCGGGGCACCGAAGACGATGCCGTGCTCGGCCAGCGCCTTGGCTTCTTCGATCACTTTGGCAACGTGCAGCAGCGCCTTGGACGGGATGCAGCCCACGTTCAGGCAGACGCCACCCAGGGTGGAGTAACGCTCGACGATAATGGTATCCAGACCCAAATCAGCGGCGCGGAAAGCAGCGGAATAACCGGCAGGGCCAGCACCCAGTACTACGACCTGGGTTTTGATTTCTTTACTCATCATGACCTCTTTGTCGTTCTATATCCCCGGACAGCACAGTCTTATGCCAGACAAGGCGGCTGCAGCCGTGAAAAAAACGGGGCAAGTTTACAATCCTGTTAATGAAATGAGAAGCAGAAAGGGTGGGCTTTGGGCCCACCCTCTCACTTACAGGACCAGTCGACGAATGTCGGACAACACGCCACTCAGGGTGGTGATGAAGCGAGCACCGTCGGCGCCGTCGATGACGCGGTGGTCATAGCTCAGGGCCAGCGGCAGCATCAGGCGAGCCTCGAACTCCTTGCCGTTCCACTTCGGTTTGAAGTCGGACTTGGAGACGCCCAGGATGGCCACTTCCGGCGCATTGACGATCGGAGTGAAGCTGGTGCCACCGATACCGCCAAGGCTGGAGATGGTGAAGCAACCCCCCTGCATGTCGGCAGCAGTCAGCTTGCCGGCACGGGCCTTCTTGGAGATCTCGGCCAGATCGCGGGACAGCTCGAAGATACCCTTCTTGTTGACGTCGCGAACCACCGGAACAACCAGGCCCCCCGGAGTGTCAACTGCCACACCGATGTGGATGTACTTCTTCATGATCAGCTTGGTGCCGTCTTCGGACAGGGCGCTGCAGAAGCGCGGGTGCGCTTCCAGGGCCTTGGCGGCCGCTTTCAGGATGAACACCAGCGGGGTGATCTTCACGTCCAGCTTCTGCTTCTCGGCCAGGATGTTCTGCTCTTTGCGGAACGCTTCCAGCTCTGTGGTATCGGCTTCGTCGAACTGGGTGACGTGCGGGATCATGGCCCAGTTGCGGTGCAGGGCAGGACCGGAGATCTTCTGGATCCGGGTCAGTTCCAGCTCTTCGACCGGGCCGAACTTGCTGAAGTCCACCTTCGGCCACGGCAGTACGCTCATACCGTTGCCAGTGCCGGTACCGGCAGCAGGCGCGGACTCGGCGCGCTTGACCGCATCCTTCACATAGGCCTGCACGTCTTCTTTGACGATGCGACCCTTGCGACCGGAGGCTTTCACCTTGGCCAGGTTGACGCCGAACTCACGGGCCAGACGACGCACGGCCGGGGAGGCATGGACGTAGGCATCGTTCGCAACGAAATCGGAAGAGGCGGCAGCAGGAGCGGCGGCCTGAGCAACCGGCGCAGCGGCAGCAACAGGTGCGGCAACGGGAGCAGCAGCCTGAGCAACCGGGGCGGCGGCAGGGGCGGCACCCGCTACTTCGAATACCATGATCAGGGAACCGGTGGAGACCTTGTCACCCGCCTTCACCTTGATCTCTTTGACCACACCGGCGAACGGCGCAGGCACTTCCATGGAGGCCTTGTCACCTTCCACGGCGATCAGGGACTGGTCGGCTTCGACCTTGTCACCCACGGCGACCATGATCTCGGTCACTTCGACTTCGTCACCGCCGATGTCCGGCACGTTGACCTCTTTTGCGGCGGCAACGGCAGGGGCTGCAGCCACGGGAGCGGCGGCCTGAACCGGTGCAGCAACGGCGGCAGGCGCGGCGCCAGCCACTTCGAATACCATCACCAGGGAACCGGTGGAGACCTTGGCGCCGGCGGCAACCTTGATCTCGACCACGCGGCCCGCGAACGGTGCCGGTACTTCCATGGAGGCCTTGTCACCCTCCACGGCCAGGATGGACTGGTCGGCTTCGACCATGTCACCCACGGCAACCATCAGCTCGGTCACTTCGACTTCGTCGTCACCGATATCCGGCACGTGCACGTCTTTGCGAGCGGCAGCAGCGGAGGCGGCCGGCGCAGCGGCAGCAACCGGGGCAGCAGCCTGAGCCGGCGCGGCAGCGGCCGCACCTTCGGCTTCGAAGATCATGATCTGGGAACCGGTGGCAACCTTGTCGCCCACCTTGATCAGGATCTCTTTGACGATACCGGCGGCAGGGGCCGGTACTTCCATGGAGGCTTTGTCACCTTCCACGGCGATCAGGGACTGGTCCAGTTCGACCTTGTCACCCACGGCGACCATGATTTCGGTCACTTCAACTTCATCGGCACCGATATCCGGCACCATAATCTGTTTGGACATTGTGCTTATCCTCTTACGCGTACGTTTATCGCGTTAACCTTGGCAGCTCCATATCCGGCACTTTCTGCCTGGATACAGTGCTTTATCCTCTTACGCGTCTGTCGCGTTAACCTTTGCAAGGGCCCGTTTGGCATATAAATGACTGCTAAAACGGATAATTGCCATTGCTTCTACTGTCACCGAATCGGGCAAGGAGCCGTCCGGCGCAATGCCGGACGGCTCCTCCGTTCTCTTATGCGTGCAGCGGGTTAACCTTGTCGGCATCGATGCCGTATTTGGCGATGGCGTCGGCCACTACCTGCTTGTCGATCTCGCCACGCTTGGCCAGTTCGGTCAGGGCAGCTACCACTACGTAGAACTCGTTCACTTCGAAGTGACGACGCAAGTTGGCACGGCTGTCGGAACGGCCGTAACCATCGGTACCCAGTACACGGTAGTTCTCGGTCGGTACGAAGGCACGCACCTGATCGGCGAAGGACTTCATGTAGTCGGTCGCGGCGATGGTCGCTTCGGCGCCCAGCACGGTGGCGATGTACGGCACACGCGCTTCTGCAGTCGGGTGCAGCATGTTCCAGCGATCCGCGTCCTGACCGTCACGGGCCAGTTCGTTGAAGGAGGTCACGCTGAACACGTCGGAACCCACGCCATATTCGGTGGCCAAGATCTGGGCGGCGGTGCGCACGTGACCCAGGATGGAGCCACAACCCAGCAGCTGTACCTTGGCCTTGTTACCGGCCACGGATTCCAGCTTGTAGATACCCTTACGAATACCTTCCTCGGCGCCTTCCGGCATGGCCGGCATGGCATAGTTCTCGTTCAGGGTAGTGATGTAGTAGAAGACGTTCTCCGGCTTCTCACCGTACATGCGACGCAGACCGTCTTGCATGATCACCGCTACTTCATAGGCGTAGGACGGATCGTAGGAGATGCAGTTCGGGATGGTGCCGGCCAGGATGTGGCTGTGACCATCTTCGTGCTGCAGACCTTCGCCGTTCAGAGTGGTACGACCGGAGGTCGCGCCCAGCAGGAAGCCACGGGCTTGCTGGTCACCGGCTGCCCACGCCATGTCGCCGATCCGCTGGAAGCCGAACATGGAGTAGTAGATGTAGAACGGGATCATCGGGCAGTCGTTGGTGCTGTAAGAGGTCGCAGCAGCCAGCCAGGAGGACATGGCGCCCAGCTCGTTGATACCGTCTTGCAGAACCTGACCCTGCTTGTCTTCCTTGTAGTAGGAGACGATGTCACGGTCTTGCGGGGTGTACTGCTGACCGTGCGGGCTGTAGATGCCGATCTGACGGAACAGACCTTCCATACCGAAGGTACGCGCTTCGTCAGCCAGGATCGGAACGATACGCTTGCCGATGGACTTGTCTTTGAGCAGCACGTTCAGGGAACGCACGAACGCCATGGTGGTGGAGATCTCACGCGCCTGTTCACCCAGCAGGGGGCCGAAAGCGTCCAGTGCCGGGATGTCCAGCTTGGTGGTGCTCTCACGCAGACGGGTCGGTACATAGCCCTTCAGAGCAGTACGACGAGCGTGCAGGTACTTGTGCTCTTCGGTACCTTCTTCGATCTTCAGGTACGGCAACTCTTCCAGCTGCTCGTCGGTGACCGGCAGGCTGAAACGATCGCGCAGGTGACGCACTGAGCCCAGATCCATCTTCTTGACCTGGTGAGCGATGTTCTTGCCTTCGGCCGCTTCGCCCATGCCATAACCCTTGATGGTCTTGGCCAGGATGACGGTCGGCTTGCCCTTGGTCGCAGCAGCCTTGGAGAAGGCGGCGAACAGTTTACGGGGGTCGTGACCACCGCGGTTCAGGGCGAAGATCTCCTCGTCGGTCATGTCTTTGACCAGCGCGGCGGTTTCCGGGTAACGATTGAAGAAGTGCTCACGCACATAACCGCCGTCACGGGACTTCATGGTCTGGTAGTCACCATCCACGGTTTCGTTCATCAGCTGGATCAGCTTGCCGGAAGTGTCTTTCTTCAGCAGCTCATCCCACTTGCGACCCCAGATGACCTTGGTGACATCCCAACCGGCGCCGGAGAACAGGCCTTCCAGCTCGTTGATGACCTTGCCGTTACCGACAACAGGACCGTCCAGACGCTGCAGGTTGCAGTTGACCACGAAGACCAGGTTGTCGAGCTTTTCGCGCACGGCAACGGTCAGGGCACCCTTGGCTTCCGGCTCGTCCATCTCGCCGTCACCCAGGAAGGCATAAACGGTCTGCTCGGAGCAATCCTTGATGCCACGGTCGGTCAGGTACTTCAGGAAGCGAGCCTGATAGATGGCGGCGATAGGACCCAGCCCCATGGAAACGGTCGGGAACTGCCAGAAGTCCGGCATCAGTTTCGGGTGCGGATAGGAAGGGATACCCTTGCCATCCACTTCCTGACGGAAGTTGTCCAGCTGCTCTTCGGTCAGGCGACCTTCGGCGAATGCACGGGCGTAGATGCCCGGGGAGATGTGACCCTGGAAGTAAACCAGATCGCCACCATCCTTCTCGCTGCGAGCGCGGAAGAAGTGGTTGTAGCAGACTTCATAGATAGTCGCGGAAGAGGCGAAGGAAGACATGTGACCGCCAAGGTCCAGATCTTTCTTGGAGGCACGCAGCACGATCATCATGGCATTCCAGCGGATGATGGCGCGGATGCGACGTTCCATCTCCAGGTCGCCCGGGTAAGCCGGTTCGTCGCTGGCAGGAATGGTGTTGATGTAGTCGCGATTTGCCTTTTCAGCCACGTCGACACCGCTGATGCGGGCCTTCTCGGCAAGCTGTTCAAGGATGAACTGAGCGCGTTGCGGACCCTCTTCACGCAGCAGGGATTCCAGAGAGGCAAGCCACTCCAGCGTTTCTATCGGGTCCACATCGTTCTTCAGGATATCAGACATGGCTGGTTCCTATTTTGTTGTGATTGCACGGCATTGCACGGCGAAGGGCGCAAGCATTCGACAATAGAGCCTTGTGGGATTAGTTTTCCTGCTGACGGATCCGACGCATGGATCGCTGGATCCGGCTGTCTTCCCTCTGCATATCCAACAAGGTGTCCTCGATAAAGGCCAGGTGCTCATGACAAGCTGCCCTGGCCCGCTCCGGAGCCCCCGACAGGATAGCCTCGATCAGTGACGCGCGATGGCGACGGATCTTGGCGACCACTCCCGGACGGCGATTCAAAATCTCATTATTTCGTAAAATATTCTGTTCGAGCATGGGGCCCATGGCCCGCAACAGGTGCAGCAGCACCACGTTGTGGGAGGCCTCGGCGACCGCCAGATAGAACTGGGTGACGGCGGCAGATTCGGCCACCAGCGATCCCAGCTGACCCGCCTCTTCGATGGCGGATTGCGCCAGGCGAATGCGTTCGAAATCGGCCTCGGTCCCCCGCAGCGCCGCATAGTAGGCACAGATGCCTTCCAGTGCGTGACGAAACTCCAGCAGGTCGTACTGGGCTTCCGGGTGGGTACTGAGCAGCTCGAACAGCGGATCGGCGATCCCCTTGCTCAGGGCATTTTGCACATAGGTGCCGCCGCCCTGACGACGATACAAGAGTCCTCTCGCTTCCAAACGCTGGATAGCTTCGCGCAGGGATGGGCGCGATACCTGAAACTGGATGGCGAGTTCACGCTCGGGAGGCAGTTTCTGCCCCGGCTGCAAACTGCCTTCCAGAATCATGCTTTCCAGCTCGGCGACGATGGCGTCGGCCAGCTTGGGCTGAGTAATCTTGATATAGGGCATGGGGCTACTTTGTTAAATTGGTATTACCAATTCTATGATTGGGGCGAAAATTAGCAGAGCGACTGGGAAAAGTCCACCCGAAATATGATCTGAATCAAGATTGAACGGCACCACTTTAGGGGTAAAAGAAGGGAATTATGACCTAGCTCATAGAAAATGGTCTGACCAATATTTATGACGCTTCTCACGGGTAACATTTGGCCAACAGCATGAAAAATGGCTCACCCCAGAGGCAAGCCATTGATTTTAAAAACACAAACTTATGTTTGGAGTTTTCACTTAAAGTTGAGCATCTGCCGGTATCGAAGCCATTCGAAACTTGCACCCGGGTCCGTCTTGCGACCCGGCGCTATGTCGCAGTGACCGACGATACGATCGGATGTAATCGCGGGATAATGATGGGAGATGGCCCGACTGAGACTCGCCAGCACCTCGTACTGCGGTTCGCTGTATGGGAGCTCGTCGGTGCCTTCCAGCTCGATGCCGATGGAGAAATCGTTGCAGGCCTCCCTCCCCTCCCAGCTCGACACCCCGGCGTGCCAGGCGCGGGAACCGAATGGCACATACTGCACCAGCTCACCGTCCCGGCGGATCAGGCAATGGGCCGAGACCCTTAGCTGATGAATATCGGCAAAATAGGGATGAACGGCGGGATCTAGCTTGCCGAGGAAGAGATCGTCTATCCAGGGGCCGCCAAACTGGCCGGGGGGCAGACTGATGCCGTGCACCACCAACAGGGAGATGTCGTCCGGGCTGGTCCGTTCGTTGTGATGGGGTGAAGGCACCCGGCGGGCCTGTTCGCACCAGCCGTCGACATCGATGGAAAAAGGGGTTTGAGGCTGCGTCATCGTCTGCTCGATTCACGTGAAAATAGGTACCCGTCGCCGGGTCGCTGCCCTCCCAGGAAACCGGGAACAAGCATCTGAATTCATAAGTAAAACTATGTTAGGCTGAACCATCGTCCGCAAGGTATTGGATCCCGTATGCACCCGATGGCACGCCGTCTCTGGCTACTGGCCTGGCTCTCGCTGCTGGGGCTATTGACGCTCTACTTCTATTCCAGCGCCAAACCCACTGTGACCGCCAGTGGCGATCTGCTGCTCAAGGCCGATGCCAGCGGCCACTATCGTCTGGAGGGTGCCATCAACGGCCAGCCGGTGCAACTGCTGCTGGATACCGGCGCCACCCGGGTGACGGTACCGAGCCAGGTGGCGGAACGTCTCGGCCTCGTCGCTACCGGCAGCAGCCGGGTCAATACGGCGGCCGGGCAGATCCAGGTCCAAACCAGCCAGATCGAAAGCCTGGCGATGGGCCCTCTGACCCTGTACGATTTGTCCGTGTTTATCAATCCGGCTGCCGACGGGGAGGAGATCCTGGTGGGTATGAATGCCCTCGGCCGGCTGGAATTGCGCCAAAGAGACAGGCAGTTGCTTCTCAGACCCTTGCAGGAATAAGGCATGTTACAACAGGACATCAGCCGCGCCGTGCGCGCCGCACTACTCGAAGACTTGGGCGACGCCCTCACCGCTCTGGATCAACCGGATGCCAGCGCCGACATCACGGCCCAGCTGATCCCGGCCGATCGCATGTCGAGCGCCCGGGTCATTACCCGCGAGGCGGGGGTATTTTGTGGTCAGCCCTGGGTCGATGAGGTGTTTGCCCAGCTCGGTGGTGAAGTGCGGGTTGAGTGGCTGGTGCAGGACGGCGAGCGCCTCTCCCCCAATCAGGAGCTGTTTCGCCTGCATGGCCCGGCCCGCGCACTGCTGACTGGGGAGCGCAATGCCCTGAACTTCGTGCAGACCCTGAGTGGCGTAGCCACCCTCACCGCCCGCTATGTGGCCGAGCTGGAGGGGACCGACTGCCGCCTGCTCGATACCCGCAAGACGCTGCCAGGCCTTCGCAGCGCCCAGAAATATGCCGTCACCTGCGGCGGTGGCAAGAATCACCGCATCGGCCTGTTCGACGCCTATCTCATCAAGGAGAACCACATCCTCGCCTGTGGCGGCATCAAGGAAGCCATCACCCAGGCTCGCCACCTCAACCCGGGCAAACCGGTGGAAGTGGAAGTGGAGTCACTGGCCGAGCTGGAGCAGGCCCTGGCGGCCCGGGCTGACATAGTGATGCTGGACAACTTCGACGTGCCCATGATGGAGGAAGCCGTGGCCTTGAATCAGGGCCGCGCCAAGCTGGAAGTCTCCGGCAACGTGACGCTGGACACCCTTGCGCAATATGCCGCCACCGGCGTCGACTTTATCTCGGTCGGTGCCCTGACCAAGCATGTAAGAGCGCTGGATCTGTCGATGCGATTTATCTGACGTGAGGAAGAGCCAGGCTAACTAGTCGGCCCTGCCAGATATTACAGGACTCGAAACTTGCAAAAGGCGCCACAGGCGCCTTTTCTTTATGCAGGATCCAACGACATAAGGAGTGTGAAGATGGGCCCTCCCCGACTGTAACCAGAGCCAATGGAAGCTTTTTAAACGTTGATTTTTCTATATTTTTCACCAAATGACAGAAAAGTGGTTAACAAGGGGGCTGCCTCTGTTGCCAACCTCAAGCGCTCGGATAAGATACTGGCGTGTGGATAGAATTCCACCGGCACTTCTCAGGAACCATGGAAAAAAGGATATTTGACATGAAGAAACAGTCAGGCTTCACCCTTATTGAATTGATGATCGTCGTTGCGATCGTCGCCATCTTGGCCGCCATTGCCCTGCCGGCTTATCAGTCCTACACCAAGAAAGCGAAGTTTACAGAGGTGATTGCAGCCACGAGTGCAGCAAAAACTGCTGTTGAAATATGTTACAGCAATCTAAACACTCTTACTGGCTGTACTGCAGGTACTAACGGTATTCCGGCTAACCCCTCAGGAGCTACTGGGCTACTGCAGTCTCTAGATACAACAAACGGTGTAGTTACAGCAACAGCTGTTGGCTCATCAGGCACCGCTGCACAAGGGCTTAACGGCGAAACCTATGTCCTCACTCCGACCGTAACAAACAATAAATTGATATGGGCGCCAGCCAGTAGCAGCACCTGTACTGGTGCGGGAATCTGCTAACGCATGACCTCTAGCCCCAATAGCGGCCTGGCTACCAGTCTGGCCGCCTCTTCCCTCCTCAGTGAGCCAGACTCACAGCGCTATCTGAGCCAGGCCAAGGCGCAGCGCAAACCCTTTGTTACCTTCCTGATTGAAAACGATATCCTGGACAGCAAGGCGCTGGCCGATTTCTGCGAGCTGGAATATGGGGTACCTCTGCTGGATCTTGCCGCCTTCGATTTGGCCGAGATCCCGCAGAAATACCTCAATCAGAAGCTGATTGAGAAACACCATGTACTGCCCATCTACACCCAGGGCCACACCCTCTATATTGCCATGTCGGATCCGACCAATGTGTCGGCGTTGGAAGACTTTGGCTTCAGCTTCGGCCTGCACACCGAGGCCCTGCTGGTTGAGGAGAGCAAGCTGACCACCGCCATCGGCAAGCTGATGGAGAGTGAGCAGGATGCCCTCGGCATGGATGACATCGATGAGTCCGAAATATCCGAGCTGGAAGTCTCGGACGAGGGTTCACGGCTCGATGAGAGCGTCAATACCGCTGATGACGATGCTCCCATCGTCAAATACATCAACAAGATCATGATGGATGCCATTAAGCGCGGCGCCTCTGACTTGCATTTCGAGCCCTACGAGACCAAGTACCGGATCCGCTTTCGCATCGACGGCATTTTGCATGAAGTCGCCACCCCGCCGGTCAATCTGGCCAACCGTTTCTCGGCTCGCCTCAAGGTGATGGCACGGCTCGACATCGCCGAGCGGCGCCTGCCACAGGATGGTCGCATCAAGCTGAAGATATCACGCAGCAAATCCATGGACATGCGGGTCAACACATTGCCAACCATGTGGGGCGAAAAGATCGTTATCCGCTTGCTGGACTCGTCGGCGGCGCGCCTCAACATAGAGCAACTCGGCTTCGATGATCGCCAAAAAGCCCAATATTTGAGAGCGCTCTCCAAGCCTCAAGGCATGATCCTGGTCACGGGTCCGACCGGCTCAGGCAAGACGGTCTCCCTCTATACCGGCCTGAACATTCTCAATACCAACGAGGTCAACATCTCCACCGCCGAAGATCCGGTGGAGATCAACCTGCCAGGGGTCAACCAGGTACAGATCAATCCCAAGGCGGGTCTCACCTTTGCCAGCGCCCTGCGCTCCTTCCTGCGCCAGGATCCGGATGTCGTCATGGTGGGTGAAATTCGGGATCTGGAAACTGCCGAGATCGCCATCAAGGCTTCCCAGACCGGTCACCTGGTGCTGTCAACCCTGCACACCAACTCGGCGGCCGAGACCCTGACCCGGATGATGAACATGGGGGTGCCCGCCTTCAACATCGCCTCCTCAGTCACCCTCATCATGGCCCAGCGCCTAGCACGAAAACTGTGCGATCACTGCAAGACCCCCGAGGTGGTGCCCGATGCCGAGTTGCTGGAGCTGGGCTTTACTCAGCAGCAGCTTGCCGCAGGACTGCGGCTATTCAAGCCGGTAGGTTGCAAGGAGTGTTCGGGAGGGTACAGGGGGCGAGTGGGCATCTATGAGATCATGCTGATGTCCGACAATATCGCGAAATTGATCATGCAGGGGGCCAACTCGCTGCAGATCGCCGCCATTGCTCAGAAGGAAGGGATGCGCAATCTGCGCACTTCCGGTCTCGAAAAAGCACGGCTGGGCGTCACCAGCCTGGCCGAGATCAACCGGATCACAACCAACTAGGCTCACGTTTCAGTTTATTCACCCGGGTGAAGCCGCTGTGCCCCCCGGTCACACTCTCAAAGCCAAGGGAAACCGGACAGGGAGCCATATCGTCCGGTCACCGTCGCCCAATTGCAGGATGCAGTGATGGCTACAATCGCACAAAAACAGAACGTCCCGAAAAAGGTCTTCTCCTTCCGCTGGCACGGGGTCAATCGCAAGGGACAAAAGGTCTCCGGCGAGTTGCAGGCTGACAGCATCAACACCGTCAAGATTGAGCTGCGCAAGCAGGGCGTCAATGTCACCAAGGTCAGCAAGCAAAGCCAGGGGATATTTTCCAAGGGCGGCGCCAAGATCAAACCGATGGACATCGCCGTCATCTCTCGCCAGATCACCACCATGCTCTCCGCCGGGGTTCCCCTGGTACAAAGCCTGCAGATCATCGCCCGCGGCCACGAGAAGGCGGCGGTGCGCGAGCTGATTGGCCAGATCGCCGCCGACGTGGAGACCGGCACCCCCATGTCGGATGCGCTGCGTCGCCATCCCCGTCACTTCGATGATCTTTACTGCGATCTGGTCGAGGCGGGGGAACAATCCGGGGCGCTGGAGACCATCTACGACCGGATTGCCATCTACCGCGAGAAGAGCGAGGCACTCAAGTCCAAGATCAAGAAGGCACTGTTCTACCCGACCATGGTCATACTGGTGGCCATAGTCGTGACCTCCATCCTGCTGCTGTTCGTCATCCCCCAGTTCGAGGATATCTTCAAGAGTTTCGGTGCCGAGCTGCCGGCGTTCACCCGCTTCGTCATCGCCATCTCCCGCTTCATGCAAGACTGGTGGTATGCGATCTTCGGCGGCATCGCCCTGGCCATCTTCCTCTACGTGCGAGCCTGGCGCAGCTCCCAGAAGGTGCGCGACAACACGGACAAATTCGTCCTCACCATTCCCATCGTCGGCTCTATCCTGCACAAAGCTGCCATGGCCCGCTTCGCACGCACCCTCTCCACCACCTTCTCCGCCGGTATTCCCCTCGTAGATGCCCTGGTCTCGTCCGCCGGCGCCTCCGGCAACTATGTCTATCGCACCGCCATCCTGGCCATTCGCAACGAGGTGGTGGCCGGCATGCAGATCAACGTCGCCATGCGCACTGTGGATCTCTTCCCCGACATGGTGATCCAGATGGTGATGATAGGCGAGGAGTCCGGCGCCATCGATGACATGCTCTCCAAGGTGGCGGCCATCTTCGAGCAGGAGGTAGACGACATGGTCGACGGCCTCACCAGCCTGCTCGAGCCCCTCATCATGGTGGTGCTCGGGGTGCTGGTCGGCGGTATGGTGGTCGCCATGTACCTGCCCATCTTCAAGCTGGGCTCTGTGATACACTGATCCCCTTGCCGTCGAGTGGCCAGCCGATACCGGACTGGCGCACTCGCGGCTCCCTTTTCCAACACAAACGGTTGATTATGGCCTCTCTGATCGAACTGGCCCAGGCCTTGCCCTGGCTCTATTTCTCCCTGATCTTTCTCTTCTCCCTGATGATCGGCAGCTTCCTCAACGTGGTCATCCATCGCCTGCCCATCATGCTGGAGCGTGACTGGCACGCCGAATACCGCAGCTACTTCGACACAGAAACAGACGCGGCGCCCACGGCCCCCTACAACCTGATGGTGCCACGTTCCGCCTGCCCTCACTGCGAACACGCTATCACGGCCATCGAGAACATCCCCCTGCTGAGCTGGCTATGGCTCAAGGGGCGCTGCCGGGCATGCAAGGCCCCCATCTCGGCCCGCTACCCCCTGGTCGAGTTGCTGACGGCCCTGATGTCGGTAGCCGTCGCAGCCACTCTATCTCCTGGCTGGGGTACCTTCACAGCCCTGGTGCTTACCTGGGTGCTGATCGCCCTGACGTTTATCGATCTGGACAAGATGCTGCTGCCGGATCAGCTCACCCTGCCACTGCTGTGGGGGGGCCTGCTGTTCAACCTGCTGGGGGGCTTTGTGTCGCTCAGTGATGCGGTGATCGGCGCCATGGCCGGCTATCTGGTGCTCTGGAGCCTCTACTGGGCCTTCAAGCTGCTCACCGGCAAGGAGGGCATGGGCTATGGGGACTTCAAGCTGCTGGCGGCCCTCGGCGCCTGGCTCGGCTGGCAAGCCCTGCCCATAGTGTTGCTGCTCTCCTCCCTGGTCGGTGCCATCATCGGCATCGGGCTCATAGCGCTGCGCAAGCACCATCAGGCCAACCCCATCCCCTTTGGTCCCTATCTCGCCATCGCGGGCTGGATTGCGCTGCTGTGGGGAGATAGCATCACCCGTTGGTATCTGAACGCAGTTCTCTGAAGGAGCCCCTGACATGTATGTGGTAGCCATTACCGGCGGGATAGGCAGCGGCAAGACGACCATCGCCAACCAGTTTGCGGCCCTTGGCATCGAGGTGGTGGATGCCGACGTGATCGCCCGCGAAGTGGTGGAGCCCGGCACCCCGGCGCTGGCCGCCATCGCCGCCCATTTCGGCAGCGACATCCTGGATGCAGGGGGCGAGCTGGACAGACGCGCCCTGCGTGAGCGCATCTTCAACCACCAGGAAGAAAAAGCATGGTTGAATGCACTGCTTCATCCCCTAATCCGCCAGGAAATGCTGCGCCAGTGCGCCGCAGCCAGCTCCCCCTACTGCCTGCTGGTGGTGCCCTTGCTGGTCGAAAACAAACTCACCGGCCTCGCCGATCGGGTACTGGTCATCGACGTGGATGAAGAGACCCAGATCGAGCGTACCTGTCGCCGGGATGGGGTGAGCCGGGCCCAGGCCGAGGCCATACTGGCGGCCCAGGCGAGCCGTGCCGAACGGCTCGCGGCGGCGGACGATGTGCTGGACAACCAGAGTGGTACAAGCGAGACCATCTCGGCACGAATTTTCGCGCTGCACGAGACATATCTGGCATTTGCCTCTCAACAAGCCCCCCAACTGTGAGTACACTAGGCCGGTTTATGGCTGGCCAGGATTAGGCATGATTTACGATTTTCCCCTCAACGAAAAAAGCCGGACCTATCTTCGTCTGGAGTCCCTGTTTTCCCAGATCCGCGACAATCTGGAGAGTGACCAGCCTTGGGCACACATCGCCTTCTTCAAGGGGTTGTTCGATCTGCAGGAGCTGCTGGAGCGCGGTGACCTTCGCGCCGATCTGATCAAGGATCTGGAGCGCCTCGGCCAGCGCCTGAGCCACTGGGCCAGCTTGCCGGATGTGGATCTCGAACAGATCCAGCGAATGCAGCAGGAGAGCAACCAGCTGTCCCGCAGCCTGCTCAATTCCCCCCGCCCCGGCGCGCGCCTGAAAGAGGATCGTCTGCTCGGCTCCATCCGCCAGCGCTTCTCCATTCCCGGCGGCCTGTGTGCCTTCGACGTGCCCCAGTTGCACCACTGGCTCGCCACGCCAGCCCTGCCCCGTCATCAGCAGATGCAGCAGTGGCTCAGCGACATCAACCTGCTGATGAACGCCATCACGCTGTTGCTGCGCCTGTGGCGTGAATCCGGCAACTTCAGCGATCAGGTCGCCACCAACGGCTTCTTCCAGGATACCGCCGAGGGTGCGGAGCTTATCCGCATCCGTCTGCCGGGCGGCCAGTCTTGCTACCCGACCCTGAGCGGCCACAAGAACCGCTTCGCCCTGCGTTTCCTGCCGACCACTGAGCAGCAGATAGGCGACGTGCCTTTCCAGCTCGCCTGCTGCTAAGGAGTGAACCAGATGGTGACCAAGGTAAAATGCCCGACCTGCCAGACCGAGGTGGAATGGACTCCAGAGAGCCCGTTTCGCCCCTTCTGCAGCAAGCGCTGCCAGCTGATCGATCTCGGCGAGTGGGCCGACGAGGAGAAGCGCATTCCCGGTGAGATCAATCCGGAACTGCTGCCCTACCCCGAGGAAGGGGAGCAGTGGCAATAAGCCAGAACTGAAAAAGGGCCCGATGGGCCCTTTTTTATGGTCGCGATACAGACGACGCTGTGTTTCTTTGCCGAGCTGGCTGGCGCGGTGCCATTACACTATCGTACCAGCTGCTCCTGCAACCGGGTCACGATAGGACCATTGGCATCCGGGAACCGATACTCGTGCAGGGCGGTCAGCGGCACCCAGCGGCACTCCTGCCCCTCCTTGCCAAACGGCTCGCCATCGAAGCGGGTCACCTTCCAGATATCCAGCAGCACCTGCTTGTCCGGGTAGTCGTGGTGCAGCTCCATGAAAGGAGCGCAATCCTGCACCCGGATCCCGATCTCCTCCCACAGCTCCCTGTCCAGCGCTGTGAGCAGATCTTCCCCGGACTCCACCTTGCCCCCCGGGAACTCCCAGCGATCGCCCTGGTGGCTCTCGGAGGAGCGTTTGGCGAGGAAGATCTCTCCCTTCTCATTCTCGATGACACCGACCGCCACCCAGATACGTTTCTTCGCTTCCACTTCACTTACCTCATCGCTCGTGCGGCACTAGGGCCACAGACATCCAAACAGTAATGAGGCGGGCACTGGGCCCGCCTCATGATGACATTGGGATGATCAGGTCAACTGACCGTGGCAATGCTTGTACTTCTTGCCGGAGCCGCAGGGGCAAGGGTCGTTGCGGCCCACCTTCTGCTCGTCCCGCACGAAGGTGACGGGAGCCGCCTCTTCCTGGCCCTCCTCGTCCGCCAGCTGATTCTCGGCGGCGGCATGGGTGTAGGTGCGGGGAGCTGCTTCCGCCTGCTGGCGCTGGTGCTCTTCCATCGCTTCCACGTCGCGCTCCTGCACCTGAACCCGGCTCAGGATGCTGACCACGTCGCGCTTGAGGGTTTCCAGCATCTGGGTGAACAGATCGAAGGACTCGCGCTTGTACTCCTGCTTGGGGTTCTTCTGGGCGTAGCCGCGCAGATGGATGCCCTGGCGCAGGTGATCCATGGCCGCCAGATGCTCCTTCCACAGGCCATCCAGGGTTTGCAGCATCACCGCCTTCTCGAAGTTGCGCAGCACGTCCTTGCCGACCAGCTCTTCCTTGTGGGCGTAGAGCTTGGTGGCCTCTTCCAGGATGCGCTCGCGCAGCTTCTCTTCATACAGCTTGTCGTCTTCCGCCAGCCACTGCTGCAGCGGCAAGTCCAGCGCGAAGTCGGACTTCAGGCGCGCTTCCAGACCCGGCACGTCCCACATCTCTTCCAGGGACTGGGGCGGGATGTACTCGTCGATGATGGCGCCGTAGACGTCGTCGCGGATGACATGGATAGTTTCG
Source organism: Aeromonas lusitana (assembly GCF_002812985.1). Taxonomy (GTDB): domain Bacteria; phylum Pseudomonadota; class Gammaproteobacteria; order Enterobacterales; family Aeromonadaceae; genus Aeromonas; species Aeromonas lusitana. Next base: position 74,099 of record NZ_PGCP01000022.1, read on the forward strand.
GAGATGTCGTTGGTGTCCAGCAGCTCATTACGCTGCTCATAGACAACTTTACGTTGATCATTCGCTACGTCATCGAACTCGAGCAGGTTTTTACGGATGTCGAAGTTGCGACCTTCCACCTTGCGCTGAGCGTTCTCGATGGCCTTGGTCACCCAGGGATGCTCGATGGCCTCGCCCTCTTCCATGCCCAGCTTCTTCATCATGCCGGTCACGCGATCGGAGGCGAAGATCCGCATCAGGGTATCTTCCATGGAGAGGTAGAAGCGGGAGGAACCCGGGTCACCCTGACGACCGGAACGGCCGCGCAACTGGTTGTCGATACGACGGGATTCGTGGCGCTCGGTGCCTATGATGTGCAGGCCGCCGGCAGCTAGCACTTCGTCATGACGCACCTGCCAGGCGGCCTTGATGGCACGGACTTGTTCCTCGGTCGGGTTCTCCAGCGCGGCGATCTCCGCCTGCCAGTTGCCGCCGAGCACGATGTCGGTACCACGACCGGCCATGTTGGTCGCTATGGTGACGGCGCCGGTCTGACCCGCCTGGGCGACGATCTCCGCCTCCATGGCGTGGAACTTGGCGTTCAACACCTTGTGGGGGATGTTTTCCTTGGTCAGGATACCGGACAGCAGCTCGGAGTTCTCGATGGAGACGGTACCCACCAGCACAGGCTGGCCGCGTTCGACGCAGCCGCGGATGTCTTCGATGATGGCGGCGTATTTTTCCTGGGCAGTCAGGTAGACCAGATCGCCCATGTCCTTGCGCACCATCGGCTTGTTGGTCGGGATGACCACGGTATCCAGGCCATAGATCTGTTGGAATTCAAAGGCTTCGGTATCTGCAGTACCGGTCATGCCCGCCAGCTTGTCGTACAGACGGAAGTAGTTCTGGAAGGTGATGGAGGCCAGGGTCTGGTTCTCGTTCTGGATCTTGACCCCTTCCTTCGCCTCCACTGCCTGGTGCAGACCGTCGGACCAGCGACGACCCGGCATGGTACGGCCGGTGTGCTCATCGACGATGACGATCTCGTCCTTCTGGACTATGTAGTCGACGTTGCGCTCGAACAGGGTGTGAGCGCGCAGGCCGGCGTTGACGTGGTGCAGCAGGCTGATGTTGGTGGCGGAGAACAGGGAGTCATCTTCCGCCAGCAGCCCCTCTTTCTTGAGCAGCTCTTCCACGAAGATCTGGCCGTTCTCGGTCAGCAGGGCCTGACGGTTCTTCTCGTCCACCGTGTAGTGGCCGTCACCCGTGTACTCTTCGGAGTCTTCCTTGTCCTGCTTGACCAGCAGCGGGATCAGCTTGTTGACCTGGATGTACATGGCCGAGCTGTCTTCCGCCGGGCCCGAGATGATGAGCGGGGTACGAGCTTCATCGATGAGCACGGAATCCACCTCATCCACCAGCGCGTAGTTGAGCGGACGCTGCACGCGCTGCTCCGGCGAGAACGCCATGTTGTCGCGCAGGTAATCGAAGCCAAATTCGTTGTTGGTACCATAGGTGATGTCGGCGGCGTAGGCGTCGCGCTTCTGGGACGCATCCATGCCGGGCACGTTGCAGTCCACCGTCATGCCAAGGAAGGTGAACAGCGGGCGGTTCGCCTCGGCATCACGCTTGGCCAAGTAATCGTTCACCGTCACCACGTGCACGCCGCGGCCGGAGAGGGCATTGAGGTAAGCGGGCAGGGTCGCGGTGAGGGTCTTGCCTTCACCAGTTTTCATTTCGGCGATGCGGTTGGAGTTCAGCACCATGCCACCGATCAGCTGGACGTCGAAGTGGCGCATGCCGAACACCCGGCGGGAGGCTTCGCGCACGGTGGCGAACGCTTCCGGCAGCAACTGCTCAAGGGTCTCACCCTGCTCCAGACGCTGACGATATTCAGCTGTCTTGGCCTGCAGCTCCTGATCGGACAGCGTCTCGAACTGAGGCTCCATCGCATTGATCTGTTTTACAATTTTGCGCAAAGCCTTGAGCGTTCTGTCGTTCCGGCTGCCGATAATCTTGGTGAGCAGTGTGCTAATCATGGGTACCAACTATTTTGGTTATAAAAGCGTTCCGTCACTGGAACCTGAAGAAAAAACCTAACCCCGTCTGGCGTTCAGAAAGCGTGCGGGGTTGACCTGACGACCATCTTTCAACACTTCGTAATGCAAATGAACCCCGGTCGCGCGACCGGTGCGCCCCATCAGGGCTATCTTCTGGCCTTCATCGACCAGGGTGCCCACGTCCACCAGCAACTTGGAGTTGTGGGCGTAACGGGTCACCAGACCATTGCCATGGTCTATCTCCACCATGTTGCCAAATTCCGGGTGACGTCCCGCCCAGCTGACGATCCCCTTGCCGGTCGCCAGTATGGGGGTGCCGGGCTTGCCCCGGAAGTCCACGCCCTTGTGCATCTTGGCACGGCCGTTGAACGGATCGACCCGACCACCGAAGCCGGAGGAGATCCAGACCCGCTCCTGCTTGACCGGCGAGCCGGAAATAAAACCGGCATCGGTGATATGGTGATTCATGATGAAAGTTTCAAGTACCGACAGCTGTTCTTCGCGGCTGCTGAGCTGACGGTCGAGGTGCGCCATGGAATCTTGCAGCTCGTTGAGGCTGACTTCCAGATCCGCATCATAGGAGGGGCCGCCCATGGGAGGCAGCTCCTTGAAGTTGAACTCCTCGGGATCCAGGTCTGCCTTTTCGGTCAGCCGCTCACCGAGGGCATTGAGACGACCGAGCTGCCCCTGCATGGTGCCCACCTGGGCGGCCAGCATGGCAAGCTGTTCACGGGCTTCATCAGCCCCTTGGGTCGATTTTTGTTGCTCGGCCATGGCCAGCGCGACTTCCAGCGCTTCCATTTTCTGGTGCCAGCTCTGCCAGAGCCAACCACCACCCAGCACCATGGTGAAGAAGAGGATACCGCCGACCCAGGCCAGACGTTGTTTGGGTAAGTGCAACTTGCGGCGCTGCTTACCGTGGAGGATCAGGGTAATGCTCATAGAAATCTGTCTGCTCGGTCAGGTGAGGCCAAGGGCCAACACGGGTAATAAAACCGGGAGATAATCGGTATTACAGGATGGAATAAACAAATGACGGGACGTCGGTGCGGAGAGATGACCGACGTCCCGTTGCACAGCTATCAGGCCAGAACCAGACCGTTATCGTAGTAAGCGATGGGCGCTTTCTCGCCCTCACCCTCGAAGGTCACCAGTTCCCAGGCCTCCTGCTTGGCCAGCAAGGCACGCAACAGTTTGTTGTTCAGGGCATGGCCCGTCTTGTAGGCGCGGAATTCACCTATGATGCTGCGGTTACACATATAGAGGTCACCGATCGCATCCAGCATCTTGTGCTTGACGAACTCGTCTTCGTAACGCAGACCATCTTCGTTCAGCACCCGGTAGTCATCCAGCACCACGGCATTTTCCAGGCTTCCGCCCAATGCCAGGTTCTGGGAACGCAGATACTCGATGTCACGCATGAAGCCGAAGGTACGGGCACGGCTGATCTCTTTCACGAAGGAGCTGCCGGAGAAGTCCAGCACGCAACGCTGGTTGCGGCCTTCAAACACCGGATGCTGGAAATCGATCTCGAGATCCATCTTGAAGCCGTTGCGATAGGGGTGGAATTCCGCCCACTTGTCGCCGTCTTCAACCCGGACGCTCTGCTTGATGCGTACAAACTGCTTGGGTGCACTCTGTTCACGAATACCCACTTCTTGCAGCAGGTAGATGAACGGATGCGCACTGCCATCCATCACCGGGATCTCGGGGGCATCAACCTCGACGTAGAGGTTGTCGATCCCCATCCCGGCCAGGGCGGCAGACAGATGTTCAATGGTCGACACACGGACGCCGGCTTCGTTTACCAGAGCGGTACAAAGCACGGTATCGCGTACCTGATCGGCGTTGGCTGGCAGCTCTACCACAGGATTCAGATCGGTACGCAAGTAAACGATCCCTGTGTTAACAGGCGCCGGACGGAACGTCATTGTGACTTTCCGGCCCGAATGCAGACCCACACCGGTGGCCTGGACACTCGTTTTCAAGGTTCTTTGTCTAATCATGGGCATATCCGCCTAACAGCTCAAAATCCTGACCAGATGGTCGTTGCCGGGCCATCTTAGCACAATCCTTAAGCAACAAACAAACTAGAGCCATCAGAGGCTTAGTCCGCTTGCTTGCGCAGGAACGCGGGAATATCGAGATAATCCGGTTCGCGACGAGCTTGCGGCTCGGCGTTGACCACCTTGGCCGGGGCCTCTTCCATCACGCGAGACTGCAGTGCTTCGCTGATCAGGGGCTGACGGGCCGGACGCTCCTGGACCATATTGTTTTTCACGAGGGTGATGTCGGGCTTGCGCTCGGCACCGATACCGGTCGCAACCACGGTGACACGCAGTTCGTCGTGCATTTCCGGGTCGATAACGGTACCCACTACCACGGTAGCGTTCTCGGAGGCGAAGGCCTTGACCGCGTTACCCACGGTTTCGAACTCTTCGATGGTCATGTCCATGCCGGCGGTGATGTTGACCAGGATGCCACGGGCACCGGCCAAGTCCACGTCTTCCAGCAGCGGGCTGGAGATGGCTTTCTCGGCCGCTTCTTCGGCACGATCGTCACCTGAGGCGGAGCCGGTACCCATCATGGCGGTACCCATCTCGCGCATCACGGTACGCACGTCCGCGAAGTCGACGTTGATCAAACCCGGACGGGTGATCAGCTCGGCAATGCCCTGTACCGCGCCCAGCAGCACATCGTTGGCCGCCTTGAAGGCATCCAGCAGGGAGATGCCACGACCCAGCACCTTCAGCAACTTGTCGTTGGGGATGGTGATCAGGGAGTCGACGTTCTTGGACAGCTCTTCGATGCCGTGGGCGGCAAAGCCCATCCGCTTCTTCCCTTCGAAGGAGAACGGCTTGGTCACGACAGCAACTGTCAGTATGCCCATCTCGCGCGCCACTTCGGCCACGATCGGCGCGGCGCCGGTACCGGTACCACCACCCATGCCGGCGGCGATGAACACCATGTCTGAACCGGTCAGCAGCTCACGCAGCGCTTCCCTGTCTTCCATGGCGGCATCACGACCCACTTCCGGATTGGCTCCGGCCCCGAGACCCTTGGTGATGCCACCGCCGATCTGCAAGGTAGTGTTGGCACTGGAATTGCGCAGCGCCTGGGCGTCGGTGTTGACAGTAATGAACTCAACACCCTCGATGTTTTGACGAACCATGTGCTCGACTGCGTTGCCGCCGCCGCCACCCACACCTATCACCTTGATGACGGCTTCGTCAGTGTGGCTATCCATAAATTCAAACATGTTGTCTCTCCGCTTTATTTGCCTGACTCAGCAAAATCTTTAGAACTCGCCACGCAACCAGTTGCTGACCCGTTTGACCAGCCCACCTACGCTTGCCTTGGCGGCATATTCCTTGTTACTGCCAGTGGATTGATTGGTACGGCCGTACTGCAGCAGCCCGACCGCAGTCGAGTAGACAGGTGCCTGCACGTAATCGCTCAATCCACGTATGTTCATGGGTTCGCCCACCCGGACCTGGCTCTGGAAGATCTGCTCTGCGCACTCCACAATGCCTTCGATCTGGGCCGCGCCACCGGTCAATACCACACCGGCCGCCAGCTGATGCTTGACCCCCTGCGCCTTCAACTCGCTCTGCACCCGTACCAGCTCATCATTCACCATGGAGAGCAACTCGGTGTAACGGGGTTCAATCACTTCAGCCAGTGTCTGCCGTTGCAGGCTGCGCGCCGGGCGACCGCCGACACTGGGGACTTCAATATTGTCTTCCTTGCTGACCAGTCGGCCGAGGGCGCAACCGTAGCGCACCTTGATCGCCTCGGCGTCCAGCGGCGGCGTGCCGAAGGCGTAGGCGATGTCACTGGTCACCGTGCTGCCGGCGTACGGGATCACCTTGGTGTGACGCAGGGCGCCGCCGGTAAACAGCGACATGTCCATGGTGCCACCGCCGATGTCCACCACGCAGACCCCGAGCTCCTTCTCGTCTTCGGTCAGCACCGCATAGCTGGAGGCCAGCGCCGAGAAGATCAGCTGATCCACCCGCAGACCCACTTTCTCGACACACTTCTCGATGTTGCGAGCCATGTCGTTGTGGCAGGTGATCAGGTGGACCTTGGCCGCCATCCGTACCCCGGACAGGCCGACCGGATTCTTGATCCCTTCCTGATAGTCGATGGCAAACTCCTGGGGCAGCACGTGCAGCACCCGCAGCTCATCGGACAGTCGCACCGACTTGGCGGTGTGGATGACGTTGTCCACGTCTTCCTGGGTCACCTCTTCATCGGAGATGGGCACCATGCCGGTCTCGTTGCGACAATCGATGTGTTTGCCGGACAAGCCCAGATAGACGGAGCTTATCTGGCAGTCAGCCATCATTTCTGCCTCTTCCACCGCGCGGCGCAGGGACTTGACCACGGAGTCGAGGTCATTGACCCCGCCCTTCTCCATCCCGCGCGAGGCGTGGCTGCCCATGCCGATGACATTGAGCTCGCCATCCGGCAGCACTTCACCAACCAGTACCGCCACTTTGGTCGTGCCGATATCCAGTCCGACAATCAAATTCCTATCTGCGGTGTTGGTCATTCACTTTCTCTTCGTTCTTCTTCCAGCCAACCGCCATCCCGGTGTCGTATCGAAGGTCCACGTAAGCAACCTGCTCACGGGGTTCGATGACAGGAAAGGCATCGATAAACCGCTGCAAACGAAGCGCAATATCCGAGCGCCCCACATACAGCTGAATGTTGCCATCCAGGGTCAGTTCCCAGGCATGGCGGGGAGTCAGATTCACTCCCAGCAACTTGTATCCCTTGGCAGCCAGTTGCGCCTCGTACTGATGGCTCGCCTCCAGCACCTTGGCGGCCTGATCATCGGGCCCGGACAACTGCATCAGGGGCTTCTTCACCCTGTCCGGTGCGCTGAATACCTCACCCTTGGTGTTGACGAAGCGGTTGCCATTCCAGCGCGCCGCCACCGCCTGTTCGGTGAGGTAGACCTTGATCTTGTTCGGCCACTTCTTGCGGACCGACACCTGGGCCACCCAGGGCAGGGCGTTCAACCGCCCCTGCAATTCGTTCACATCCAGCTCGAAGAAGTTGCGCAGCTCGGCACCATCCAGCACGGCCTCGCGCAGCTCATCGGCTTTCAAATATTCGTGTTGCCTCTGCAGCAACAGCTCGCTCATGGGCAACCGACTGGCATCTGTCAGCCAATCTTTAACATCCAGCGCAGTCTGGTAGAGACCCCACATGACCAGGATGAAAAATCCCACCCCGATGATGAAGCCACCCTTGGTGCGCCCTTGTGCCCTTGCCTCCACCCGCTCTATCCCCGTTTAACGCGCCAGCCGGCCCTTGCAGACCGGTCCGCCATTATATAGGCCCCGGCTTGGCGGTCAAAATACTCATTGGGCCCTCAGGCACCGGATTTCATGCTATCTAGGCTCAATTTCATCTCGCCGAGACGGCGGGCCAGTGCCCCGACGTTCCCTGCCCCCTGTGTCAGCACCAGATCCCCCTCGCCGATGAGATCCGCCAGCACGGCCGGGACATCGTCCGGCGTTGCGACAAAGATGGGTTCCAGAGTGCCGCGGGAGCGGATGGAGCGGCACAAGGCTCGGCCATCGGCACCGGGAATGGGCTCTTCACCGGCGGCATAGACCTCCAACATCACCAGTACATCCACCTTGGAGAGCACGTCGGCGAAATCTTCGTAGAGATCCCGGGTGCGGCTGTAGCGGTGAGGCTGAAACACCATGACCAGACGCTTCTCCGGCCAGCCGGCACGGGCGGCATTGATGGTGACCTTGACCTCGCTCGGGTGGTGACCATAGTCATCCACCAGCATGGCCTTGCCGCGACCGGTCTCGAACTCGCCATATTGCTGGAAGCGGCGCCCCACCCCTTCGAACTTGGCGAGCGCCTGTATGATGGCCTCATCGTCGATACCATCTTCGGTCGCGACCGCGATGGCGGCGGCGGCATTGAGGGCGTTGTGCACACCTGGCAGATTCAGGGTCACCTGCAGCTCACCCGCGTCTTTGCGGCGCACCCGGAAACGGCTGCGGTTGCTGGTCTGGGCGAAGTCCAATACCTGGACGTCGGCGTCATCGGACAGGCCATAGGTCAGGGTCGGACGGGCGATCTCCGGCAACAGGCCGCGGATCACGGGATCGTCCACACAGACCACAGCCAGCCCGTAGAAGGGCAGGTTGTGCAGGAAGTCGATAAAGGTGGCCTTCAATTTGGAGAAGTCACCGCCATAGGTGTCCATGTGATCCGCTTCGATGTTGGTCACTATGGAAACCATGGGCTGCAGATGCAGGAAGGAGGCATCGCTCTCATCCGCCTCGGCGATCAGGTAACGGCTGCTACCCAGACGGGCATTGGTGCCTGCGCTGTTGAGCAGGCCGCCGATGACGAAGGTCGGATCCCGGCCTGCCTCGGCATAGATGCTCGCCACCAGGCTGGTGGTGGTGGTCTTGCCATGGGTGCCGGCGATGGCGACCCCGTGCCGGAAACGCATCAGCTCGGCCAGCATCTCGGCGCGGCGCACCACAGGGATGCGCAGCTCACGGGCGGCGACCAGCTCAGGGTTGTCCTGCTTGATGGCGGTGGAGACCACCACCACGCTCGCCTCGTTTACGTGCTCGGCGCTGTGACCCACGAAGATGTGGGCACCGAGCGATGCTAGCCGCTCGGTCACCGCATTGCGAGACAGATCGGAGCCGGAGATCTGATAGCCCTCGTTGGCAAGCACTTCGGCGATCCCGCCCATACCGGCACCGCCAATGCCGATGAAATGAATGCGGCGCACGCGGCGCATTTCCGGGATCACAGTACGCAGTTTTGCCAGTTCAACCTTGGTCATAGCTCTCTCTCTTTAGTCCACCGCACACAGCTCGGCGACATCAACATTTCTGTAGACAAGACAGCCGGCGTTGCCAGTGCCATCTTGATCATCATTTTCTCAGTGGGCCGCAAGCCGTTTGCACTCGTCGGCAACCCGCTCGGCGGCGTCGGTAATCGCGACGCGACGGGCGGCCTGGGCCATGTTCAACAGGGTTTCCCTGCGCCCGGCGAGCCAGGAGAGACGCGCGGCCAGGGAGGCCGTGGTCAGCTCGGATTGGGGCAGGAACTCGGCCGCTCCGCCATCGACCAGAGTCAGGGCGTTGCGGGTTTGGTGATCGTCCACCGCATGGGGCAGCGGCACGAAGATGGCGGCGAGCCCGGCGGCGGCCACTTCGGAGACCGTCAGGGCTCCCGCGCGGCACACCACCAGATCGGCCCAGGCATAGGCATCGGCCATGTCCTTGATGAATTCGCTCACCTCGGCATCGACACCCTGCTGGGCATAGGCTGCGGCCACAGTATCCCTGTTGCCCTTGCCGGTCTGATGACGCACAGCAATAGGCACGCCGGCGGCGGCAACGGCGGAGGGCACCACGTCGTTCAGCACCTTGGCTCCCAGGCTGCCGCCGACGATCAGCAGGCGCAGTGGCTCGGCTGCGCTGCGAAGCACGGGATCCGGCAGAGCAACGACCTCGGGGCGTACCGGGTTGCCGACCACGGCGGTGCGGGCATTCGGTGCAAAGGCGCCGGGGAAGGCCATCAACACCCGCTTGGCGATGCGGGCCAGCAACTTGTTGGTCATGCCGGCGGCGGCGTTCTGTTCATGCAACAGCAACGGGATCCCGGAGAGCCAGGCGGCGACACCACCCGGACCCGAGGCGAAGCCGCCCATGCCGAGTACCACGTCGGGTTGGATGGTCTTGAGGACACGGCGGGCCTGCAGCACGGATTTGACGATACGGTAAGGTGCGGCCAGCAGACGCTTGATGCCGTTGCCACGCACCCCCTGGATGTCGATAAAGGAGATGGGGTAACCGTGGGCAGGCACCAGTTCGGCCTCCATCCGGTCGGCAGTGCCGAGCCAGTGAACGGTCCAACCCTGGGCCTTGAGGCGATCGGCCACGGCCAAGCCGGGGAACACATGGCCCCCGGTACCGCCTGCCATCACCAACAGCGTCTTGCTCACGAAACCTCCCGCACGCGCGCCTGGGCACTGGCCTGGCGCAACTCGAAATCGATACGAATCAGCATGCTCACCGCCACCATCATGATGATGAGACTGGAGCCGCCATAACTGACCAGGGGCAGGGTCAGGCCCTTGGTGGGCATCATGCCACTGGCCGCCCCCACGTTGACGAAGGTCTGGAAGCTGAACCAGATGCCGATGCCGATGGCCAGATAGCCTTCATACAGCCGCTCGGCCACCAGCGCCTGATGACCCAGCTTGAGCGCCTTGATCGCCAGCGCGAAGATGAGGAAGAGCGCACCCAGCACGCCCACGTAACCAAGCTCCTCGCCGAGGATGGCGAACACGAAGTCGGTGTGCGCCTCCGGCAGGTACTCCATCTTCTGGATGGAGTTACCGAGCCCCTCGCCAAACCAGCTGCCACGACCGAAGGCCATCAGGGACTGGGTCAGCTGATAGCCACTGCCAAACGGATCGGCCCAGGGGTCGAGGAAGGAGGTAACCCGCCGCATCCGGTACGGCTCGGCGATGATCAGGGTCACCACTGCGCTCACCCCCACCAGGATGAGGCCGATGAACTGCACCAGCCGGGCGCCCGCCAGGAACAGCATGCCAAGGGAGGTGACGAACATCACCACCACAGAGCCCAGATCGGGCTGGGCCAGCAGCAAGATGGCCACCACGAACAGCACCGCCATGGGCTTCATGAAACCGATGAAACGCTCACGCACCTCGTTCTGACGGCGCACCAGGTAGCCCGCCAGATAGACGAACAGCGCCAGCTTGCCAAACTCCGCCGGCTGCAGGTTGAAGGGTCCGAGTGGCAACCAGCGCACCGAGCCGTTGACACTGCGACCCACCAGCAGCACCAGCACCAGCATGACGATGGCGAGCAGCAGCATGGGGCCGTTGTACTGCTGCCAGCGCGCCATGGGCACCTGCAGCACGAACCAAGAGATGCCGAGCGCCATCAGCAGGAACAGGCCGTGACGCTTCACGAACATGAAGGGGTCGTTGTTGATGGCGATCCCTTCGGGGATCGATGCGGAGGCCACTATCACCAGGCCCACCGACATCAGCGCCAGGGCCAGCACCACCAGTTGCCGATCGTAGAGGCCGGCGGGGCGCGCCGGTAACAACCAGCGTTGCAAGAAGCCTGCGACGATGCGAAGGGCGTTCATAACTTTTGTACCAGCTCGGTGAAGCGATCACCGCGCGCTTCGAACGACTTGAACTGATCGAGACTCGCACAGGCTGGGGCCAGCAGCACCCAGTCACCGGGCCGGGCGTCGGCCGCGGCCTTGGCGACGGCGGCATCGAGGGAGGCAACCCGCTCGGTCTGCTCCCCTAAGGCGAGCAGGACGTCGGCATCCTGACCAAAGCAGTACATGTGGTCAATTTGACTGCCAAGGAGCGATTGAACGGGGCCAAAATCCTGCCCCTTGCCCTGACCACCAGCCAGTAATAGCAGTCGGCCCTTGACGGATTCACGCACGCCAGCCACGGCGGCCAGGGTCGCCCCCACGTTGGTGGCCTTGGAGTCGTTGATCCAGCGCACCCCGTTCACCTCCCGCACGAAACGGGCACGGTGGGGCAGGCCTTCGAAGCGGCGCAGCACCCGCAGCTGTGGTTCGCGGGGAATGCCGACCGCATCGCACAGGGCCATGGCGGCCAAGGCATTGGCCTGGTTGTGGGCGCCGACGATCTTCATCTCGTCCACCGCGAGCAGCGGCTCGCCGTGCAGGGTCAGCCAGTGGCGCCCCTCCAGCAGGCAGCGGCCGTAGCCGTTGCAGTCGAGGCCAAAACTCTGCCACACCTGACCCACATCGGGCTGGGTCTTGGCATCGTCACGGTTGATCAGTATGTGTTGGGAATTCTGATGGATCTCCTGCTTGGCGGCGCGGTAGTCGGCCATGCCAGCGTAGCGATCCATATGATCTTCAGAGAGGTTGAGCACCACTGAGGCGGCGGCGCGCAGGCTGTGGGTGGTCTCGAGCTGGAAGCTGGAGAGCTCGAGCACGCAGAGATCCATGGGCTGCTTGAGCAGCTCCAGCGCCGGGGTGCCTATGTTGCCACCCACACCGACCTTGAGGCCCGCTTCGGCAATCATCTCGCCCACCAGGGTCGTGACGGTACTCTTGCCGTTGGAACCTGTGATGGCAATGACCGGCACCTGGGTTTCACGCACGAACAGCTCGATGTCGCCGACGATGCGCACACCGAACTCGGCCGCAGCTTGCAGCTCTGGGGTCGCCAGCGCAATGCCCGGGCTCGCCACTATCATGTGTGCCTGCTTGAGCCGCGCTGCGTCCAATCCGTGGATGAGCTCCACCTCTTCCGGCAATTGATCCTTGCCCGGCGGGTTGGCGCGGGTATCCATCACCAGGGGCGTCACACCGCGACTGCGGAAGTAATCGACACAGGAGAGTCCGGTTTTGCCGAGTCCGATGATGATGACCATGGCTTATCTCACCTTCAGGGTGGCGAGGCCGAGCAGCACCAGCATGAGAGTGATGATCCAGAAGCGCACGATGACGCGCGGCTCCGGCCAGCCCTTCTTCTCATAGTGGTGATGGATCGGCGCCATGCGGAAGATGCGCACGCCGCGCAGCTTGTAGGAACCCACCTGCAGGATCACGGAAACCGTCTCCATCACGAAGACGCCCCCCATGATCACCAGCAGGAACTCCTGACGCACCAGCACGGCTATGGTGCCGAGCGCACCGCCGAGGGCCAGGGAGCCCACGTCACCCATGAAGACCTGAGCCGGATAGGTGTTGAACCAGAGGAAGCCAAGGCCGGCACCGACGATGGCGGTACAGACGATCACCAGCTCGGAGGCATAGGGCACGTAGGGAATATGCAGGTAGTTCGCGAAGTTGACGTTGCCGGTCGCCCAGGCGATCAGGGCGAAGCCCCCCGCCACCATCACGGTCGGCATGATGGCGAGGCCATCCAGACCGTCGGTCAGGTTGACCGCGTTGGAGGTGCCGACGATGACGAAGTAGGTCAGCACGATGAACATCAGGCCGAGCTGCGGCATCACATCCTTGAGGAAGGGCACCACCAGCTGGGTCTGGCCATCGTGAGTGGCCGTGCTATAGAGGAATATCGCTACCGCCAGCGCCACTGCGGATTGCCAGAAGTACTTCCAGCGGGCGATCAGGCCGTCGGTATTCTTGCGCACCACCTTGAGGTAGTCATCGGCAAAGCCGATGGCGCCGTAGGCACCCAGCACGAACAGCACCAGCCAGACATAGGGATTGTCGAGGCGGCACCAGAGCAGCACGGAGATGAAGATGGCGGCGATGATCATCAGGCCCCCCATGGTCGGGGTGCCCTTCTTGCTGAGGTGAGACTCGGGACCGTCGTTGCGGATCACCTGGCCGAACTTCATGATCTGCAGACGGCGAATGAGGCGAGGTCCCATCCAGAGCGCGACAGTCAGACCCGTGATGATCGACAGGATGGAGCGAAACGTCAGGTAGGAGAAGACGTTGAAGAAGGTGAAGTGCGGGGTGAGCAGTTCCGCCAGCCAGACTAGCATGTGGCTGACTCCTGACGGTCAGTGACCATCTTGACGATATCTTCCATGCGGGAGCCACGGGCGCCCTTGACCAGAATCGAAATTTCTTGATGTGTATTTATCATTTGCGCGAGCACTTCAAACAACGACGCCTTGTTATCGAAATGTCGGCCAGCCGCGGCATCTGCGGTATGGCGACTCTGTTCCCCTACGGTCAGCACGGCGTCAAGGCCGCGCTCGCTGGCGTGGCGTCCGACCCGGGCGTGCTGCGCGGCGGACTCCTCACCCAACTCTTTCATGTCACCGAACACCAGCACCTTGTAGCCACCCATGGCAGTCAGGGCATCGATGCCCGCCAGCACGGATTCCACGCTGGCGTTATAGGTGTCATCCACCAGGGTGAGGCCACCCCAGCGCTGTACGCAGAAGCGACCCTTGACCGGCGCCATCTGCTCCAGCCCGGCCTTGACCGAAGCCAGCGAGGCGCCGAGTGCGAGACAACCTGCAGTCGCCGCCAGGGCGTTCGCCACGTTGTGACGACCGGGAATGGCCAGGGTCAGGCTTATTTCACCGTTCGGCGTCACCAGGGTGCACTCGGCGCAGCCATCGGCGTTGAAACGGATGTCGCGAGCGTGGAACGGCTGGGTCTGATCCTCGATGGAGAAGGCACAATGGATGCCCTTCGCCTGCCACTTGGGCCAGAACTCGTTGTCGGCGTTGACGATGGCGCTGCCACCTTCATGCAGCCCCTCGAAGATCTCGCTCTTGGCGTGGAACACACCTTCCAGGGAGCCGAATCCTTCCAGATGGGCGGCGGCCACGTTGTTGATGATGGCGGCATCCGGCTTGGCCAGTGACGTGGTCCAGGAAATCTCACCAGGGTGATTGGCACCCAGCTCCATCACGGCGAAGCGATGTTGCGGCTCGAGACGCAGCAGGGTGAGCGGCACGCCCACCTCGTTGTTGAAGTTGCCGGCGGTGGCCAGCACCTCCCCCTCACAGCGCAGGATGGCGGTCGCCATCTCCTTGACCGTGGTCTTGCCACAGCTGCCTGTGATGGCCAGCACTTTCGGATTGATGCGCTCACGCACCAGCTTGCCGAGACGACCCAGCCCCTTGAGGGAGTCGCTGACGACCAGCTGGGGAATGGCCAGGGGCAACTCGCGCTCCACCAGCAGGGCAGAGGCACCGGCGGCCACAGCCTGATCGCAGAAATCGTGGGCGTCGAAACGCTCGCCGCGCAGGGCAACGAACAGCGCACCTGCACCCAGGGTGCGGGTATCGGTACTGACCGCCGTGATCTCGGCGTCGTCACCGATCAGACGGGCATCGAGTACCTGTGCCAGCTCGGCAAGCCTGAGGGTCATCATCTGAATGACTCCAATAATGTGTGCAAGGCGGCGGCGACGGTTTCCCGGTCACTGTAGTGCCGCTTGTCGGTTCCAATGATCTGATAATCCTCGTGGCCCTTACCGGCCACCAGGATGATGTCCTGTTTGCTCGCCTGACCCAGCGCCAGCTCGATCGCCTTGACCCTGTCATGTTCGATCTGCACGGTGCCGGGATCACGAAGACCCGCCACCATGTCCGCCATGATCTGGGCCGGCTCCTCGGTACGGGGATTGTCGTCGGTCAGGATCACGCGATCCGCATATTGCTCTGCCATGGCCGCCATCATGGGACGCTTGCCGCGATCCCGGTCACCGCCACAGCCAACCAGACACCAGAGCTGGCCTTCACAATGCACCCGCAGGGCCTGCAGCGCCTTCTCCAGCGCATCCGGGGTATGGGCATAATCGACCACGGCAAGGGGCGCATCGCCGCCGCCGAAGCACTCCATGCGACCGGTCACGGGTTGCAGCTTGGGCGCGGTCGCCAACAGCGCGTCGAACTCGTAACCGAGTACCAGCATGGCGCCCATGGCCGCCAGCACATTGCTGACGTTGAAGCGGCCGAGCAAGGGGGCGGATAATACACCATTCCCCCAGCTGGAGTTAATGCGTGTGTGAAAACCTTGTTGATGGAAGTGGGGATCCTGCGCCGTTAACTGTCGCCCAGAGTGGTTTTCAATCGGACCGTTCACACCGAAGGCCACGGCAGCGGGATAACGGGCAAGCCAGCGCTGGCCCAGTGCGTCATCGGCATTGATGACCGCATTGGGCTCGTCCACCAGCTGGAGCAGCTCTTCCTTGGCGGCGCCATAGGCCTCCATGGTGCCGTGATAGTCCAGATGATCCCGGCTCAGGTTGGTGAACACGGTCGCCGCAAACGGCAAGGCCGCCACACGATGCTGCACCAAGCCGTGACTGGAGACTTCCATCGCCACCAGATCGGCACCTTGCTGTTGCAGGGCTGCCAGATTGGCCTGCACCTCCACCGCACTGCCAGTGGTATTTTGTGCTTCCACCAGACCACCGAACAGGCCATTGCCTATGGTGCCCATCACCCCGGCCTTGCCCCCCAGCAGGGTGCGCCAGTTCGCCACCAGCAGCGCCGTGGTGCTCTTGCCGTTGGTGCCCGTGATGCCGACCAGTTGCAACTTTTGCGCGGGTTGGTCATAGAAATACCCGGCCAGCTCGGAGAGCCTGGCGGGCAAGTCGGGGAGTCCGAAGCAGGGCACAGTCAGCTCAGGGGCGACGAATTCATCGTCTTCCTCAAACAGGACGGCGGTGGCTCCCTGAGCCACCGCCTGTTCGATGAAGCGTCTGCCATCCACCTGGTGACCGCGAATGGCCACGAAGAGGCAACCGGGCCCGACGCGCCGACTGTCCAGTTGAATGTCGGTGAGGGTGAGCGCCGGGGCATAGATGCCGAACGGGCGCAGCAGTTGATCAAGTGCGCGGGGCAGCATTAGGAGCCTCCATACGGGCGAGCTTGGCGGGAACTGCAGGAGCTATCCCGTCGGGACGAATATTGAAGAGCTGCAACACGCCGCCCATGGCCTCGGCGAAGGGCGGTGTCGCCACGGCGCCGCCGTAATAGGCGCTGCCCTTGGGCTCGTTGATCACCACCACCATGACGAAACGGGGGTTGCTGGCCGGGGCGAAACCGGCGAACCAGGCCATGTAGTCCTTGCCATAGCCACCCGCGACGGCGACCTTGGCGGTACCACTCTTGCCACCGACCCGGTAACCCGGGATCTTGGCCTTGGGGATGGCGTTGTCGACCACGTACTCCAGCGCCTGCAACATGGCGGTGGCGTTGTTGTGATCGATGACCTGCTCACCCTTGGGCGGCTGGGTGACCTTGATGATGGAGAGCGGTACCCGCTTGCCCTTGTTGGCCAGGGTGGCATAGGCGGAAGCCAGCTGCAGCGGGGTGACCCGCAGGCCATAGCCAAACGACAGGGTCGCCCGCTCGATATCGGACCAGCGACGACGCTGGGGCAGCATGCCGCTGCTCTCACCCATCAGGCCACTACCGGTGTCCATGCCGAAACCGACCATGCTGAGGGTATTGATCATCTCCTGGGCCGGCATGCGCAGCGCGATGCGCGACATGCCGATGTTGGAGGAGTAGCGCAGGATGTCGTACAGGTTGGTCGCCTTGTGGATACTCACATCCCGGATCTGCTTGGCGCCGATAAACAGGGGTCCACCCTGGATGGTGTCTTTCCAGCTGGTCACGCCCGCCTGGAGGGCACTGAGCAGGATCAGAGGCTTGATGGTCGAACCCGGCTCATAGGTATCGGTCACCACCCGGTTGCGTACCCGGAAGCTCTGGTACTGGCCCCGATTATTCGGGTTATAGGAGGGGGTGTTGACCATGGCGAGCACTTCGCCCGTCTTCACGTCCAGCATCACCATGGAGCCGGAGGTGGCCTTGTTCTCATCGGTGGCGCGCTTGAGCGCCCGGTAGGCCAGGGCCTGTACCCGTTGATCGATGCTGAGCTGCAGATCGTTGGAGTTCTTGCCTTCCTTGACCAAACCGAGCCGCTCTATGACCCGGCCCTGACGGTCTTTGCGCACCCGCATCTCCCCCGGGGTCGCGGTCAACCATTCGTTGTAGCTGCGCTCTATCCCCTCGATCCCGCTGCCATCTATGTTGGTCACCCCCACCAGATGGGAGCTGATCTCGCCGGTCGGATAGAAGCGACGAGACTCGGGGCGCAGATAGATGCCACCGAGCTTGAGCCCCTTGATGTATTCCGCCACCGCCGGCGTCACCTGACGCTGCAGGTAGACGAAGCGCTTGCTGGGGTTGGAGATGCGATGCTTGAGGGTATTGATGTCGAGCTTGAGCACGGCGGAGAGCGCCAACCAGGCGCGCTCGTTATGGATGGCGCCGGAGCTGTGCACCGTCTTGGGATCGGCCCAGACCGCTTCGACGGGGACCGAGACGGCCAGCTGCTCGCCGTTGCGATCCGTGATCATGCCGCGCACCGCCTGGGTGGAGGTGGTGCGCAGTGAACGCATGTCCCCCTCCTGACGCAGCCGGTCTGGGTCGATCACCTGGATCCAGGCAAGACGCAGGATCAGGCCTGCAAACGCGATGCCGATGAAAAACACCAACGTGCGAAAGCGCCACGGATAGAGTGACGGGGCTTTAGCCTTGGGTTGGGCCTTGGTGGTGGCCTTGCGTTTCATGGTTGCGTTATTACCTTCTCGGTGGTCACCAGCGGGCGAGCCATCTGCAATTTATCCATGGCCAGACTCGCCACCCGGGAGTGCTCGGCCAACGTGCCCTGCTCCAGCAGCAGGTGCCGCCACTCGATATTGAGCCTGTCCTCTTCCGCCATCAGATCATTCTGCTTGGCCGTCAGGCCCCGGGTCATGTTGGTCACCAGGATCACCGCAAAAGCGGTGACCAGCACGGCGACGGCCAGGACGACCTGCAGCTTGTGGCGCCAGAGATCACCGATGATCTCCTTGGCCAGATGAACACGCACCTCGCTCATGACTCAATCCGCCAGGCGCTGGGCGACCCGCAGCACTGAGCTGCGGGATCGGCTGTTTTCGGTGACTTCATGCTCGGACGGCTTGAGCGCCTTGCCGATCGATTTCAATTTGCGACCACCGGCCAGCTGAGCCTCGGTCAAGGGGATGCCGTGCGGTACCTCGGGCCCCTTCTCATGCTTGCGGATGAAGTGCTTCACCAGCCTGTCTTCCAGGGAGTGGAAGCTGATGACAGAGAGGCGTCCTTCCGGCGCCAGCGCCTGCAGGGCGCCGTTCAGTGCGGTTTCGATCTCGTCCAGTTCGCTGTTGATATAGATGCGGATGGCCTGGAAGCTGCGGGTCGCCGCATGCTTGCCCTTCTCCTTGCTCGGATTGACCCGGGCAATCATCTCCGCCAGCTGGCGGGTGCGCACATAGGGCTCGGTCACCCGATCGTGGACGATGGCGCGAGCGATCTTCTTGGCAAAGCGCTCCTCACCGAAGGTCTTGAGCACCCAGGCGATATCGTCCACATCGGCCTTAGCCAGCCACTGGGCGGCGCTCTGGCCGGAAGTCGGATCCATCCGCATATCCAGCGGACCGTCCTTCATGAAGCTGAAGCCGCGCTCGGCATCGTCGAGCTGGGGGGAAGAGACCCCGAGATCCAGCAAGAAGCCGTCAACCTTGCCGAGCAAACCGCGCTCGCTCAGATAGGAGGTAATGCCGGAGAAGGGGCCGTGCACGATTTCGAAGCGGGGATCCTGGATCTTGGCCGCCTCGGCAATGGCCTGCGGATCCCGGTCGATGGCGATCAAGCGACCCTGTGGGCCGAGCTTTTCGAGAATGAGACGAGAGTGACCACCCCGGCCAAAGGTACCGTCGACGTAGATACCGTCCGGCTTGATGGCCAGCCCTTCGACGGCTTCGTGCAACAGCACTGTGATGTGTTCAGCGGCTTGGGTCATTTATAAAGAAAAATCCTGTAGTCGTGGTGAACTTGCCCAATCGTCCTCGGGCAGGCCCTGGATGTCGTCATTGATCTGTTGTTGCCAGCGGGCTTCATCCCACAGCTCAAACTTGTTGAGCTGGCCCACCAGCATGATTTTCTTGTCCAACCCCGCATGGCTGCGCAGCGGCTGGCTCAGCAACAGACGGCCGTTGCCGTCCAGCTCGCATTCGATGGCGTTACCGAGCAACAGGCGCTGCAGGCGGCGCTCCGCCGGGTTGGTGCTGGAAAGCGTCTTGAGCTTGCGCTCGATCTCTTCCCATTCATTCAGGGGATAAAGCAGCAGACAGGGATGGGCAATGTCGATGGTGCAGACCAGCTGGCCGTCGCATTCGTCGCGCAGCCAGTCTCGATATTTGGTCGGAATCGCCAGTCGCCCTTTGCTGTCCAGGCTGATGGCGTGAGCGCCACGCAACAAATTGCAGTCCCCAAGGGTGAGTTAAAGGGGCAAATCGCCCGATAAAACCACTTTGATCCACTTTTCTCCACCCTGAAGTTTAAGGACGAGCAGGAGGCTTTTCAAGCAAGGATCTTGGACATGGGGAACATATTGACGCAGCGCTTGGACACTACCGATTAAATGAGTTGATTTTCCACGAGTTATTCATGATGGAATTAAATTCATCCCATCAACAACGGCTGATAAATATTCGAAATCAGGGGGTAATGATGAAACGAAACAATACGACCGCACACAGAATAATGCTCACTCCCACCACGGGGTAGATGATGTAACCATCCCCCGCCCGCCGGGCACGCAGCACAACCAGCTGGCAGAGCAGCAGGTTATAGAGGATAAGAAGGAAAGTCAGCAGAAGATTGGCACCAAAGGTCAGTTCCTCTGCATATATGACATAGAGCCACATCAAACCAAAATTGGCGAGGATCAGATAGAGCAAAAATTTCTGAATCGCCCTACCCGCCTTTGGGGTCTTTTTTACTCGTGTTATCATGCTTATCACGTCCTGGATACCACATGAACAGTCGACAGAAATTGTCAAAAACTGTTGAGATTCATCATGTTTTTATCATTTCTCCGCCAGGCACCCGCCTCCTTGATTAAATTATCACCGCGTTTGTTCGCCTGTCTGGCCCTGCTGCTCAGTCCCCATGGTTACTCTTATGATAATTATCATTGGCAGGCAGGCTTTCCTACCCCCTTGGGAGGAAAAGGAGCCGAACTGGTCAGCCAGCAAACCCAATTCCTGTTGCAACAACAAACCCATCTGCAGAAACGGATCACCCAGTCGCAACCCATGATCCGTTGGGTCGAGCAGCAGGTTCGCGAGCGCAAGTTGCCCTCCATGCTGGCGTTTCTTCCCTTGATCGAGAGCAGCTACCGGCTGGATGTGGTCTCCTCGGCGGGAGCCGCCGGCCCCTGGCAACTGATGCCGGATACGGCGACGCGATTCTCCGTCCCCATGACCAGCAGTTTCGATGGCCGTTACTCGCTGCCCCTGGCGACGGATGCGGCCCTCACCTATCTCGGCTGGTTGTATCAGTTCTTTGGACAGGACTGGCTGCTGGCGCTGGCGGCCTATAACGCAGGAGAGGGACGGGTGCTGAAGGCGGTGCTCAGTGCGGGGACGCGCAACCTGTGGGAGTTGTCACTGCCGACGGAGACCCGCCTCTACGTGGCGCGCTTCATCGCCCTCTCTCAGCTATTGGACAGGGCGGCGCATTACCGCTTCGCGCTGCCATCGTGGCAGGAGGGAGAGAGTATTCAGGTGTGGCGACAGCCGGGGGAGTGCTCATTGCTGAGCTGGGCGATGGCCAAGGGGGTCTCCATGAATGACGCCAGCCGCTGGAATCCAGCCTGGCAGCTACCCGATGCCCAGGGCGTCACCAACTGCCCCATCGTCTATAGCCACAGCAAGGCGCCAAGCAAAACCAGACCGACTGAGCAGCCCCTGCTGGTGAGGGCGGTATCACTCGAGAGCCTGCACGATCCCCTCTTGCTGCAACCGGCCAGAGGCCTGGACATGGGGCGCGGTGGTCTCAGTCTTGCGCCGTTGCCGGATCCGCTGGGATTGAAGCAGAACCGCCCTCTGCTGGCGCCATGAAGCAGTGGCGCCAGTGGCTGAGCACGGGCGCCAGGTCAACAGACTCCGGTGATGCCCAGCGCGCGCCATAGAAGCTGAGGTACTGGCCTATGGCTCGCCTGTGGGTGATCTGGCACTCCAGCAGGATCCGGGGCGATAACGACAGGCTGACGACATCCGGCAGCACAAAGCGGGAGGGGGTCAGGAAGCCCACGCCGCCCGGTCCTATGTCCTTGATCACCGCCCGACCGATGCTCTTGTCAAACAGTAAGCCTGACACCATGAGCCTGGCCGCGATGCCACAGCTCTGGGACTCCAGCGGGGTGGAGCCATCGTGCAGATACCAGCGGGGAACCTTGCGCCTGGGATCGTTGAACTCACTCCATTCCGGTTGTTCGGTGTCAGGGGTTCCCATGGGTGACGGCATCCTTGGCTTGCTGAGTGGCGACTTGGGTTTGGGTGCTGAAGAGTTGCTCCAGATTCTTCTCGGCCTGGGTCGTCATCACCAGCAACTCGATGCGACGGTTCTGGCTGCCTCTGGGATCGGCGGTATTTTCCAGCATGGTATCCGACATGGCGACCACCTGGCCGACTCGCTCCGGCGGCATGCCACCGGCGAGCAAGACCCGCCGCGCCATCATGGCCCGATCCGATGAGAGCTCCCAGTTGCTGTAGTTGTCCCCGGCGAACGGGGTGCTGTCGGTGTGACCCGAGATCATGACCCGGTTCTCCACTCTCTGGAAGACGGGAGCCAGCGCCATCAGCAGGTGGCGGAAGAAGGGGCTGATGCGGGCACTGCCACGGCTGTACATCTCCCGCTCGTCGTCATCGCGAATAAGGATCCGCAGGCCCTGGGGCACCAGTTGCAGCTCCAGGTTGTTCTTGGCCTGCATCTGATCAGCCATGGAGCCGATGAAGCCAGCCAGCTGCTTCATCTGCGCCTCACCCTCGATCTTGCCCACCAGCAGACTCTCGTAACCGCCATCGGCGCCGTCATTGAAGATGCTGCGATTGCGCTCCATGTGTTTGGGCATCCGCTGTCCCTCTTTCACAAACTGCGGGCTCAGCTCTTCCAGTACGGAGGGATTACCACCGAGATCAACAGGATATGGGCTGTTGCGGATGTCGAACGGGTTCGCCTCGCTGTCCATGATGCTGTAGTCGCGCAACCGGCTGGCGACCACCTCACGCTCCTCCTGGCTCGATACCGCCAGGATCCAGAGCACCATGAAGAAGGCCATCATCGCCAGAGTGAAATCGGCGAAGGCCACCTTCCATGCGCCACCGCTCTTGGGTCCGCTGCTGCGCCTTTGCTGGCGCTTGATGATGATCTGTTCGTGGTTGCGCATCACATGGCCCTGTTCGTCACCCAATCTTCCAATTCGAGGAAGCTGGGTTTCACATCAGGCTCCAGCATCTTGCGGCCCGAGTCGACGGAGAGCAGTGGCGTCTTGCCGCGCAACTGGGCGATCAGGATCGACTTGATGCACATCAGCATACCGATGCGGCGCTTGACCATCTCTTCCATGGCGTTGCTGATGGGCTCCAGCAGGCAGTAGCAGAGGAAGATGCCGATGAAGGTGCCCACCAGGGCCGCGGCCACATGCACCCCTATGTTGCTCAAGGGGCCATCGAGCTGCTGCATAGTGATGATGATCCCCATCACGGCCGCCAGGATGCCAAAGCCGGGGCACGCCTCCCCCGTCTTGTGCAAGGCATGGGCGGGCTTGAGCATGTCCTCCTCGATGGCCATGATCTCCTGCTCCAGAATGGTGTCCAGCTCGTGGGGGGTGATCTTGCCCATACCCAGCAGGCGCAGGTTATCTATGATGAAGCCGAGCAGTTGCGGATCCTCGGACACTTGGGGGTACATCAGGAAGACAGAGCTCTGCTGCGGGTTCTCGATATGCTCGTCCAGCGCCTTCATCCCCTTGCTGCGGGTCTCTTCCAGCAGTTGATGCATCAGGGTCAGCAGCTCGCGATAGATCTCCTTCTCGTCCTTGTTGGACTTGAAGCAAAGCTTCACCTGGCGCCACATTTCATGCATCACCTCCTTGGAGTTGCCAAGGAACATAGAGCCGGCGGCGGCCCCTATGATGATGATGAGCTCGGCCGGCTGCCACAGGGCGATAGGTCGCCCCCCGGCCATCATGAAGCCCCCCAGCACACAAATGAAAATGACACCAAGACCTATCTGTTTTTGCATGTATGCTCCCGCAGAATTCATGAAGCCTCCCCCGCGGGGGAGAGGCGCTATTTATATGGAATCGACCAATCGCTGCTTGAGCTGAAGGACACACTGCTTGTGCAGCTGACACACTCGTGACTCGGTCAGGCCGAGCACCAGGGCGATCTCCTTCATGTTCAGTTCTTGCTGGTAGTAGAGGGAGAGCAAGAGTTGCTCCCGCTTGTCCAGGGAACCAAGCACCTTGCTGAGGGTCATGGCCATGTCCACGTCATCGGACTCTGCGGTCGGGGCCTTGCCGCCGCTCTCCAGCCACTCTTCCAGGCTTTGCAGCGCCTCGGCCTGGCTGGCATACGCGAGCTGACGCACCTCTTCGACCGAGCAATCCAGCGCCTGGGCCAGCTCCTGCTCGGTCGGATTGCGTCCGAGGCGGTTGAACAACTCACGCTGCACCTGATTGTGACCGTGTACCTGCTGGCGCAACTGGCGGGGGCGCCAATCCAGGCGGCGCAACTCATCCAGCATGGAGCCGCGGATCCGCTTGAAGGCATAGCTCTCGAACTGGGCATCCGGCTCGCTGCCATAGCGTCGCCAGGCTTCCAGCAAGCCCATCATGCCGACCTGCTCCATGTCTTCCTGATCGAAACTGGCCGAGACCTGGCTGCGCAGATGACTGGCGGCCCGCTTCACCAGCGGCAAATAACGGGTCAGGATCGCCTGCTCGCCGGTGCGGGGGGGCGAGACGGCCAGTTCGTCATGGGTATCCCAGCCAGAATCCAGCATGGCCGCTATTGCACCAGCACCTTGGTGATCAACACTTCATCCAGATAGGGCTGGTAGCCATACCCCTGCAAGGTGGTGACCAGCTTGCTCAGCAAAGAGGTCTGCAGGGCAGAGATGTTCTGCAACTCCTTCTTCACCGCATCGTGGGAGCGGTGGCTGAAATACTGCACCATGGCATTGCGAATAAGGGGGGTCAGCTCATTGAGGGTCTCGAGCTGCTTCGGGTTATGGGTGACCAGCGCCAGCTCCAACACCAGATAATGAGGTTCCATCTCCCCTTCCAGGCTGATGACGAACCGCTCCATGGGCTTGAACAGCGGCGTCTTGCTGAGCTCGGGCTTGGCTTCGGCCAGACCCAGCCAGACGGCAATAGTATCGCGCTTGAGATACGCACCGTAACCCAGCACTGCCAGCAGGCACAGCGCCATGATCACCACCATCAACCACTTCATGAAACGCCGCATCATTTAAAATCACTCTCGCTATTGCCGGAATATGGGAAAAATCACACCAGGGTATTGAGCCACTCCTGGGCAGGGCCATCGGATGCGGCAGGCTCTTCGCTCCACTGCCGCCTTCCCGCCAGGATCTTGTCCTGCGGTTGCCAACGCTCGCCTCGCTCCTGTTCCCCGCCCTGACCGACATTGACCTCGACGCCGCCGGCATGATGAGGTGCCAGGCTCATGCGCAGCCGCTCCATCGACTGGATCAGGGCCTCACGCACCGCCGGGTTGGTCACATTGAGCTGCACGTTCAACCGATCGCCCTCGACCCTGACCGTCAATTCGAGACGGCCAAGCTCAGGGGGATCGAGGCGAATATGGGCCTGCTTGATGCTCTGATTGACCTGCAGCTCGACCTTGTCTTTGAGCACATCCACCAGTTGCTGACCCCACTGGGCCGGGCTGTCGGCCAGGCGGGCAGGCGCCCACTGGTATTCCGCCGCTCGGGTCAGTGGCGCCGCCTGCAGTTGTCCTGCCACGGTCTTGAAATCGGAGGTAAAGGGATCCCGCTCGGACCTGTCTCCCAGCAGGGATTGCAGGTTGGCGATCAACTTGTCGGGCAGTGGCAGCTTGTCGCTCTGGCCAACGGACTGGTTCAGTACCCTGGCGACGTCCCCCGTGAGCGGGACGGGTCTCTCCTTGCTTCCCTCGGTGAACGCCACCATGGGGGGCCGCTCGGCCTCCAGCCGCTCGAAGCGAGACAGGGCCCGCAGCGTCGCAGAGGCGGACGGGGATTCATCATTGAGCCCCTCGGTGGCAACCGCAGGGGCCGCGGCATCCGGCTGCTGGCGGGCTGCCAGCAAGCGTGACGCCTCTTCATGGCGCACAAAAACGGGAGGAATATGGGTAAAAGCGCGCAGTTGCTCCACGACATCGGGAAGGGACTGATCAACCGTATCGTCAACCGGCTCCTTGGTAGAGATTTCCTCTACCACAGGGGGCATGTCCAACGGCAGATCCAGTGGCTGATACTGCTCCCCCTGTCCATCGGGCTGGCGGGAGAGACGGGTAAAACCACCCGTGTCCTGGGTGGGCAAGGATTCGGTGCCGACAAACTGGATCAGGCCCATTCTTGTGCCTCGTCATAGGCTTGCAGCCCTTCTCGCTTGTCGGACAACGACTGCCACTCCTGCTTGCGCTGCCTGGTTTCCTGCTCGCACAGTGCAAAGGCATCCTGATGCCAGGCTCGTACCTGATCACGGGCCGGGGCCAGCGCGTCCCACAACCCGGGTTGCTGGCGCACATGCCCGATGAACTGGGCCAGACGCTGATCCGTCAGGCGCACCGCGTCCCACTGCCCGGCACGCGCCTGCTGTAGTATCAGACGCCCCAACCCCAGTAGCTGGCGTTGGCGAGTCTCGCGTTCCGTGCCTGGTTGCACAGACCCTGTCATGGACATGATGATGGCCCCAAAATAAGAAGACCCTGCGGATAAGCAAGGAGCAGGCCAGATATATAGCTGTTTAATTTCAATGCGTTACATTCATAACGGCATGGATGAGGAAAGACGTCTTCCGCCTTAGCGAGGATGGCGCGCCATCGCTTCCCAGCCTTCCTTCAACTCCTGCAGGATGCGGCGCACCTCGGCGAAGCCGGCCACATCGTTGGCCACGCTGATCTCGAACAGCCGCTGCCCGCAGTAGTCGTACAGACGGTGCAGGTTGGTCGCCAGCTCTCCCCCCTTCTCCATGTCGAGGGCACTGTCGAGCCCCCCCAGGATCTGCAGGCACTTGTTGATGGATTGCCCTTTGCGCTCGTACTGCTTGGCCAGGATGTGGCCCTCGGCCCGCGCGACCTCGTCGAGCAGGCCGTCCATCAGCATCAGCACCAGCTGGTGCGGATCGGCACTCGCCGCCTTGGCCTGGGTGGCGGCGAACTGGTAGGCATCGTAGCCATCTTGGGGTTCAAACATGAAAGACTCACTTATTCAGGAGGAGAGGCGCTCACCGACTCACAATGCGCCCATGGTTTGCATCATCTGGTTCATGGTGGTGAACTGGTTGAGGTAGCGCTTATACGCGGATTCCATACGGCGATCCAGTGCCTCCATCCGCTCGTTCACCCGCTTCTCGGTGGCCTCCAGGCCGGTCTTGCGCCCCTTCAGGGCACCATCCCGCTTGGTGTAAGGATCGAGTGAATCGCTCATCCGCTTGAGCAGGCCATCATCCCCCATCAAGGCCTTGCCAAGCAGCTCGGGATCTTTTTCCAGCGCCTTGTTGAAGTCGGTCTCGTTGAAGGAGAGCTTGCCCGCCTTGTCGGTCTTGATGCCGAGGCTGCTGAGGCTGAGTCCATCCGGCAGATCCCGCACACTGCGAGAGAGAGCACTCTTGAGGCTGCGCACCCCGCTGTCGGAGGAGAGGGCACCCGGCGCCTTGGGATCGCTGGAGGTCATCTTGCCCAGCTCATCAATCAACTCGTTGTAGCTGTCGACAAACTTCTTGAGGGAGCCGGTCACCGCCTCCTTGTCCTGATCTATCGTCACCATCAGGGGGGCATCCCCTGCCTTCTGGGCCTTGGTCAGCTGGAAGGTCAGGCCGTCGACCACGTTTTCTATCTTGTTGCTGGAGGAGGTGATGGTCAGCGGGTTGTCGCCCCCCATCTTCAGCCTGGCATCCTGCGCCTGGGTGATGTCCGTCTTGCCGGCGACGGCCGTGCCCAACGCATTGGCGGCATCGCCGCTGTAACCCAGGGTGATGGCATTCTCCACCCCGCTCTCCTTGCTGGTCAGCACCATGCTGACCTTGCCGTCGGTGCGCACCAGGGTCGCCTTCACGCCCGGATTGTCCTTGGCGTTGTTGATGTGGGAGACCAGATCCTTGGCGGTGGCACCCGCTGGCAGCGTCGCCAGATCGATGTCGATGGCCTTGCCCTTGACCGTCAGGGAGAAGACACCGTCGGCCGGCAGGGGCGCCGTGTCGCTGTCGAGTTGCAGACCCACCTGATGGGACTGGGCAAGTTGCTCCACGAAGAAGTTGTACTGGCCAGAGCTCGCTTTGCCATTGCTGGTCACCGTCATGACCCCGTCCTGGGACATGGTGGCCTTCTGGGCCTGCAGGTTGGTGGCCTTGTTCAAATCCTTGAGCATGGTCTGGAAGGTCGACAGCTTGGTGGTGAGCGTGCTGATGGCGCTCTGCTGTCCCTTGACGCTATCCAGTTGCTTTTTCAGCAACTTGTCCATGTTCTGGCGCTCGATGGCGACCAGTTGCATCGCCATGCTGGCTGGATCTACTTGCATCATCACATCCTTATCAACTTAATCGGTGGCATGCCCGTTGGAAAAAACCGGCTCGGCTCTTTCCAACGCGCAAGCAATAACAGGGCCACCCCTCTCGGAGTGGCCCGGCAACGCATTAACGCAGCAGGGAAGTCACCATGCCGGTCATCTGGTTGGAGTTGGACAGCACGGACATGCCAGCCTGCATCAGCATCTGGTTCTTGGTCATGTTGGTGCTCTCCTGAGCGAAGTCGGCATCCATGATGCGACCGTTCGCCAGGTCGGTGTTCTCTTTCATGTTGGAGAGGTTGTTGACCGTGTGCTCCAGACGGTTGATGTTGGCACCGAAGGCGGAGCGTGCTTCACCGATCCCCTTGGAGAAGGTGTCCAGCTCGGTCATGGCGGCGGTGGCCTTGGCCTGGTCATCGATACCGGCGGCAACAGCGGTACCCTTGGTACCCTTGTCATCGGCAATCACACCCTTGAGGGCAGTGGCCAGAGTGCCATCGTCTTTGAGCTCCAGCTTCTCGGCACCGGTGCCGCCGATCTGGAAGGTCACGGCTTTCTGGAAGCCTTGATCCTTGGCCAGCAGAGTCTGACCACCGAAGGTGGTGTTGCTGGTGATGTTGTCCAGCTCGGCGCGCAGTTCGGTGAACTCGGCATTCATCGCCTTGCGATCGTCAACAGTGCTGGTGCCGTTAGCAGACTGGGTGGCCAGATCCTTCATGCGCTGAACTATGTTGCTCATCTCATCCATGGCACCTTCGCCGGTCTGCATCATGGAGATGGCATCCTGGGCGTTGCGCATACCCACTTTCTGACCGCTGGACTGAGCTTGCAAACGAGTTGCCATCTGCAGACCGGCTGCGTCATCGGCAGCGGAGTTGATACGCAGACCGGTACCCAGACGCTGCATGGCGGTGCCCAGCATCTTGTTGGTGGTGTTCAACTGGCTCTGAGTAGTCAGAGAGGCGAAATTAGTGTGAATGGACAAACCCATGATTTACTCCTCAAAAAA
The DNA here is from genome assembly GCF_002812985.1 of Aeromonas lusitana. Taxonomy (GTDB): domain Bacteria; phylum Pseudomonadota; class Gammaproteobacteria; order Enterobacterales; family Aeromonadaceae; genus Aeromonas; species Aeromonas lusitana. Next base: position 103,297 of record NZ_PGCP01000022.1, read on the forward strand.
GCTGCATTGCAGCGGGTAACTCTACAAAGATGAGAAGCGACAAGAGCAGGCCAAGACTTGAATGGAGAACGGAAAAAATGATGAGAAGGCGGAAAAGCGGAAGCGGAGGGAAGGGGCAGGAGGAAGAAGGCACTCATCCCAAGGATGAGTGCCACTGGGATTAACGCAGCAGGGAAGTCACCATGCCGGTCATCTGGTTGGAGTTGGACAGCACGGACATGCCAGCCTGCATCAGCATCTGGTTCTTGGTCATGTTGGTGCTCTCCTGGGCGAAATCGGCATCCATGATGCGGCCGTTCGCCAGGTCGGTGTTCTCTTTCATGTTGGAGAGGTTGTTGACGGTGTGTTCCAGACGGTTGATGTTGGCACCGAAGGCAGAACGGGACTCACCAATCTTCTGGGAGAAGGTATCCAGCTCGGCCATGGAGGCGGTCGCCTTGGCCTGATCACCGATACCTACCTTGACTGCAGCGCCATCGGTACCCTTGCCGGTACCCACAACTTCTGCCAGCGCCTTCGCCAGGGTGCCGGTCTTTTTCAGTTCCAGCTTCTCAGCACCGGTACCACCAATCTGGAAGGTCACATCTTCCTGGAAGCCCTTGCCGGTCTTGAGCAGTTCTTGTCCGCCGAAGGTGGTGTTGTTGCTGATGTTGTCCAGCTCGGCGCGCAGTTCGGTGAACTCGGCATCCATGGCTTTACGATCTTCGGCGGTGCTAGTGCCGTTAGCAGACTGGGTAGCCAGATCCTTCATACGCTGAACGATGTTGCTCATCTCGTCCATGGCGCCTTCACCGGTCTGCATCATGGAGATGGCGTCCTGGGAGTTGCGCATGCCCACTTTCTGACCGCTGGACTGGGATTGCAGGCGGGTAGCCATCTGCAGGCCAGCGGCGTCATCGGCGGCGGAGTTGATGCGCAGACCGGTACCCAGACGCTGCATGGCGGTGCCCAGCATCTTGTTGGTGGTGTTGAGCTGGCTCTGGGTGGTCAGAGAAGCGAAGTTGGTGTGAATGGACAAGCCCATGATGTATTCCTCGATATGTCGCTGCGCTGCAGCCTGTTAGGTGGACATCAGATATAGGCGACCCCTTTCTCGCAGAAATGTAGGCGGGTCATCGCATATTTTTCTGGCCTCCTTTTGCCCGTCACGATCCGGGTCACAGTCGCAGAGTCAGGGCGTTCGGCATGGTTATTGCTTTGACACCGCCATCTTCCATCACCGGACAGCGACATGGCAGCCTCTCTTTATACCCCTCACTTCGTTAAACATTTCCAGTGCATAGGCGATCGCTGCGAGGACAACTGCTGTCATAGCTGGACCATCAGCATCGACAAGATAACTTTCCGTAACTACGAGCGACATCCGGATCTTGCCGTCAGATCCTTGAGCAAGTTGCATATTCGCAAGGTGAAGCAGAGCAATGAGCATTGGGGAGAGATCCAGCTGGATAAGCAGGGCGCCTGCCCCTTCCTCGATGAGAATCGCCTGTGCCAGATCCACAGCAAGGCCGGGGCAGAGGCGCTGAGCCATACCTGCAAGACCTACCCCAGATCCCATTCGCGCATCGGCAACCAGGTCAGAAAGTCCCTGATGCTCTCCTGCCCCGAGGTCAGCCGGCAGCTGTTGCTCGACCCCATGGCGATGCAGACCGAGGTGGCCGAATTGGAGCAACGTCTGCCATTTGCGCCACCGCCCTCTGCCGCCATGGCGACCCTGCACAGCCTGAGCATCCACGTCTTGGCAGCCACGGATGTCCCCGTCGAGATACGGCTGTGGCTCATCGGCATGCTGGTCCACCGGGATCCCGCCCAGCTGTCCCACGAAGCCTTCCTGGATCAGGTAGCCGTGCTGGCCGAGGGGGGAGAGCTGCTTGCCATGTTCGAACAGCTGCCGGTCTTGCCGCGATTGCAGTGGTGGGGGCTGCGCACCATCACCCATCAGCTGCTGGCCTATTCACAGGGACGGCGGGGGCGGCAGACCATGCAAGGCTGCCTCGACAAGATCAATCTGCTGCTGGAGGGGGTATATGATGAAGCCAAGCTCACCCAGCTGCAGCAGATCTGGTACAGCAAGGTCTCGCCTTTCCTGGCGGCTCGCCCCCAGATCATGAACAACTACCTGCTCTACTACGTCTATCACCACAACTTCCCGCAGTCGCAGAACTCGCCTCATCAGGCCTATCAGTTCCTGGTGGTGGACTACTTCCTGCTGCGTAGCTACCTCTGTCTGCTGGCCATGGACAAGGAGCTGGAAGAGCAGGACGTTATCAACCTGTTCTACAGCTACCACACCATACGCCAGCACAATGCGAGCTTCCTCAAGACCATAGAACAGGGATTGAGCGAGTCTGGCTTCGCGTCGGATCTCAGCCTCTACGCCCTGCTGAAACCATAAAGAAAAACCGCCAGCAAATTGCTGGCGGTTTTTCTAACGTTCACTCTCTCGGCCTCAGGTCAGCAAGGCCACCACGTTCTGGCGTGATACGTTGGCCTGGGCCAGCAGGCCGGACATGGTACCCATGAAACCGCCCTCCTTGAGCTGCTGGCTGAGCTTGCCTTGCAGTTGCTCCAGCTCTCCTTGCTGCAGGTTCTGGCTACGGACCTTGACCCTGTCCAGCTGCTTGACCATCTTCTGGCGAAACTGCTTTAGCTCCCGTACCGACTGCTCAATTTCGCCGAGCAGGCGCTTCAGACGTTGCTGTTCCTGCTTGAGCTCCCCCTTGTCGAGCCCCTCCCCAAGCTGGGTCAGCTGACCAGCCTTGGGTTTGAACTGCACCGGCACCGGGTTGCCGGCCGGGATCCGGATCCCCTCTCCGCTCAGCAGCACGGGCTCATCCAGCTTGCGTCTATGTTGATCCGGCACGCTCAGCTCCAGCTTGCCCAGCTCGTTCAGACGAGCCTGGATGTGCTCCTTGCGCAGGGCCCGATCCAGGCGGGAGGCGGCTTCCGCTTCATTGGCGCCGGCTGGCAGCAACACCTCGACGGCGCTGCTGGTCTGGGGGAATGAGAACACCAGCCGCTCGGCGCTCGATCTCGGGCTCAGCAGATCGAGCCGCTCCGCACTGTAACTCACCCGGCTGTCCGTGGCCGATGCCAGCAGGCGAGGTTTGAGTTCAGTGGTCAGGGGCGCCTTCGGCTGGGTCAGCTTCTCTTCCAGCAGCTTGAGCCGGGACACCAGATCGCCGCTCGCGGCTCGGTTCTGGCTGAGCTGCTGTTCCAATCGTTTCAGCTCGCCCCAGACCTGGCTCAGGGCCTGCTCGCCACCCTGGGCGTGGGCGATGCGCTGCTGCGCCGTACCGATCAGGGCCCATCTATCCAAGCGGATGACATTGGGCTGGCGATCGCTGCGGCTGATCTGAGGGGAGGAGACCTGGGCAGTTGGACGTCCGTGCAGCTTGGGCTGGGCCGGGGTTTCGGCCACCCCGCCCGGACGGGTTTGTTGAATCTGCATCCTGGCTCCTTAATCAGACTTAGGGCATGTAGTTGAACAGGCTGAGGCCATTCACCTTGGCGAAGGCTTGCTGCTGCACCTGCAGCGCCATCAACACATGGGCCTGCTGGGTCACAGCCCCCGCGTAATCGAGGGACTCTATCTGATTGCTCACTTCCTTGCTATAGACGCCCTTCTCCTCGTGCCCTTCGTCGACCTGATCCAGCAGGTTGATGCGGGCACCAATGGAGCTGACCATCTGACTGATATCATCTTGCAAGGTCTGGCTGCGATCCAGCATGGCCCTGGCCTGATCCGAGGCATCCGCGGCACCGCTGTCAAAGGCGGCCACCATCTCATCGAGCTGCTTGAAGAAGTCACCGTTCTGGAGGAACAGCTTGTCCGCGGTGTGATTGAGCTCCACCGTCACCCCTCTGGCGATGCCGACCTCACGCACCAGGGCATCCCCTTGGTAGATGTAATCACCACTCGCATCCTTCACGATAGCGGTTTTATCTACCTGGCTGCCGCTAAACAGACTGGAACCACTCTCGTTACGGGCATTGGCCAGATCCAGCAAGCCGTCCTTGATGATCGCCACCTCGCTGGAGACAGCCCGGCGATCGTCTTCCGAGAGGGAGCCGTTGGCCGCCGTCTGGGCCAGATCCCGCAGCCGACTCAGCATGTTGGTCATGGTATCGAGCTGGATTTCCCCCTGAGAGAGCTGGCTCTTGGCATTGGCAATGTTCTTCTGGTACTGGGCCATCGCCGCCTGCTCCTTCTTCAGACCGAGCAACTGCACGCTGCCGACGGGATCGTCGGAGGGTTGCAGGATGCGCTTGTTGGCCGAGATTTGGCGATCGAGCCTGGCATACTCGCCGAAACCATGTTGCAGATTGTCGAGCATGCTGAGCTGAATTTGGTTGGTACTGATACGCATGCGGCCCCCGTCAGAACATGTTCAGGATGGAGTTGAAGAGCTGGTCCGAGGTGCTGATCACCTTGGCGTTCGCCTGGTAGGCCTTGGTATACGCCATGATCTTGACCCCTTCCTCATCGGTATTGACCCCGCTGACGCTGCTGAGCTTGGTGGCCAGCTGCTTCTCCATGTTGGCGTCTGCCGTCATGGTCGCCTTGGCCTGACCGCTCTGCACCGCCATGCGGCCGAGCAGAGCACTGTAGGCGTCGTACTGGTCATCCTTGATGGTCAGCAGCTCCTGCAGGTTGCGGTTGTCACCCGTGCCGCCTCCCGCCTTGGCAAAGGCCAGGTGATCGCCGGTGAAGCCGTCGGCCACCTTGAGGGTGCCGGACGGATTGAGAGGGTCGTAACTGAACATGGGTTTGCCCGGATCACCGTTCAGATCGACCCCGCCCCCCTGCTTGGCATTGAAATCATCCGCCAGCTTCTTCGCGATCTGGTTGAGTTCATCGCGCAGGGGGCGCAGCACAGTGGTGCGATACTCGAGCACCCCGGCCAGGGTACCCCCTTGCAGCTTGGGCACCTCGAACGATTGGGGGCCGAAACTGAGGCTCAGGGTATCACCGGCAAGGGAGAGGGTACTGCTGCTGCCCGCCAGCACCAGGGGCTGGCCCTGGGGCAGGCTCAGGGAAAACGAGCCGTCGCTCTGGCGATTGACCCGCACCTCCATGAAGGTCGACAGCTCGCGCACTATCTGCTCTCGACTGTCTTCCAGCACAGAGGTATTGACCCCCTTGGAGGCCTGCTCACCGATCTGGGTGTTGAGCTCGGCCACCTGCTTCAGGTAGCTGTTGACCTGAGTGACAGTGCTGTTCAGCTGATCGTCGATCTGCTTCTCCTGGGTCAGCATGCTCTCGTTCAACTGATTGAAACGGTTGGCAAGGGCGCCGGCGGAGCTGACGATCTGGCTACGCTGGGCCGGGGTCTCCGGGCTGTCGAGGGCGGCATTGAGGGAGGCAAAGAAGCTATCCAACCCCTTGGTGATGTTCATCGACTCGCTGCCGAGCAACTGTTCCGTGGTATTGATGTACTGATGGAACGCGTAGGAAGAACCGGTCGAGGAGCGGCTGCGCCAGTGCTGGGAGACCAGATAGTCATCGGTGATCCTGCGCACCCCCGTCACCTCCACCCCCATGCCGTTGTCCAGCCGGCCAAAGCCGGACAGGCTGCCCATCATGGCTTCCTGGCGGCTGTAACCTATGGTATTGACGTTGGCGATATTCTGGGCGGTGACGTTTAACGCGATCTGCGCCGCGTTGAGTCCGCTAAAACCGATATTGAGCAGCGACATCAGTCAACTTTCCTCATTTTTGCCGAATTCAGAGGCTGACTGAAGGCAGTCAGGGTCTGGGACTGTGAAGCGACCACAGGCTCGGCATTCTTTAATGCGGGGTCCAGCTGATTGACCATCTGCTCCTTGAGCCCCATGCCGCCACGCTTCACCAGGCTCATCGCCAGCTGGCTGTCGTACATGTCGCGGTAGAGCTCTTGCCCCTTGATGAGCTTGTCATCTTCATCCTGCATGGCATCGGAGGCTGAGCGCATGTGTTTGAGCACAGTCTGCAGGAAGCTCACTTCAAACTGACCGGCCGCAGCCTCCAGGGCCGCCCGTTGATCCGGGTTGCTCTTTATCTGCTGCAGTTCATTGAGATCCTGATAGAAACCAGGCTCGGACGTAATTCGGGTCATAACAATCCTTAGATGACTACCAACTCGCCTTCGAGGGCTCCCGCCTCGTCGAGGGCTTGCAGGATAGCCATGACATCATCCGGGGTCGCGCCCAGGGAATTCACTGCCTTGACGATCACCTCGAGGGAGGTGCCATCCGGCCAGACAAACATGTTATTGCGCTCCCGGTCAACCTGGATCTGGGAGTTCGGCGTCGTGGTGGTCCGGCCGTTGGAGAAGGCGTTGGGCTGGCTGACGGTCTGGCTCTCGCCTATGGTCACCGTCAGGCTACCGTGGCTGACCGCCGCCTTGTGCACCTTGACCCCCTGCCCCATCACGACCGTGCCGGTGCGGCTGTTGAAGACGACCCTGGGTCGCTCCTTGCCCATGTCCACCTGAATGTCCTGCAGCAGGGCCATGAAGGAGATGCGCTGACTCTCGTCGCGAGGGGCCGTGATCTGGATGCGTCCGGCACTGACCGCCTTGGCCACCGGGCCAAGCTGGCGATTGATCTCCCGCTCCACATTGCGCGCCGTCTTGAAGTTCGGCTGGTGCAGGTTGAGGGTGACTTCGGGCTTGTCAGAGAAGCTGCTGGCGGCCTCCCGCTCTATGATGGCGCCGTTCGGTATGATGCCAGCGGTGGGCACATTGATGGTCACGGACGAGCCGGACTGCCCCTCCGCCTTGACCCCGGCCACCACCAGGTTCCCTTGGGCGACCGCATAGACTTCACCATCGATACCGCGCATGGGGGTCAGCAGCAAGGAGCCACCCCGCAGACTCTTGGCATCGCCGATGGAAGTGACCGTCACGTCCACCAGCTGTCCCTTGCCCGCGAGCGCAGGCAGGGTCGCCTGCACCGACACGGCGGCGACGTTCTTGAGCTTGGGGTCTATGTCATCGGGCAGTTGTACGCCAAACTGCTTGAGCATGTTGGTCATGGACTGGCCGGTGAACTTGACCTGGCTGCGATCCCCAGTGCCGGAGAGACCGACCACCAGGCCGTACCCCACCAGCTGGTTGGTTCGCATCCCCTGCACATCGGCGATGTCCAGCAAGGCCCGTTTGGCGGGAGCGGCGGCCCCTGCCACGCCCGGCAGGACGAAGCAGATCAGGGCGATACACCATTTTTTCATCTGGATCCTCACAGGGGGGCGAAGGCGGAGCTGAAGAAGCGTGCCAGCCAGCCCATCTGGTTACTGTCGGCGAGGGCACCGCGCCCCGCATAGGTGATGCGGGCATCGGCGATGCGCTGGGAGGAGATGCGGTTGCTCTGATCGATGTCCTCAACTCGCACCATGCCCCCCAGACGGATGTACTCATCCCCCTGATTGAGGCGGATCCACTTCTCACCTCGGATCCCCAGCACTCCGTTCGGCATCACCTCGGCGACGGTGACCGTGATGGCCCCCGCCAGGGTGTTCTGCTGGCTGGAGGTGGCGCCGCCGTCAAAGTCGCGATCGGCGCTGACCGACGCGCCCCAGTCTGGGCGCGATACCCCACCGATGGAGGGCGCAGGCACATTGATGCTGTTGTTCTTGTTCATGCTGGTATTGGCTTTCTTGCTGGACTGGGTCCGCTCTTCCAGCATCACGGTCAGGATGTCGCCGATGCGATAGGCACGGCGATCCTGGAACAGGGTCATCATGTAGTCATTACGATAGAGGCTGCCATCCTCCCCCACCCCGGTACGGGTCATCTGGGAACGGGAGGGAGCCCACTTCTCGTCGCCGGGCTCGGGGGCCTGCAGCTCATAGGTGGAGCAGCCGCCGAGCAGCAGCGCCAATCCGACACAACGCAACATCGACCTGATCATCACAGTGCCTGGGTGATAAATTTGAGCATCTGATCGGCGGAGGAGACGACCTTGGCGTTCATCTCGTAGGCACGCTGGGTGGTGATCATGTCCACCATCTCCTCCACCACGTTGACGTTGGAGCTCTCCAGGGTGAACTGCTTGATAGCCCCCATGGCCTCTTCGCCCGGCACCCCTTCGATGGCCTCACCGGAGGCACCCGTCGCCCGATAGAGGTTGCCTCCCAAGGCTTCCAGCCCGGCCGGGTTGGAGAAGTTGGTCAGGGTGATGCGTCCCAGCTCCACGTTCTCCTGCTGGCCCGGCAGGGTGGCGCTCACGGTACCGTCGGTGCCGATGGATACCTTGGTCGCATTGTCCGGGATCTGGATCTGCGGCAGCATGGGCAAACCATCGGAGTTGACCAGCAGCCCCTCGGCGTTGCGATGCCACTGCCCGTTGCGGGTGTAGGCCGTCTCCCCGTCCGGGCGCTCGACCCCGAAGAAGCCGGCACCGACTACCGCCATGTCCAGCTCCTGGTTGGTATTCTGGAACTGGCCAGGGGTAAATACCTTCTGGGTGCCAACCACCCGCACACCGTTACCCATCTGGATGCCGATGGGGGACAGGTTCTGTTGATCCTGCTGGGCACCAGGCTGACGCTGTACCTGATAGAACAGATCCTCGAAGGCCACCCGATCGCGCTTGAAGCCGACCGTGTTGACGTTGGCCAGGTTGTTGGAAATGCTGGCCATCTTGGCATCTTGGGCCGACAGACCCGTTTTACTCACCCACAGTGCTGCGTGCATCTTTGTCTCTCCACAATCTCATGGGAGGGCGCATGCCGCCCTCATCAACCGAGTGCGCGGCCGGCCAAGCCAGCCGCGCCAGATTTTATCAGCCCTGACCCGAGATCAGCCTGGCGCCCTGTCTGGCCTGATCGTCCGCCGTCTTCATCAACTTGACCTGCAACTCGAAGTTGCGGGTCAGGGACATGCTGCTGATCAGCTCATCGACCGCATTCACGTTCGCTCCCTCAAGGAAGCCGGACGCCAGCACGACCTGTTCGCTTATCTCCGCCTCGCCGCCCTGACGCTGACGGAACAGACCATCCTGTCCCTTCACCAGCTCGGCCGGATCCGGGTTGACCAGCTTGAGGCGACCCACATCCAGGCGGGCACCGCCCCCCGGTGGCGTGATGCTGAGGGAGCCGTCCTTGCCGAAGCTGAGATCCCGATAGGCAGGCAACACCATCTCACCGCCATCCCCCAGCACGGGACGGCCATTGAGGGTCAACAGTCCCTCGCCATCCACCTCCAGGTTGCCAGCACGGGTATAGGCCTCCTTGCCATCGGCGGTCTGTACCGAGAGAAAGCCGTCACCCCGTATCGCCACATCCAGCTTGCGGCCGGTCTGCATCAGGGCGCCCGGCTTGAAGTCGGTGCCTGCCTGCTCCTCGCGGGCCATGACCCGGCTCTGATAACCATCACCGGCCAGGGCATAGGCGGAAGCCCGTTCAAAATCAGCCCGAAAACCGGCGGTATTGACGTTGGCCAGGTTGTTCGCCCGAATTTGCTGGGCCATCAGGGTATGTTGCGCCCCCGACATGGCGGTATAGATAAGCTTTTCCACGCATCACGCCTTAGAAGGAGTTGAAGAGAACCTGGGTCATCTTGTCAGCCGAACTGATGGTCTTGGCGTTCGCCTGATAGTTGCGCTGGGAGGTCATCAGGCTGACCAGTTCACCGGTCAGATCCACGTTGGAGCCCTCGTAGGCGCCCGCGGTCAAGGTACCCAGGGTCCCGGTACCCGGCGCCCCCAGCACGGGTTGGCCCGAGCTGAATGACTGCTGCCAGGTGGTATTGTTGGTCTGCAGCAGACCATTGGGGTTGGTGAAGTTCGCCATCACCACCTGACCCTGCAACAGGCTCTGACCGTTGGTGAAGGTGGCGTAGACGCCGCCGTCGGCATCGACCCGAACCCCGGTCAGATCCCCGGCGGTATAGCCGTTGGACTGGTTGCGGGTGGCGTTGAAGTCGGAGGCATACTGGCTGACCTTGGCCAGATCCGCCTTGAGTGCGATGGGATCTGCGCCGGCCGGGGTCAGGTTCAATACGGGGGCCGTGGTCGGTGTCTTCAGGGTGCCATTGGTGTTGAACTCCATGGTCACAGGGGTGCCCGTCTTGGCGCCATTGAAGGCGTAGTTGACCTGCCAGGTGTTATCCCCTGTCTTCACGAAATACTGGGTGACAGTGTGTTCAACCCCGAGGGAGTCATAGACCTTGCTGGACTGGGAGTAGCTGAAGCTGTCGGATTTCGCAGGATCGAACGGGTGAGCCGTCTGATCGATGATGCTGGCATCCGCCTTGAGGTTGGCCACGAACTCCAGGCTGTCAGAGGGCTTGGCGGGCAGGCTGCCGGCCTTGACCTGGATATCACCCACCACACCGGACTGCAGTTCACCCGCTTCGTTGGTGGTGTAACCCTGCAGGCGGGTCCCGCTGGCGGTGGTCAGGTAGTTGCTGGCATCGCGCTGGAACATGCCGGCCCGGGTGTAGGAGGTCTGACCGTTACTGTCCTTGAGCACGAAGAAGCCGCTACCGGAAATAGCCAGATCCAGCCCACGCCCAGTCCGGGTCACGTCACCGTTGCGATCGAAGTTCTGGGAGACGTTGTTCATCTCCACCCCGCCAGCCTGACCACCACCATAGATGGCAGCGAACTCGGCACGGCTGGATTTGAATCCGGCGGTGCTGGCGTTGGCTACGTTGTTGCTGATGACACTCAATTCCTGGTTAACGGCGCGCAGGCCGCTCAATCCGATACTAAAAGACACAGTTTCGCTCCTATTTGATTACGCCGATTTACCGAACTGGACGGCGCTGAACAGGGGAACTTCCCCCACGCCCGCCACTTGCAACATGATCTCGCCGGTGCCGGGCAGGTTGACGCGCTCCACCTGGCTGGCCACATAGTTCTTGCTGGTGGTGGCAACGCCCGCGAGGGACGCCTTCACCTCGAAGCTGTACTCACCTGCTGGCAAAGTCGGCAACGCATAATCCAGTGCCCCGGCCTTGCTCTCCCCCCAGCTCTTGGTTGCGACCAGGGTGCCGTGCTTGTCATACACCTTCAGCTCGACCGTGTCGGCCGCACCGGCCAGCTCTACCTGCCCGCGGATCGCCTTCTCCTCCTTCTGGGTCAGAGTCTGGCTCGGTACCATCACTTCCTTGTCGATGAGGTCGGTGCTCTGCAGCACCTGCTGGGTATCCATCATGTTGATGGACTTCTGTTGCAGCACCTTGAGGCCTTCCACCCCTTCCACCATGCTGAACTGCGCCAGCTGGGTGACGTACTGGGCACCGTCCAGCGGGTTGGTCGGATCCTGGTTCTGGATCTGGGCCACCATCATCTGCAGGAATTCATTGCGCAGTTGTACGCCTTGGCTGGCCGGGGCGTTGTTACTGGCGATATCCGGGGTCGCAGAGTACTGGCTGGCGCTGCGGGCGGTATCCAGACCGCTGACTTGTGGCAGGCTCATTTAAGCCCCCTGACCCAGTCGCAGCAGCCCTTGCTGCATGCTGTTGATGCGGTTGATCACCTCGACCGAGGTTTCGAATCCCCGGGAGGCGCTCATCATGTCCGCCATCTCCTCTACCGCATTGACGTTGGAGTAGTAGACAAAGCCATCACCGTCGGCCAGCGGGTTGGTCGGCTCCAGCCGTTTCTCGACCTGGCGATCCGACTGCACTATCCCTGCGATCTGTACCTGGGCGGCGCCGAGCCCTTCGGCATCCTGCACCCGTTGATAGAGGGTGGAGAACACGGGCTTGATGGCCCGGAAGGCGGCAGCCTCGCTGCCGGAGGCGCTGTCGACGTTGGCCAGGTTGGAAGCGACTGTGTCCAGGCGGACTGTCTGTGCCCGCATGGCACTGCCGGCGATGTCATAGATGCGATTGAACGACATGATTAACGGCCCTCGATCGCCTTGGCGATCCCGGTGATTTTCATATTCAAGAAGGTGAGGCTGGTCTGAAAGTCGGTGGCATTGCTGGCAAACTTGCTCTGCTCCACGCTGAGCTCGGCCGTGTTGCCATCCATGGATACCTGGTAAGGAATGCGATAGAGAGGATGCTGCATGTCATTGCTCATGGCGCCCTGACTGATGGAGGCGCCCTGTTCCCCTGCGGCAACCTGCTGGGCGACCCGGCCGAGGATGGACTTGTAGTCGACATCCCGCGCCAAATAGCCAGGGGTATCCACATTGGCCAAGTTCCCTGCCAGAATACGTGCCCGATCCGCTCGCACATCGAGGGCATAGGGGTGCACGCCAAGAGCGCTGTCAAATGAGATACTCATGCTTCATCCTTCTTATGAACCAGTCAGACCGGTGCATCCTTTATCAAGACTCATGCCAATCATGAAAAGCCGTTATTTCCGCTGGTTAGGGTACAGACAGTGGCTGATAAGCCAGACAAAAGGGGAAGCCCTGTTTCCCATATGGAAGTGGGTCCGTCTGCTGGGCCTGCCACTCGCCCTGCTGCTGGGGCAGCCGGTATGGGCCGAGGCCACACCCCTGTCCGAGCAGCTGGAGATTGAATTGAGATCTGATGCCACGGCCGCCCTTGATGACTACCTGCAGCAGCAGGGCTGGCCCAGCACCCAGGCGGAGTATCAGATCTGGCTCTCCCCCGCCGTGGTCCATCTCCCCTCCTGTCAGCAGGAGATAAGGCTGCAGGCGGGCGGGCAGTATCGTCAGCCCTGGGGGCGGCGCCCCTACCTGGTCGAGTGCACCGAACCGGCCTGGCAACTGAGGGCCAGGGTCGAGGTCAGTCTGATGATGCCGGTCTGGGTCACGGCCCGGGAGATCCAGAAAGGAAGGGCCATCCAGCCCGCCGATCTGGTCGAGAAGGAGCTGGATGTCAGCCGGTTGCAACGGGGCTTCATCCCCAGCAATCATTCGCCGGTGGGCAGCAAGAGCAATCGCCATCTCAGGATGGGCCAGCTCATCAGCGAGCTGGACCTGCAAAAAGCCTGGGCGGTACAGGAGGGGGAAGGGGTACTGATCCGGGCAGGCCAGGCGGGTTTCTCGGCGACTACCCGTGGCAAGGCACTGGAGAGCGGTGCCATAGGCGACGGGATCCGGGTACGCAACAATCAGTCCGGCAAGGAGATCCAGGCCTGGGTCATAGAGAAAGGGGAAGTGGAAACCCGTTTTTGACCCGAAAGAGAAGTTTGATTCAAGTTGAGGCGCTCAAGGGTCGCCTGTCATAGATAGACCAACAGGAAATGACGTTATGAAAATCACCCGCACCGATCCGCTCTATGCCCAGGCCCAGTTGCAACGCAAGCAGGATGCCGCCCCGCTGGCCCAGTCTCAGTCCAAGCCGAGCCAGGGCGATGCCAGGATCAGCACCACGACACAGACCATCAATCAGGCGAGAAGCCAGCTGGCTTCCACCTCGGATGTGGATATGGAGAAGGTGAACCAGATCCGTCAGGCCATCAGCGAAGGCAAGCTGGAGCTCGACATGGATGCCCTGAGCCAGGCCATCCTGGACATGCATCGTCGATGAGCATGGCACTCAAGCTGAGGGTCAAGCAGTTGATCATCGGCATCCAGCAAGACTCTAGCCGCTACGCCGAGCTGCAACAATTGCTGCTCAACCAGCATGGCCTGCTGGCCAGCCATGACGTCGATGGCTTGACCGCCCACAATCAGCGGCAAACCCGCGTGATGGCAGAGATCCAGCAGCAGGCCCAGCAACGCTGTCAGCATCTGCTGGCACTGGGGCTCAAGCCCGATGAGAAGGGAATGGCGACGCTCATCACCAAGTTGCCAGGCCAGTTGCAACAGAGCGTCGGCGAGCAGTGGCAACGACTCGAGCTGCTGCTGCAACAATGCCGACGTCAGAATGAGCTCAATGGTCGCCTGTTGGCCGGTCAGATAGAAACCATTCATACCCTGCTGGGCCAGGAGTCCTCCTATGGCCAGCAAGACCGCTTCCCCGATTGAGTGGCTCAGCGCCCTTGCAGGGCGCGATGGCGCAGACTGGCGAGCTCGTCCAGCTGGCGCTGTTCCCCCGCTTCATGGCGCTGGCGCTTGTCCAGCTCCCGCTTGTCCAGCAGCAACTCCAACCCCTTGACCCGACCAAACTGCTTGAGCAGTTGACCCTCATGGCGTGACAGATCCACGCGTGCCAGCGCCGATTGCTGCAACTGGTGATCCAGCAGATGACGCAGCTGTCCCTGCATCTGCTGCTTGTTTTGCCACAGCAGAGGATGAAAGCTCGCCGAACCGGGCTGCAGGGTATCGATCACCTCTCTCAATTTCACGGCACGCTGCTCTTCACGCATGGCCAGATCTCGCAGGCGTTGCCGCTCCTTGCCCATGGATTCCAACGCATCTTGTTGCAGGCCGAGATAGGATTTCAGCATGCCGCGTCCTTAGGCTCTGCCTAACACTTGTTTGAGACCGCCCACCACCTGGGTGATGGGGGTCTCTTCGTGGATACCCTGCTGCAAGAAGCCGGCGATGGCGGGATAACGCTGCACCGCCTCATCCATCTGGGGGTCGGCCCCAGGCTGATAGCCGCCGAGGGGCAAGAGTTCACGGACCTGTTGATAACGGCCCCAGAGTTGGCGCAGGTTAACGGCCAGGGTCTGCCACTCGGGCGCTACCACCTGCGGCATGACCCGGCTCACCGAGGCGCCTATATCGATGGCCGGGTAGTGACCCTCCTCCGCCAGCCGGCGCGTCAGCACTATGTGACCATCGAGGATGGCCCTGGCCGAATCCACTACGGGATCCTGTTGATCATCCCCCTCCGCCAGCACGGTATAGAAAGCGCTCAGGCTGCCATCGGCACGGGTGCCGTTACCCGCCCGCTCCACCAGCTGGGTCAGCATGCTGAACACTGAGGGAGGATAACCGCGGGTGGCGGGGGGTTCGCCGATCGCCAGCGCAATCTCGCGCTGGGCCTGGGCATAGCGGGTCAGGGAGTCCATCAGCAGCAGCACGTCCTGCCCCTGCTCACGAAAATACTCGGCGATGCGGTGGCACAGCTGGGCCGCGCGCAGTCGCATCAGGGGGGATTGATCCGCCGGTGCCGCGATCACCACGGAGCGGGCCAGCCCCTCGGCCCCCAGGCTGTGCTCGATGAACTCGCGCACCTCACGGCCCCGCTCACCGATGAGCCCCACCACCACTATCTGGGCGCTGGTGTTGCGGGTCATCATGCCGAGCAGCATGCTCTTGCCGACCCCGGAGCCGGCGAACAGCCCGAGCCGCTGGCCCTTGCCCACGGTCAACAGGCCGTTGATGGCCCGGATCCCCACGTCCAGCGGCTCGCGCACCGGCGTGCGCAGCAGCGGATTGGGGGGAGAGGCAAACAGGGGAACCCGTTCACCCTCGTCCGACAGGGGGCGCCCATCGAGGGGTTGCAACAGTCCATCGAGCACCCGTCCAAGCAGGTGATCGCCTACCCGAATGGTCTCCTCCCCGTCGATGGGCAGTACCCGAGCACCGGCGTAAAGGCCGCTCATGGGCTGCAGCGGCATCAGGTAGGAGATATCCCGGTTGAACCCCACCACCTCGGCCAGCAAGGGGTCACCCGTGGCACAATCGACCCGGCAACGCTGTCCCATCACCAGCTGGCAACCCACGACCTCCAGGGTCAGGCCGGTGACCCGCACCAGACGACCGTAGCGACGAAAACCCGGGATCTCGTCCAGGTTGTCCAGTGCCGACGTCAGGACCCGTTGCAGGGATTCATGCATCCTTGGGCAATTCCAGGGTCTGGTTGAGCTGCTCTATGCAGCGGCCGAGCCGCTCCTTGGTGTTGATCTCGATGACAGCCGCGCGGGTCTCGATCCGGGCGTCACCGACCCCCAGGGCTCCATCCACCTGCAGCGGCCACTTCTCGCAGCGGGTTACCCCCTGCTCGGCCAGCCGTTGTCTGTCCCCTTCACTGAGATAGATGACCAGATCTTCGGATTCGTTCGGCAGGGTCGCCATGGCCTGTTCGACCTGGCTGAGCACCTGCTGCGGGTTGAGGGTAAATTCGGCCTGGATCACCCGCTTCGCCACCTGGGCAACCAGCTGGGCGATCAGCTCTTTTTGCTCCAGCATGCGGGCCCGCGTCAGGGACTCCCATTGCAGCTGCAACTTGGCGAAGGGGATCATGGCCTGATCGAACGAGGCCCGCCCCTCGGCCAGCCCCTGTGCCAGGCCACGCACCTGACCCTGCTGCAGGCCCTTGGCCTCCCCTTCGATGAGGCCGCTGGTCAGCCCCTGCTGGTAGCCGGACTGGTACCCTTCGGCCTGCCCCTGCTCCAACCCTTGCTGATAGCCATATTCAAACTCTTCCTGCTGGCTCTGGGCCTCTTCCCCACTCTGCCCCAAGGACGGGAAACGGTAGAGACGGGTGGCACCGGCCGCCAATTTGCGAACATGCTGACTCATGCCTCTCTCCTGTTAGCTGACGGTCGGTTCTTCGAACAGCTGGAACTCGAGCTCGCCTTGCTCTACCAGCTCCCGCACCATCTGCATCACCTCTTCCCGCGCCTGCTCGACCTTGCGCAGGGAGACGCTGCCCTGATCCTGGATCTGGGCCTCCAGCGCCTGCGCCATCCGCTTCGGCATGGCGCCAAGCACCACCTTGCGGAAGCTGGCTTCGGTGTTTTTCAGGGCCAGCGCCAGCAGATCCGCCGGCAGCTCCTGCACCAGTCGTTGCAGGGTCTCGTCGCTCTGACGACGCAGGGCCATGAAGTCGAACATGTTCTTCTCGATCTCGAGGGCCATGTCCCCATCGTGTTCCCGCAGCAGGGAGAGCATCTGCTCCTTGTTACCCTGATAGCGGTTCAGGATATCGGCAACCTGGCGCACCCCGTTCACCTTGGCGCCGGACTGATCCGCCACGTAGGCGAGGCAGCGATCCAGCGTCAGTCTCAATTCGCCCAGCACATGCTCGCTGACCGAGCTGAGGCTGGCGACCCGCACCAGCAGATCGTCGTGCACCGAGCCCGGCAAGGCATCGAGCACGGCGGAGGCGGTCTGGGGGGGGAGGAAGGCAAGCAGCACGGCCTGCATCTGCGGGTGTTCATTGCGGAAGAAGCGGGCCAGCACATCGGCAGGCACCCACTGCAGGCGCTGGATGTCCTGGCTCATGACATCCCCGTAGAGGCTGTCGAGCAGGCTGCGGGAGAGGCGCTGTCCCAGCGCCAGATCCAGGGTCTGCTCCAGATATTCCCGTGACGCACTGCCGATACCGCTCTGTTCGCGGTACTGGTTGAAGAACTGCTGCAGGGTCCATTTGGCCTCTATCGAGCTCACACCGGAGAGGCCCGCCATCTTGGAAATGAGGCGCTGCACCTCATCGCGGGACAGCTTCTGCATCACCTTGGCGGCGGCCTCTGTCCCCATGCTCAGCAACAGGATGGCGGCCTTCTCGAGGTTGTCGATATCGATGTCGACCGCACTCTGGTTCAGATTAACGTTGTTCATTACCACTCACCCATTGTCTGACCACTTCCGCCACCCGGGCCGTGTCTTTGTCTACCAGCAGTTGCAGATGCTTGAGCTGAACTTCCAGCTCGGAACCGGGTTCAGGCAAGGCTTCCAGATCCAGTGAGGAGAACTGGGGATCCAGTCTGTGCTCGCTCTGCAGCAGGCTCTTGCCGACCGGCGAGCCCTCGAGTTCACCATCCCCATCCCGGCGCATGGAGAGACCGACCTGGGGCTCCAGCTCGTCGTCCTGCTCCTGTTCCGATTCGGCTTCGGGATACTGCTGGGTACGCACCAGGTGCTTCACCAGAGGACGGATGCCGAAGAACACCAGGGTCAGCCCCAACAGGCCACCCACCAGATAGCGCAGGGAGTCCTGCCAGTAAGGGGTCTCCAGCCAGCTGGACTCGGGCGGCGTGACCGGCACGGCACCGGTGAAGTCGAACACCTGCAGGCTGATCAGATCGCCACGGGCGCCGTCGAAGCCGACCGAGCGCTCCACCATCTGCCGGATCTGCTCCAGCTGCTCGGCACTCCAGCCATCCTTGGGCGCACTTTGCTGGTTCAACAGGATGGAGACGTTCATCCGCTCCAGGCGCCCCTGCTGATAGCGGGTATGCACTATGGTGCGGCTGTTCTCATACTGCTTGCTGACTTCCTGCCGCTCGGTCCGGGTGTCGTTCTTGGCGGGCTCTTGGGCGGCCGCATTGGGCTGAGCGCCCTGCGCGGCCTGATCAGCCTGGGGCGCCGTCTCCGGCGGGCGGTTGGACAGGGCCCCCGGAATGCCGAGCGCCAGCGCGTCTATGGTCTTGTCAGACTTGTTGGATTCCTGGGTTACCACGCCGTTGGGGTCCAGCTGTTGCTGGGTCTCTTCCACCGCATTGAAGTTGACGTCTGCGGCTATCTGCACCCGGAAGTTGCCGGTGCCCAGCATGGGATAGAGCATGTCGTTGGCACGCTGGCGTATGTACTGCTCCAGCTTGCGCACATATTCCATCTGCTGGACGCTCTGCTTGCCAAATCCGGCCTTGTCACCGATCTCGGCGCTCAGCAGCTGGCCCGCCTGATCCACTATGGTCACGGCTCCCGGCTTCATGCCGGAGATGCTGCCCGCCACCAGGTTTGCAATCGCCTCGACCTGACCCGGCTCCATCGACTGACCCGGTTGCAGGTCCAGCATCACGGAGGCGCTGGGTTTCTCTTCGTCGCGGCCGACAAACAGCGTCCGCTTGGGGATCGCCAAATGCACGCGGGCGCTGCGCACCGCATCCAGCGAGATGATGGTGCGGGCCAGCTCCCCTTCCAGAGCATGGCGATAGCGAGCCCCTTCCATGAATTCGCTGGTGCCGAGGCCGGTGACGTTGTCCAGCCCCTCGAGGCCGGCCGGCATGGCCGCCCTGACCCCGCGCGCCGCCAACGCCATGCGAACATGGGCCAGCTGGCTCTCGGGCACCAGGATCTGACCCGTGCTCTTCTCCAGGCGGAACGGCACCTGCTCTTTTTCCAGCATCTCCATGATGTTGGCGGTGTCGTAGAGCTCCTGCTTGCCGTAGAGGGGGACGTAGTTCTTGCTGGAGGTCCACAGTATGACCACTATGGTGCCCGCCACGATCGCGGCCAGCAGCGCTATGGTCAGGATGGATTTGTTGTCCCGGGACAGGGTGCGCCAGTTGCGCATCCCTTCCTGTACCCGAGCCATCAGGGAGACAGAGGCGCCCTGGGAGGATGAAACCAGTTCAGTCATGAGCTACCTCAGAGCGGCATGCGCATGATGTCGTCGAAACCCGTCATCAGCTTGTTGCGCACCTGCATCAGGGCAGAAAAACTGAGACCGGCTTTCTGACTGGCCACCATGGCCCCGACCAGATCGTCGCTCTGGCCCGCATCGACGGCGGTCATCAGCTTGGATGCCACGTTCTGCTGTTCATTGATGCGGCCGACGACATCTTTCATGGCGTCGCTAAATGACACCGCCGATGCCTCGTTTGGCTCGATGGAAGGGGTTTGATTGGCGACTCGCTGCATTTCCTGCATCTGCTGCAGGAGTGTCACCTGTGATGACATCATCTCAATCTTCACTCGGTTATCCCTTAGTTTTGAATCTGCTGCTCGATATCGATGCCTTGCTCACGCATGGCAGCAAGCTTGTACCTGAGTGCCCGGGTCGTCATCCCAAGGGCCTCGGCCGTACGGGTGCGATGGCCACGAAAACGGCGCAACGTCTCAAGAACGAATTGAAATTCAGCATGCCGCTTGGTCTCGCTGAGCCCTTCTGGCGCAGCCAGCGTCTGCGGTAACAGGTTGTCGGATTCGGCAGCGTAATGGGGCAACATCAAATCGACGGCCTGGATATGCAATCCGCGAGCCATAATTAGGGCTCGCTGCATGACATTGTCCAGTTCACGCACATTGCCGGGCCAGTCATAGGCGAGCAGCTGCTTGCGGGCGCTCTCGCTCAGGCGATAGCCCTGCTGGGCGGCGTAGCGTTCGATGAAGTAGTCGGCCAGCGGCAAGATGTCGTCCGGCCGCTCCCGCAGCGCCGGCCAGTTCATGGGCAGCACGTCGAGCCGATAGAACAGATCCTCGCGAAACTCCCCCTGCGCCACCAACTCCCTCAGATCCCGGTTGCTGGCGGCGATGATCCGCACATCCAGCGCGATCACCTGATGGCTGCCGAGACGCTCCACCTCCTTCTCCTGCAGCACCCGCAGCAGCTTGGCCTGCAGCGCCAGGGGCAGCTCGGAGATCTCGTCGAGCAAGAGGGTGCCGCCCTGGGCCAGTTCAAACTTGCCCTGCTGGCTCGCCGTGGCGCCGGTGAAGGCGCCCTTGCTGTGGCCGAACAGGATGGATTCGAGCATGGCCTCGGGGATGGCGGCGCAGTTGATGGCCACGAAGGGCTTGTGGGCCCGGCTGGACATATCGTGGATATAGCGGGCCAACCGCTCCTTGCCCGTCCCCGACTCGCCACCGATGAGGATGGTGGCAGAGCTCTTGGCGGCACGCCTGGCAAGTTGCAGCACCTGCAGGCTCAGGGCGGAGGTCGCGATCAGGTTGGGAATGGCCTGACGCAGGCGCAGCGCACCCCTCACCACATCGATGATCTGGCGCGGACTGAAGGGCTTGATGATGTAGTCGATGGCGCCGGCCCGCATGGCTTCTGCCGCCAGATAGGCCTGATGCTCGTTGACCAGGATGACGCAGTCGGCTCCCGCCAGCTCGTGCACCATGGAGGGACCGGCTTCGGTCATGACCGCCATGTCGAGCAGGATGAGATCCACCGCATGGTGAGAAAGAAACTGCCTGGCCTGAGGAATGGAATCCTGGCAGGAAACACGATAGCCAGAATTCAACAACATCCTCTCTATATCGTTTCCATTTGATAACGATGAGGAGACAAATAATAAATGTGCGTGCGATTCAACACCGACGGGTATTGAATTTTCCTTGATAGATAAATCAGAAAACATATTAACCCGAACCTGTGATTGCACATGAATCAATCAACAGAACTGACCGTGAAAAATAAAAACGCACCACGACAGAAACGACGCTGCTTAATTGAGCGTTTTCCTTATAGTGGTATGAAAACAAGGCGAGAATCATGGCCTTGGTAACCCCGCTATCATTAGCATCAATGCTGTTAGACCGGAGGCTTTGCGTCCTGACTTTTCAGTTCAGTTTGCCTTTATCATGCGACGACCCGTATTAGGATGGCATGGCTTTGTTATCCCTAAAGCCATGAGATGCATCTGATTGTTTGTATTTTGTTGTTTATTTCAGTATGCATCACGTCAAAAGCCGTCACATCATAACGGCTTTATATGACAATTCAAGTAGATAAGCGGAATAACCTCTTCCTGATCAAAGTCCTGACATGGCAATTCAACTTCAGCCGAGTGTGCCAATTACCTCGACCCGCAAGTCTTCCGGGATCTCGTTATAAGAGAGCACTTTGAGACCTTTTGAGAAGGAACGGGCATAACGGGCGATCAGGGGTCTGAGCTGGGGCATGACCACCAGCACGGGGGCATACCCCTGCTGCTGCAACTGCTCCTTCACCAGCGGCATGTTTTGCTGCAACTGGGCCAGCAACTGAGGATCGACCGGGAAACTGTCCAGCTGGATCTTGCCCTGCTGCTGGGATTGGCTCATGGCGTTTAGCAGCGTCTGCTCCAGGCGATCATCCAGGGTGAAAGCCGCCAGGATGTCCCGCGAGCCGATGGCCTGTCTGACGATCTGGCGTTTGAGGGCGCAGCGCACATCCGAGGCCAGCAGCACGGGATCCTTGGTCAACTCGCTCGCATCCAGCAGGGTGGTGGCTATGGTGCGGATGTCGGTGAGGCTGATCTGCTCCTTGAGCAACTGGCGGAACACCCGCAACTGCTGCATCTGGGTCAGGGCCAGGTTGAGCTCCTCCGCCAGACGGGGGGACTGTACCGCCAGATACTGGCCCAGCTTGCCCACTTCGTCATGACCAAATAGCACATCCAGCTGCTCTCTCAGCAGTTTACTGGCGTGAGTGGCGATTACAGTAGCGGAATCGACTACTGAATAACCAAGATTCAGGGCTTTGGCCTTGTTGTCCGGGGAGATCCAGACCGCATTCATGCCGTAGGCCGGATCCTGGGTCAGCTCGCCATCCAGCGCGCCATAGGTCTCCCCGCTGCTGATGGCCATCAGCCGCTGGCAATCCACGTTGCCCATGGCCAGGGCGATGCCGGAGAGCTTGATGCGATACTGATCCGGCTGCAGTTGCAGGTTGTCCCGCACCCGGATCTCGGGCAGCAGGAAGCCATATTGCTCGGAGAGGGTCTTGCGGATGCCGCGCACCCGGGCCAGCAGCTCGGCTCCCTTGTCCGCTTCCGCCAGGGGCACCAGTCGGTAGCCGAGTTCGATGGCCACCGAGTCCACGGGTGCCAGATCCTGCCAGTCCAGCCCCTGGGGTTCGGGCTGCACCATGTACCGGGTCAGCTCTTCTGCCGCGTCCAGCGCAGGATCCTTGGCCCGGCGCTTGCTCACGCTCCAGCCGGTCCAGGCCAGTACAGCGGCAAAGCTGAGGAAGGCCAACATGGGCATGCCGGGCACCAGGCCCAGGATCAGCATGATGGTCGCCGCCGTGTAGATGACACGGGGCGAGGCCAGGATCTGCTGGCCGACCTGATCCGACATCTCACCTTCGTCGCTGACCCGGGTCACTATGATGGCCGCGGCAGTCGACATCAGCAGGGAGGGGATCTGGGCAACCAGGCCATCACCTATGGTGAGCAGCGCATAGATCCGGAACGCATCGGACACCGGCAGCGAGTGCTGGAAGATACCGATGGCAAGGCCGCCCACCAGGTTGATGATGAGCACCAGCAGACCGGCGATGGCGTCACCACGGACGAACTTGGAGGCCCCGTCCATGGCGCCGTAGAAGTCGGCCTCTCTGGCTATCTCCTCCCGGCGCGCCTTGGCCTGGTGCTGATCCATGATGCCGGCGTTGAGATCGGCATCGATGGCCATCTGCTTGCCCGGCATGGCGTCCAGGGTGAAGCGGGCGGAGACCTCGGAGATCCGCTCCCCCCCCTTGGTGATGACCACGAAGTTGATGATCATCAGGATCACGAACACCACCAGACCGACCACGTAGTTGCCGCCGATGACCACCTCACCGAAGGCCTGGATCACCTTGCCCGCGGCCTCGTGCCCCTCATGGCCATGCAGCAGCACGACCCGGGTGGAGGCGACGTTGAGGGACAGCCGCATCAGGGTCGCCACCAGCAGCACGGTCGGGAACACGGAGAAGTCCAGCGGCCGGCGCGCCGAGACGGAGACCAGCAGCACCAGTACCGCCAACACTATGTTGAAGGTGAACAGGGCATCCAGCAGCCAGCCCGGCAGAGGCAGGATCATCATCGCCAGTATGGCCAACAGCATCAGTGGGATCGCTGTATAGGATTGGGTCAATACACGCCAGTTCACAACTTACCTCTCAGGTTGACGTAATTCGGGTGGTACGTGCAAAGGCGCGAGGGGATTGGGTTTCTTGCCCCTGCCAGCCTCATAGGCCCGTAACTGCAATACGTGATTCAATACATAGGCGACCGCGGTGTAGAGCCCCGCCGGCACTTCCTGATCCACCCGGGTGGAGTGATAGATGGCCCGGGTCAGCTCCGGCAGGCTCATCACCATCTTGTCGTGCTGCTTCGCCACCTGGCGGATCCGCTCCGCCATGCTGTCTATCCCTTTGGCTATCACGAAGGGGGCGTTGGCCCGCTCGGGATCATACTTGATGGCCACCGCATAATGGGTCGGGTTGACGATGATCACGTCCGCCTGCGGCACCCGCTGTTCGATCCGGGCCCGCGCCAGCATGCCCTGTACCTGGCGGATCTTGGCCTTGATCTCGGGGCGCCCCTCGCTGTTCTTGTGCTCATCCTTGACCTCCTGCTTGGTCATCCTCAACTGCTTGCTCAATGACCAGCGTTGATAGGGCACATCCAGCACGGCGATCAGCATCTGCACACTGCCTAGCAAGATGAATGCCTGGGAGAGGATCCGCAGCGCCTGTTCCATCGCCGCCTGGGGTGGCATGCGGTTCATCATCATCAACAGGGGCCATTGATGCTGGAGCATCAGGGCGAGCGTGCCGCCGATCAGCAGCACCTTGAGCAGGGATTTGAGCAGCTCCATCAGGCTGTGAGTGGAGAACATCCGCTTGAGGCCCTTGAGTGGGTTGATCTTCTCCCCGCTCGGCAGCAGCTTCTTCCAGGTGAGCACCAGGCCACCCGGCACCACGCTGAGCAACACCAGCAGCAAGCCCAAGAAACCGAACAGCGGCAACAGCACCCACAACATGCCGATCAGGGCATCCGCGGTCCACTGGATCATCATCTGGGGATCCCGCGCCCCCTGCCAGTTGAAGCGCTGGGGCTGCTTCATCAACTCAGCAAAAAACAGACCAAAACTGGGCACCATCCACTGCATGGCCAGCCCGCCGAGCAGCAACAGGCCAGCTGAGCTCAACTCCTTGGAGCGCGCTATCTGGCCCTCTTCCCTCGCCTTGCGCAGTTTCTGGGAAGAGGCCTCTTCGGTCTTGTCCTGGGCGCTGTTCTGGCTCATGCCGGGGTCAAGGCCCTGAGCTGGCTCAGCACGTGGGTGACCAGGTCCAGATAACGGGCCGGCACGCCGCTGATGGAGATGGCCATGGTCAAGAGCCCCAGCAATAGTGTCATGGGGAAGCCGAGGGAGAAGATATTCAGGGAGGGGGCCGTGCGGTTGAGCACCCCGAAGGTAAGGTTGACCATCAGCATGGCCACCACGGCGGGCAGGGTCAGGATCAGGGACGCGCCTATGCTCCAGCCAAACAACCCTATGACCCCCTTCAGATCGAGGGAGTAGACGGACGAGCCCGGCGGCCAGCTGCGCATGCTCTGCACCAGCACATCCAGGGTCACCAGATGGCCATTGAGGCCAAGAAACAGCAAGGAGCAGAAGATCAGCATGATCTGGCTGACGATGGGGGCCGTGTCCCCGTTGGAGGGATCATTCATCACCGCCATCGCCAGACCCATCTGCATGGAGAGGATCTGGCCCGCCATGGTCATCACCATGAACAGCATCTGGATGCAGAGCCCGAACAAGAGCCCGAACAGCAGCTGCTCCAGGGTCAGCACCAGGGCGCCGACACTGAACGGATCGAGCGCCGGCATGTCTTTGAGCAGGGGGGCGATCAACAGGCTGATGACGAAGGCGAGAAACAGGCGAACCTGCACCGGGATGCGGCCATCACCGAACACAGGCATCACCCAGAAGGCCGCCCCGATGCGCACGAAGGGCCACCACCACTGTCCCAGCCAGGCGGTCAGCTCGGCCGCACTGAGCGACAGCAGGGAGTTCATCCTATGAGTCCGGGGATCTTCTGGAACAGGTCGGCAAACAGGGTGGTGATCTGTGACAGCAGCCAGTTCCCCGTGAAGATGAGCGTCAGCAGGGTGACGATGAAACGGGGCAGGAAGCTGAGGGTCTGCTCCTGGATCTGGGTCGCCGCCTGGAAGATGCTGACCACCAGACCGACGATGAGGCCGGGCACGATCAGCACGGACACCATGACCACCACCAGGTTCACGGCGCCCCCGATCAAGGCCACACTCTGCTCAGGGCTCACCTTAACCTCCGCCGCCGAAGCTGGCGGCCAGGGTGCCGACCGTCATGGACCAGCCATCCACCAGCACGAACACCATCAGCTTGAATGGCAGCGAGATGATAAGCGGCGACAGCATCATCATCCCCATCGCCATCAGCACGCTGGCCACCACCAGATCGATGACCAGGAAGGGAATGAACAGCATGAAGCCTATCTGGAAGGCGGTATTCAGCTCACTCAGCACGAAGGCCGGCAGCAAGACGCCAAAGGGCACCTCGCTCTTGGCCAGCGTGGTGGGTTCCCCCGAGATGCGCAGCATCTGCTCCAGATCCGGCTCCCGGGTCTGGGCCAGCATGAACTGGCGCAGGGGTTTCTCCGCGCGGGCCAGCCCCTCCGTCAGGGTGATCTCGTTCTGGTCATAGGGCACGAAGGCATGCTGATACATGTCGGTCCAGACCGGCCTCATGATCACCAGGGTCAGGATCAGGCTGATGCCGATCAGCACCCGGTTCGGCGGGCTCTGTTGCAACCCCATGGCCTGGCGCAGAATGGCCAGCACTATGATGATCCGGGTGAAGCTGGTCATCATCAGCAGCAGGGTCGGCAACAGACCCAGCAGGGTCATGAAGAACAGGATCTGCAGCTTGATGCTGTAATCCTCGCCCCCGGCCGCGCCTGGCGACACGGAGAACAGCGTCATGTCCGCCCCCCAGCTGGGCAGCGAGAACAGCAGCAGGGCAACCAGCAGGCAGCGCATCAGTCGTTCATGCCACCCAGCAGGTTGGTGTCGACCACATCGACCAGACGCAGGCCGTATTTGCCGTTGACCACCACCACTTCACCGCGGGCCAGCAGGCGGCCGTTGACCCGCACATCCAGCGGTTCCCCCGCCAGCTTGTCCAGCTCGATGACGGCCCCCTCTTCTACCCGCATCAGCTCACCCAGCGCGACTTCGGTACTGGCCACTTCCAGGGTCACCTTGACCGGGATCTGGTGAAAGAAGGAGAGATCCCGCTGCTTGGTGCTGCTGGTCGGCGCCATGTAATCGGCCGCGCTCGGCATGCTGATATCGTCCCCAAACAGCTGATCCAGGCCATCCAGATCCAGCGGGTCATTCAAATTGTGTTCGTTCATGATTCGACTACTCCTCTACCACGGTTGCAACCTGATACACCAGGCTGCCTTTATGTTCGGCGATGCGGCCATTGAAACAGGGGCGGTTACCGATCAGTGCCGGCACGACCTCGGGTAAATCCAGCGAGAGCACATCCCCCACCTTGAGGCACTCCAGATCCGCCAGCGTCATGGACATCTGCCCCATGACCACCCGCAGTTGCACCGGCACCTGGGTCAGCGCCTGCTCCAGTTGCACCGCCTGCACGTGATGACCGGAAGTAATGCCGATCGCCTCCTCGGGAGGCAGCAACCAGAACTGCCACCCGTGGGTGCTGCCACCCGCGACCATGCAAGCATCCGCCACCCAGAGCCGGGGCGCAGATACCGATTCCCGGGTGATCAGGTTCAGCTGCCAGGCGAGATCCCCCTGCCCTAGGCTGGCAGACCAGATATCGATCTGGTACTGGCACAGCCGCAGCAGCAAACGCTGCTCGGTATCGGTCAGACCCTTGCCATGGGCTGCCTCGGCGCCCTTGTGCTGCAAGGAACCACCAAAAAATAGCACTGCGAGGCGATAGATCACTGAGGGGGAGATGGAGAAATAGGCGACCCGCTGCACATCGAGCGGGGTGCGGGCCTCCACCCAGAGCAGACGATCGTCGCGCTCCTGGGGTGAGGCAGAGGAGAAGTCCTGATAACTCAGCTCACAATCCGCCGCATTGAACAGCTGGGCCATGCAGCCCGATGCTTGCAGCGAGAAGGAACCCAGTTGGGAATTGAGCTGCTTGAGCCGCGCCAGATTGGCTCGCTCGACGCCCAGCAGATCATAATGGGGAAGGGCCCTGCCCCGCTCGGCGGACAGCAGCCGAGAAGGTGTGAGCATTACGCCGCTTGATGACATTACAAATCCACCTTAGCCATTTTCATCTCGCCCTACTGCCATATAGAGACACTCATCAGGCCAGCCGCGTGATCGATATGAAGAGTCCAGCCGACACAGAGCGACCGAAATGGGCGAGAACTTTATTACAAATCCCCAAAAGGCGCTATGCAGCCATCCGGCAGGCTGAAAATAAAAATCCCGGCACCTGAAAGGTGCCGGGATTTTAAGGTAATTGCTTACCTGAATAGGTCGGAGTCGGCCTGTAAGCCGGGTTCTGTTCCGGGTTGCCCCGGTAGCAATCATTCCTCTAGGCCAGCAATCGCTCACTGGCTCAAGCAACCTACCCGCCCCCAACGCGGGCCGCGCCAATAGGGGCCTATTTGGTCTTGCTTCGGGTGGAGTTTACCGTGCCACGAACTGTTGCCAGTCGCGCGGTGCGCTCTTACCGCACCCTTTCACCCTTACCTGATCCCTTGCGGGCCATCGGCGGTTTGCTCTCTGTTGCACTGGTCGTAGGCTCACGCCCCCCAGGCGTTACCTGGCACCCTGCCCTATGAAGCCCGGACTTTCCTCCCCTCCGCCCGTCTGTCCCGAGGGACACAACGACGAAGCAGCGATTGCCCAGCCAACTCCGGGCGCGGATTATAGCCTTGTCCGCCGTCCCGGGTAAACCGACAATTGCCATTTGCGTCGATTCAGGGGGCTATCAGTCACATTTTAGAAGAGAGTCATGCTAATTTTTACATCTACAGCAGCCAGTTTCACTGCCACCAGGCCGACTATCTGCGCACTTTGATGACTCAATAGTGCTCGAGGCCATATTTATAGAGCGCATTCTTCTTCACGCCATGGATCTCGGCGGTAAGTGCCGCCGCCTTCTTCAGCGGCAGCTCGGCCACCAAGAGGCCCAGGGTACGGATCGCCTCAAACGGCAGCTCTTCATCCACCTTGCTGGCACCGGCCACCACCAGCACGATCTCGCCGCGACAGCGGTTATCGTCCTCACCGAGCCAGACCAGCATCTCGGAGGCGGGCAGACCGTGGATGGACTCGAAGGTCTTGGTCAGCTCGCGGCACACCACCACCTGGCGCTCCCCCAGGATGCGGGCGATGGCTTCCACCGTCTCCTGCACCCGGCGCGGGGATTCGTAGAACACCAGGGAGCGGGTGTCTTCGATCACCGCCTGCAGCCGGTCGTCACGGCCCTTGGCCTTGGCCGGCAGGAAGCCTTCGAAGGCGAAGCGATCCGTGGGCAAGCCAGCGGCGGATAAGGCCGTGATGGCGGCGCAGGGGCCCGGCAGCGGCACTACCTTGACTCCGACTTCGCGACAGCGGGTGACCAAGTGATAACCAGGGTCACTGATGAGGGGCGTGCCCGCATCGGAGACCAGGGCCACGCTCTTGCCCTCCTTGATGCGACCTATCAAGACGTCGGCCTTCTGCTGCTCGTTGTGGTCATGCAGGGCGAAGGTCGGTACCGAGATCTGGTAGTGACTGAGCAGGATCCCGGTATGACGGGTATCCTCGGCGGCCACCAGATCGACGCTGCGTAAAATATCCAATGCTCGCTGGGTGATGTCCGCCAGATTGCCGATCGGAGTGGGGACTATATACAGGGTTGGGATGTCACTCATGGGATCTCCGAGTGTCCCGACAATTGTGTCGCCATATTGGCCCGTTTACACTATGTAGAACTTCAACACTGGTCGGGGAATGAACTTGAACCGGGTTACAAAGCAGCTAAGTGTATCACGACTCTTCGGCATCCTACTCGCGGCGCTCTTGCTCGCCGCCTGTGCGTCGGAGCCCAATCCAACTTCCGGACAGCCCGGCATGCCGTCGGCCTTCTCGGATCTGACCAAGAATGCCCAGTGGTATCTGGAGCAGGTGGATCCCGCCAAACCGGCCGAAGCCTTCACCTGGCAGGTGATGGCGGCGCGCAGCTACCTGGCCCTCGGCCAGGCCAAGCCGGCCTCCGCGCTCTACCAGCAACTGCAAAAGCAGGCCCAGAGCGAGGAGCAGAAGGCCCAGTTGCAACTACTGCAGGCACACCTGCTGCTGGCCCAGGGCAACGCCAATCAGGCGCTGATCCTGCTGGAAGGCAAGCCGGAAGTCGCGCTCGATGCCGATACCCAGAAGGATTGGTATCGCCAACGGGTGGTGCTGCAGCTCGACATCAACAACAAGTTTGGTGCCGCCAAGTCGCTGATCCTGCTGGAGCCTTATCTGGCCAAGAATGAGCTGTCCACCAATCACCAGCAGATCTGGTCCCTGCTCAAAAGCATGACCCCCTCCACCCTGCAGGCACTGGAGGAGGCCCCGGCCCCCGACGTGACCACGGGCTGGCTGCGCCTGGCGGCCCTGGTCAACGAGTTCGGGGCCCAGCCCAGTCAGCTCGCCCGCCAGCTGGCAGGCTGGAAGCAGAGCTTCCCGAACCACCCGGCCCAGACCGACATGCCGGCCGGCCTCGGCGATCTGGCCGCGACCAATGTGGGGGCGCTGCAGCAGGTCGCCGTCTTCCTGCCGCTGTCCGGCAACCTGGAAGCCCAGGGCGCCGCCATTCGCAACGGCATGCTGATGTCCTACAAGGAGAATCAGAGCCAGTTCACCCTGAACTTCTATGACACTCAGGGCAAGGCGATGGGGGATCTCTACAAGCAGGCTGTTCAGGAAGGGGCCAACATGATCATCGGTCCCCTGCTCAAGGACAGGGTCGAGGAGCTGCTCAAGGCCAACCCGACCGTGCCCGTGCTGGCGCTCAATGAGCTGGACAAGCCCATCGTCAACGACAACACCTACTACTTCTCCCTCTCCGCCGCCGCCGATGCGAGCCAGGCCGCCCAGTACCTCTATGGTCAGGGTTATCGCAAGCCCCTGCTGATCGCGGCACAAGGCCGGATTGGCTACAGCAGCATCAAGGCGTTCGAGCAGGCCTGGGCTGGCGTCAGCCAGGAGAAACCCGTGGTCGCCACCTTCGGGGCGCGCAACGAGGTGCAGGGCATGGTCAAGAACGCCCTGAGCGGCCGCTCTACCGCCCGCGCCGGGGAAATCGTCCAGCTGTCCGATGCCGCGCCGCGCAGCATAGATGCGGTCTACGTGGTGGCCAACAGCCTGGAAACCCGGATGATCAAGCCCTATGTGGACATCTCGGTCGACCCCATGGGCAGCCTGCCCATCTACAGCAGCTCCCGTGGCTATGACAGCGGCGCGACCGAAGTCGCCTCCGAGCTCAACGGCATGCACATCTCCGACATGCCGTTGTTGCTGGGCGGTTATGAGAAGGAGCGGGAACAGATAGCCGTGCTCTGGCCACAGACCCAGGGCGATCTGCTGCGCCTGTTTGCCCTCGGCTACGATGCGGTCGGCCTGGCCGGCAACCTGCAACAGATGCGCAAGGTCAACGCCATGCAGCAGCCAGGCATGACCGGGCAGCTGAGCGTGGATCCTCAGGGCAACATAGTGCGCATGCTGGATTGGGCCATCTACCAGAATGGCAAGCTGGTCAGTGACAGCGCCGTGCCCCAGCTCGAGGACAGCTCTCATGAGGAAACTACTGACCCGGCTGCACCAGCAGTGGTTGAACCTGTTGCCCCCAGCGGCGACCAGCAAGGGACAACACTTTGAGCAGGTAGCGGAACGCTGGTTGCAGGCCCAGGGCCTGCAACCCGTGACCCGCAACTACCGCTGCCGGGGTGGTGAAATAGATTTGATCATGCGCCAGGGCCAGACCCTGGTGTTTGTTGAAGTCAGATATCGCGCCAATGCCAGCCATGGCGGTGCCGCCAGCTCGGTTACAAAGCGAAAACAGCACAAGATCGTGCTGGCCGCCCGCCACTATTTCAAGCAACATGCCATCAACGAGGCCAGCCAGGCCTGCCGATTCGATGTGATCGCGTTCGAGGGCGACCAGCCAGACTGGATCCAGAACGCGTTTTAAGAGGACCCTATGACTGATCCCATCAAAGAGAACTACACCGAAAGCATCCAGACCAAGATAGCCGCAGCCGAAGCCCTGCCGGAGGCTATCCACACGGCCGCCCAGATGCTGACCATCTGCCTGCTCAATGGCCACAAGGTGATGGCGTGTGGCAATGGTCCTTCCGCGGCGCTGGCACAGCTGTTCATCTCCGAACTGGTGAACTGCTACGAGACGCCACGCCCTTCCCTGCCGGGTCTGGCGCTGACCCCCGACATGGCGACCATCAGTGCCATCGCGACCGACCACGGCTTTGAAGAGGTCTATTCCAAGCAGATCCGCGCTCTGGGTCAGCCCGGCGACATCCTGGTGGTCCTCACCACCACGGGCAACAGCCGTAGCCTGATCAAAGCCGCCGAGGCGGCCCTGTCTCGCGACATGACCATCATAGTGCTCGGCGGTGGCGATGGCGGCGAAATAGCCGGCCTGCTCGGCCCCAACGACGTGGAAATCCGGGTTCCCTCTGCTCGTCGTCCTCGCATTCTGGAAGTGAATTTGTTGACCCTGCACTGCCTGTGTGATCTCATCGACCAGACACTATTCCCGCAACAGGAAGACTAAGCCCATGAACAAGAAGATCCTCGTACTCGGCCTGCTGGCCGGCTCCCTGCTGCTTCAAGGTTGCGCCGCCGTCGTGGTGGGAGGCGCTGCCGGTGCCACCAAGGCGTCTGGCGATCGCCGTACCCTGGGCGCCCAGTGGGACGATCAGACCATAGAGCTCAAGGCCGCCAACCTGCTGGCTGACAGCAAGCAGCTGAGTGCCGCGAGCAAGATCAGCGTCTACAGCAACAATGGCCGCGTCCTGCTGGTCGGCCAGACCCCCTCCGACGCCTACAAGCAGGAAGCGGGCAAAATAGTGGGCCGCATCGAAGGGGTGCGCCACGTCTACAACGAGCTGCGTCTCGGCAAGCCGGTCAGCATAGGGGTGCGCAGCAACGACACCTGGATCACCTCCAAGGTGCGGGCCGACATGCTGGCGGCGAAGCAATTCGACAGCACCAAGGTCAAGGTGGTGACCGAGAACAGCGAGGTATTCCTCATCGGTCTGGTGACCCGTCAGGAGGGGGATCAGGCGGTGGAGATCGCCCGCCACGTCAGCGGCGTGAAACAGGTGATCAAGGCCTTCGAGTATGCCCAGAACTAAGCAGACCCTGGGATATGAAAAACGCAGCCAGTTGGCTGCGTTTTTTATTTGATGACTTTCAGAGTCGGGCGACCGGTTGGGCGCGGCGGTTCCGGCTCGGGCTCAACGGGTGCCTCGGCCTGCTCCAGCCAGAGATCGTAACCCGGCTCGGGTGGGAACAGGGTCCCCACGCCGTTCTCCCGGGCATGGATGGCCAGGATGGCCGCCATGGGAATATAGACCTGCTGCGACACGCCGCCGAAACGGGCGCTGAAGCTGACTGCATCATTATCCATGTGAAACTGGCCTACGGCCCGGGGCGCTATGTTCAGGACGATCTGGCCATCCTGCACAAACTGCATCGGTACCATCACATGGGGGATATTGGCATTGACCACCAGATGGGGGGTCAGGTCATTATCCAGCAGCCAGTCGAAGAACGCCCGCAACAGATACGGGCGGCTGGGTGTCATGGTCGGTTCAGTGCTCATACGCTGGCACGGATCTCGCGCTCGGCTTCGGTCAGGGAAGCCTGGAAGGATTCACGCTCGAACAGGCGAACCATGTAGGCCTTCAGCTCTTTGGCACCACGACCGGTGAAGTCGATGCCAAGGCTCGGCAGACGCCACAGCAGCGGGGCCATGTAGCAGTCGACCAGACCGAACTCTTCGCTCATGAAGTAGGGCATTTCACCGAAGATAGGCGCGATAGCCAGCAGATTGTCACGCAGCTCGGTACGAGCGGCCTCGACGTCTGTACCTGCCATGATCTTGTCGGCCAGAGAGTACCAGTCCAGCTCGATGCGGTGCATCATCAGACGGCTGTTGCCGCGAGCCACCGGATAGACCGGCATCAGGGGCGGGTGCGGGAAGCGCTCGTCCAGGTACTCCATGATGATGCGTGAGGTGTACAGAGCCAGCTCACGATCCACCAGGGTCGGCACACTGTTGTACGGGTTCAGCTCGGCCAGCTCGTCCGGCAGGTTGCTCGGGTCAACCTGGCAGATATCCACGCTAACACCCTTCTCCGCCAGGACAATGCGCACCTGATGGCTGAACATATCGTTGGCACCGGAAAACAGCGTCATTACCGAACGCTTATTGGCAGCTACAGCCATTGAACCCTCCCGTCATTAAAAAGCAGAAACGGCAATGAAGCATTTCTAACTTCATTGCCGTGCGTCATATTACCCTGATCTGGTCGCTTAGTGAACGTCGCGCCAGAATTCCTTCTTCAACAGCACAGTGAAGATGAAGAAGATAACGATGAAACCGAGTACCCAGAAGCCCATACGTTCGCGCTCCTGTTGTACCGGCTCAGCCGAGTAGACCAAGAAGTTTACCAGATCCAGTACCGTCTGATCATACTCTTCGTTATTCATTTCACCGTTGCCGTCAGATTTGATGCTGACGACCTTCTGCACCGACTGCCCATCGACCTCATGAGTCCCGAATTCGGCGCGGGGCGTCCCCTGCAGCGGCTCCAGTACATGGGGCATGCCCACGGACGGGAAGACTGCGTTGTTGACCCCGAACGGCCGGGTCTCATCCACGTAGAAGGAGCGCAGGTAGGTGTAGATCCAGTCCGCACCACGCACCCGTGCCACCAGGGTCAGATCCGGGGGCGGCGCCCCGAACCAGCGGGCGGCGTCCTTCTCGGACATGGCGCTCTTCATCAGATCGCCAATCTTGGCACCGGTAAAGACCAGGTTCTCCCGCATCAGATCTTCCGGGATGCCGATGTCGGCGGCCACCCGGTTATAGCGCTGGTATTGGGTGGAGTGACAACCGGCACAGTAGTTCATGAAGGTGGTCGCGCCACGCTGCAAGGAGACCTTGTCACTCAGGTTGTACTCGGCCTTGTCGAGCGGGAAACCACTGCCGGCAGCCAGCGCCAGACTGGGTAACAGGGCCAGCACAGCGAATATTATTCTTTTCATTTGAATGTCACCCTCTCCGGCAGCGGCTTGGTATTTTCATTCTTGCTGTAGAAGAACAACAGGACGAAGAACCCGAAATAGCCCAGTGAACAGATCTGCGCGATCAGCGTCAGCGTCGGGGTCGAGGGCAAGACACCCAGCACACCCAGGATGACGAAGCAGACCACGAACTGGGCGATGTTCAGCTTGTGCAGTGTGCTGCGATAGCGCACCGAGCGCACCTTGCAACGATCCAGCCAGGGCAGCAGGAACAGCACCACGATGGACAGGCCCATCATGATGACCCCCAGCAGCTTGTCCGGTACCGCCCGCAAGATGGCGTAGAAGGGCGTGAAGTACCAGACCGGGGCTATGTGCTCCGGGGTTTTCAGGCCGTTCGCCACTTCGAAGTTCGGCTTCTCGAGGAAGTAACCCCACATGTCCGGCTTGAAGAAGATGATGGCGCAGAACAGGAACAGGAAGCCCGCCACCCCGATCATGTCCTTGACCGTGAAGTAGGGGTGGAACGCCACCGCATCCAGCGGCCAGCCGTTCTCATCCTTGTGCTTCTTGATGTCGATGCCATCCGGGTTGTTGGAACCCACCTCGTGCAG
Organism: Aeromonas lusitana; assembly: GCF_002812985.1. Taxonomy (GTDB): domain Bacteria; phylum Pseudomonadota; class Gammaproteobacteria; order Enterobacterales; family Aeromonadaceae; genus Aeromonas; species Aeromonas lusitana. The sequence goes on from NZ_PGCP01000022.1 coordinate 138,426, forward strand.
CGCCAGTATGTGCATGGCCACCAGCATCACCAGCACCAGCGGCAAGGCGATGACGTGCAGCGCGAAGAAGCGGTTCAGGGTCGCCCCCGAGATGACGTAGTCCCCCCGGATCCATAGGGTCAGATCGTCGCCTATGACCGGAATGGCGCCAAACAACGAGATGATGACCTGTGCACCCCAGAAGGACATCTGGCCCCAGGGCAGCAGGTAGCCCATGAAGGCTTCCGCCATCAGCACCAGGAAGATCAGCATGCCGAAGATCCACAGCAGCTCGCGTGGCTTCTGGTAAGAGCCGTAGATCATGCCGCGGAACATGTGCAGGTAGACCACCACGAAGAAGGCGGAGGCGCCGGTGGAGTGCATGTAGCGCAGCAGCCAGCCGTAATCCACATCCCGCATGATGTATTCAACGGAGGCAAAGGCGCCTTCCGCCGACGGGTTGTAGTTCATGGTCAGCCAGATGCCGGTGATGATCTGGTTGACCAGCACCAGCATGGCAAGGGAGCCGAAGAAGTACCAAAAGTTCAGGTTCTTGGGAGCCGGGTACTTGGCCATGTGGTCGTTGTACATGGCAGTGAGCGGGAAACGATCGTCAATCCAGCCCATGAGTTTGGCAAACATGGTCAGGCCTCCTTGCCATCGGCACCCACCAGAATGGTGGTGTCGCTAAGAAATTTATATGGCGGAATGACCAGGTTCAGCGGCGCGGGGACGCCCTGGAACACTCGACCAGCCATGTCGAACTTGGAACCATGACACGGGCAGAAGAAGCCGGAGGTCACGCCTTGCACCTGTTCACCGAAGCTGTCGGGCAGGTAGGAGGGAGAGCAACCCAGGTGAGTACAGATACCGACGGCGACGAAGATCTCCGGTTTGATGGATCTGTAGCCGTTGTGGGCATAGTCCGGCTGTTGCGGCTCATCGGAGGCAGGATCGCGCAGCTTGTCATCGTGCGTCGCCAGGGCATCCAGCGTCTGCTTGGTGCGTTTCACCACCCAGACCGGCTTGCCACGCCATTCGACGCGGATCAGCTGACCCGGCTCTAATTTACTGATATCGACTTCGACCGGAGCCCCCGCCGCCTTGGCTTTGGCACTCGGATTCCATGACTTTATAAACGGCACTGCGGTAAATGCAGCTCCTACACCGCCAACGGCAACCGTTGACCAGGTAAGAAATCTGCGGCGACCGGTATCAACTGGCGCATTGCTCATCCAAAAACTCTCCCATGTGGACTCCGCTCATTCTTATTAGTGTCCCTGTTCCCTTTCTCCTCCCCCTGTGGCAACTGCGATGGAAGCGGAGTGGCAATTGACACAGAAAGACCATGGAAATTTTAAAGAAAAGATAACAATTTGACAAGAAAGAGAAGCGATGGGTGAAAACAATAAATACACAATTTTTTGTCTTTTGTGACGCGTGGTTAGCATTGCCGTAAGGAATATTACCAATAAAAAAAGCCTGGCAGTTGCCAGGCTTTTTTGACACTCGTGAGAGTGCGTACCAAAAGCGAATTAACGCTTGGAGTACTGCGGACGCTTACGAGCTTTGTGCAGACCGACTTTCTTACGCTCAACCTTACGGGCATCGCGAGTAACAAAGCCTGCTTTACGCAGTTCGGAACGCAGGGTCTCGTCGTACTGCATCAGAGCACGAGTGATACCGTGACGGATCGCACCAGCTTGACCGGAGATGCCGCCACCGTTAACGGTGATGTACAGATCCAGTTTCTCGGTCATCTCAACCAGTTCCAGCGGCTGACGAACTACCATGCGGGCAGTCGGACGGCCGAAGTATTGCTCCAGGGAGCGCTGGTTGATTACGATTTTACCGCTACCCGCTTTGATAAATACGCGAGCAGTGGAGCTTTTGCGACGGCCGGTACCGTAGTATTGATTTTCTGCCATGTTGCCAGTTCCCGTTAGATATCCAGTACTTGAGGTTGCTGAGCAGCATGAGCGTGCTCTGCGCCTGCGTAAACTTTCAGCTTACGGAACATGGCACGGCCCAGCGGACCCTTCGGCAGCATGCCCTTGACGGCAGCTTCGATTACCATTTCCGGCTTACGCTGAATCAGCTTGTCAAAGCTGATGGACTTGATACCACCCGGGAAACCGGAGTGAGCGTGGTACATTTTGTCGGTAAATTTCTTACCGGTTACGTGTACCTTCTCAGCGTTTACAACGATGATGTAATCACCGGTGTCAACGTGCGGAGTGTATTCAGCTTTGTGCTTACCACGCAGACGAGCAGCGATCTCGGTTGCGATACGACCCAGAGTTTTACCTTCTGCGTCCACAATGTACCAGTCACGTTTTACGGTTTCTGGCTTGGCAACGAAAGTTTTCATTAAGTTAAACCCAATTACCTGTTACAGACCCAATTGCTTATGGGGGCTCTCCCACAAACAACAAACGATGGCCTACCTGTACCCCTTCGAATACAAGTAAAGCTTAAAGTGTTGCTGTCTTATCGACAGCTGTAACGTGGGCCGGGCGATTATAAGTGAAGTTGCCTTAAATATCACCTGCTAATTTCACTGCCATGAAGCTAGCAAATGTCGCCCGGCCCTACCTGCCGCAGATGCCCATCCGACTGGCAGGCTCGGGTATTGTGACTAAGGAAGGTGCACTCTGGCAAGGTATTCGTGCGATTGCATTTCCTGAAGACGCGAAAGACAGCGCTTGAATTCGAAATTGAGCAGGCCGTCTCCATAGAGCGCCGTCATGGGCACGGCCGCCGACAGGATGAGTTTGACGTGCCGCTCGTAGAACTCGTCCACCATGGCGATGAAACGGCGGGCGGCGTCATCAGTACCCGTGCCCATGGGCTGCACATTGGCCAGCAGCACGGTATGAAACTCCCGGGCCAACTCGATGTAATCCCCCTGTGAGCGAGGGGTGCAGCACATCTGCTCGAACTCCATATAAAGCACCCCCTCCCCCAAGCCCAGCGCGCTCAACTGACGATGATTCACCTCCAGCGTGGCGGTATCGATCTTCGCCAGACCCGTCAACTGGCCGAAATAGCGATCCAGATTGCACTTGGCCTGCTCATCCAGCGGGAAGTGGTAGATCTCCGCCTGCTCCAGAGTACGCAGTCGATAGTCGACGCCTCCGTCCACGTTGAGGATCTCGCAGTGGTGCTCGATGAGCTCGATGGCGGGCAAGAAACGTGCCCGCTGCAGACCGTTGCGATAGAGATCCTTGGGCGGAATGTTGGAGGTCGCCACCAGCACGACGCCGTGGCCAAACAGCGCCTGGAACAGGGTCCCCAGCAGCATGGCATCCGTGATATCGGAGACGAAAAACTCGTCGAAGCAGATGACATCCGTCTCATCTGCCAGCTTGCTGGCGATGAGTTGGAGAGGGTCGGCCTGACCGGTCAGCCCCTTGAGTTCATCATGGATCCGGTGCATGAAGCGGTGAAAATGAATGCGAAGTTTCCGCTCGCCCGGCAGGCTGTCGAAAAAAGTATCCATCAGCCAGGTCTTGCCTCGGCCCACTCCACCCCACATATAGAGTCCGAGGACAGGGGCGGCAGGTTTGTTTTTTTGCAGCCAACCAAACAGGCCGCGGGATCTGGTCGGAGTCGGGCTGGCGCACAAATCCTGATAGAGTCGTTCCAGGCGGGCCACGGCCATCGCCTGAGCCGGGTCGGCCACAAAGCCGGGACGCTGCAAATCCTGCTGATATTTTTGCTGCGGGGTCATCCTGTAAACCGCCTCCAAGTCCCTGAATGAAGGACAAAATGGTATCACGCTCTCGGGGTGCACGGTATAGTGCCAACGAGGCATCGCGGTCAAGCCGACCGTCTCAACAATCATCGACTTAGCTGTAACAAGGAGCATCTATGACTCTGTTAAACGGGATCCTGCTGGCGGTAGCCGCTCTTATCATAGGCGTACTGATCGGCCGTTTCACGGTCCGCAGCCGGGATGCCGGACGTCTGGAACAAGAGCTGAAAAAAGCCCACAAGGAGCTGGAAAGCTATCAGGGTCAGATCAATACCCACTTTGCCGATAGCGCCGCCCTGATGGAGCAGTTGGCCGATCAATACCAGACCCTCTATCGCCACATGGCCGAGCAGAGCAAGTTCCTGGCCAAGGTACAGGAGCCGCTGTTCCGCGAACCTCAGGCCGAAGAAGGGAAAGATGAGTCTGCCAACGAAGAACCGGGTCTGCCGCCGCGCGACTATGCGGGTGCGTCCGGTCTGCTCAAACAATCCAGCTAGTCCCTAGTGGAACTTATTACGCCTTATCGTGGTCAGACCTTGACGATTGCATTGCAACTTTTTCTGGGAGCTGTTTCTCATATGCGTAAATCTCTTTCTGTATTCAGTGTATTAGCCCTCAGTGTCGGTATCGCCCTGTCTGCGGCGCCAGCGCAAGCTGCCCTGCCCCTGCTGGCGAACAACCAGGAGATGCCGAGCCTGGCCCCTGTCCTCGAGCAGGTCACTCCTGCCGTGGTCAATATTTCCGTCTCTGGCAAGAAGATCACCCGCCAGCGCCTGCCGGAACAATTCCGCTTCTTCTTCGGCCCCAACATGCCCGACGAGCAGGTGAGCGAGCAGCCCTTCCAGGCGCTGGGCTCCGGCGTCATCATCGATGCGAAGAAGGGCTATGTGATCACCAACGCCCACGTGGTGCACGAGGCTGACGAGATCAAGGTCAATCTGAAGGACGGCCGTGAATACGCCGCCAAGAAGATTGGTGAAGACAAGCAGTCCGACATCGCCCTGCTGCAAATCAAGGCCGACGATCTGGTGCAGATCAAGTTCGCCGACTCAGACGACCTGCGGGTCGGTGACTATGCGCTCGCCATCGGCAACCCGTTTGGCCTGGGCCAGACCGTCACCTCGGGCATTGTCAGCGCCCTCGGTCGCAGCGGCCTCAACATCGAGAACCTGGAGAACTTCATCCAGACCGATGCGGCCATCAACTCGGGTAACTCAGGTGGCGCCCTGCTCAACCTGCGTGGCGAGCTGATCGGTATCAACACCGCCATCCTGGGTCCGAACGGTGGCAACATCGGCATCGGCTTCGCCATTCCGTCCAACATGGTGCGCGACCTGTCCGATCAGATCGTCAAGTACGGTGAAGTGCGCCGTGGCCAGTTGGGGATCACGGGCACCGAGCTGACCACGGATATTGCCAAGTCCTTCGGTTACAACAAGAAGGATGGTGCCTTCGTCAACCAGGTCATGCCTGACTCCGCCGCCGCCAAGGCCGGGATCAAGGCGGGTGACATCATCATCAGCATCGATGGCAAGCCCATCCGCTCGTTCGGTGAGTTGCGTGCCAAGATAGCCACCATGGGTGCCGACAAGCAGGTTGCCCTCGGTCTCATCCGCGATGGCAAGGAGCAGACCGTCAAGGTCACCCTGAAGAAGGCCGATGACAGCGAGATCCTCGCCAGCGCCCTGCACCCGGCACTGGAAGGAGCCAAGCTCAGCACCAGCACAGAGCCGGTGACCGGCGTGGCTGTCTCCGATATCGATCCGCGTTCCCCTGCCGCCGCCTCCGGCCTGCAGAAAGGCGACGTCATCATCGGGGTCAACCGCCTGCGCATCAACTCCCTGGGGGAGCTGACCAAGGCCTTGAAAGACAAGCCGGAAGTGCTGGCGCTGAACATCCAGCGTGGCGACTCCTCGCTCTATTTGGTGATCCGTTAAGTCCCTCACACCCGCGGCAACCGCCGCGGGTGATTTTTATCCACCGATAATGTTATTCTCTGCGCGCAGCATGTACGGATGAGAATGACATGAAAATCCCACCTTTGATCAGTTACTTGGGCAAGTCTGTCGGCTTCGGCCTCACCGTCGCGGCGCTCCTGTTGCTGCTGTTCCCCAATTTTCGTGGCGGTGCCCCTCTGCCGGGCCTCATCACCAATGCCCGTGAACTGAGTTTCTCCTACGCCGCCCATCGCGCCGGCCCTGCCGTCGTCAACATCTATACCCGCAGTTTCGCCGGCAATCGCGGCGAGAAGGCCGAGCTCAGGCCCCAGGGGCTGGGTTCCGGGGTCATCATGAGTTCCCGTGGCCACGTGCTGACCAACTACCACGTCATCGCCGATGCGGACCAGATAATCGTCGCGCTGCAAGATGGCCGGGTGTTCAGCGCCGAGCTGGTCGGTTCCGATAAGCTGACCGATCTCGCCGTGCTCTACATCGAATCGGACAATCTGCCGGTGATCCCCCAGGATCCCGAGCGACTGCCGGACGTGGGAGATGTGGTGCTCGCCATCGGCAACCCCTACAACGTCGGCCAGACCATCACTCAGGGCATCATCAGTGCCACCGGTCGCATCGGCCTCTCCAGCATGGGGCCGGACAGCAATGGCCGGCAGGATCTGCTGCAGACCGATGCCGCCATCAATGAGGGCAACTCGGGTGGCGCCCTGGTCAACGGCCGTGGCGATCTGGTGGGCATCAATACCGCCGCCTATCACCTCAACGGCAACCAAGAGAGCTACGGCATCAGCTTCGCCATCCCCTACAAGCTGGCCAAACGCATCATGGACGAACTGATCGCCAACGGCCGGGTCATTCGCGGCTACCTCGGGATCTCCAGCGTCGAAATCAATCCCATAGTCGCCCGCATGATGAACCTAGGCGACCTGCAGGGCCTGGTGGTGGAGAGCCTGGATCCGACGGGGCCGGCCAGCAAGGCTGGGCTCAAACGCGGGGACGTATTGCTCAAGGTCAACGGCGAGGCCATCAGCGGTGTACGCGCCGTCATGGACAAGATCGTCGAAAGCCGCCCCGGTACCAAGCTGCGCATCTCCGTCATCCGCAACGGCAAGCCGCTCGAGGTGGAGGTCACCATCGAAGAAGACGTGCGCTACCAGAATCTGCCCGCGAGCAGCGCGGCGGCCACCAGCTAAGCGACCACCTCGACTGCAAACTGGGCCCCAATGGCCCTGTTTTTGTTTCCGCCCCGCCACCCTTTGCGTGAGGCGACTCACAATTCCACACCCCGCCCTCTGTCAGGTGTCGCCCCCTAAAGTGCGGCGCCGATCACATTCAAAACGCCTTGAACACCCGATTTTGTGCCTCTGAGCCACAAAAGTGGCTGCCTTGGGTCTGCTTCCGAGCGGGATTTCCAGTTAGAAGCGGAAAAAAGCTGCCTCCTCCATACGGCTTTACCGCCTTAGGGTAGTCACATCCCTTCTGCCAGCCTTGGAGAGCAGACCTTGACTACCGACACCCATGACAGCGCCCTGACCCCGGACAGCCCGGCCTTGCTGCGCAAGACAGATCTCACCCTGGCGCGCATCCACAGCCTGCTGGCGGAGCAGGGCATTCGTCCCAACGAGGTGCAACAACAGATGCTGGCCTCCCATGTCAAAGCCATGGTGTGGCGCTCTTACAGCGGTGAATCCCTGCCGGAGGTCGACCTCAGCCTGTTCGACGAGATCTCCCCCCTCTCCCTGCGACTGGCCGAACAGGTCGTCGCCTGGCTGGACAAGCTGGCCTATGAAGAGGCCCATCTCTTGTCCGTCCATTTCGAAGTCGCCAAAGAAAATGAACTCAGTTCCGTACTGAACCCCTAATCAAGGAGAAACCACTATGTCAGCCATCAAACTCGTGATCGGAGATCGTCTCGGCAAGGGTCAGAAAGTCGGTGCGGGGGCAGAAGCCGCCGGCGCCAGCGTGACCGTCATCCCCGGCATGGCCGCCGATATGAAGCTCGGTGATGTGATGAACAAGGAGCAGGCCGATTTGGGCATCTCCTTCTGCGGTAGCGGCGGTGCCGGCGCCATCACGGCCCAGACCAAGTACGGCTACAAGTGCCGATATGGCATGCGCTCCATCGAAGAGGGCGTCACCGCCATCAACGAAGGTTGTGTGGTGCTGGGCTTTGGCTTCAACGACAAGGAAGAGCTGGGTCAGAAGCTGATCGAAGCGTTCGCCAAGAAGCACGGTCGCGCCTGATGAAAGAACACTTCACCACCCAGGTCATCGTCAACGGCAAGGGGGCGACTCGCCAGCAGGCGTTCGCCGCCGCCCTCAGCCAGGTACAACCCACGCTGCTCAAGGGCAGCCAGCACGTGATGCTGCGACTCGAACCGGTCGATGTGCAGGTGATCAAGGCCGAGGAATCGGTCCGGGTGGAGAAGTTCCTGTTCTTCTTCCTGCCGCGCCAGCGCCGCGAATTCCGCGTGCAGCTGGAGATCGCCGTCAAGGTCACCAGCCTGGATGTCGACAAGGTGGATTTCACCCTGCTGTAACCCCACAAAAAGGACATGTTGGATGTTTCTGATCATATTAATGAAGTCCCTCATCATCGGTGGCCTGGTGGGCGTCGGGGTGGGGGCCGGTGCGGCGCGGATGTTCCATGCCCCGACCGTACAGGGCATGGGCGCCTTCCGCACCCTGGGCGAGCTGAACTCCTGTGAAGGGGATCCCGCCTCCCACTTCTCCTTCGGTCTCGGCTTCTTCTTCAACGCCTGGGCCTCGACCGTGGCGGCCGGTGCCTTCACCCAGGATGTGGATCACCGCATCATCCCGCACTGGGCCACGGCCGCACTGCTGGTCAAGAACCGGGATCTGACGAGCACCTTGCACGACCCCAAGAAGATGGCCATCGCCGGTGCCATCATAGGGGCCATCGTCGTCGCCTTCCTCAACAGCACGGCAGCCGCGGTTCCCGCCGCTCTGCAGGTCACCGCCGTCAAGGTGCTGGTGCCAGCCGCCAACCTGCTGGTCAACACCGTCATGCCGGTGATCTTCTGGCTGGCCGCCATCGAGGCGGGCAAGAAGTCCGGCTTCTGGGCCACCATCTTCGGCGGCATGGCCCAGCTCATCATGGGCAACGCCGTACCGGGTCTGGTGCTTGGCATCCTGATCGGCAAGGGCGTCGAGGAGAGCGGCTGGAACCACGTCACCCGCGTCATGATGGCAGCCATCGTATTGCTGTTCGTGCTGAGCGGATTCTTCCGTGGCTTTGACATGAAACTGATCGAGTCCTTCCACATGGGGATCCCCCTGTGGCTGGAAAATGTCCATAACCTGATGAGCGGCAAATAAGGGACCACACCATGGATGAGAAACTGAGAAACAACTTCTGGTATGCGGACTGGTCCTTCCCCATCTTCGTCGGCCTGCTGTCGGCCGGGGTCTTTGCCGGTACGCACATGTTTTACCTGTACGGGGTCGGCGCCTTCAACGAGGTGGCCTTCGTCGCCATGCTGAAGGCCGGCATGGATACAGGGGCCTACGGTGCAGTCGCGGCCTTCGGTGCCAGCTTCCTGTTTGCTCGTATCATAGAGGGCTCCCTGGTAGGGATCCTGGATATCGGTGGCGCCATCCAGACCGGGGTCGGTCTGGGGGTTCCCGCCTTGCTGCTGGGCGCCGGCATCGTCTATCCGGTGGAGAACTTCGGTGCCTCCCTGGCGACCGGCATGGGGATTGGTCTGGCCATCGGCTATGTGATCATCCTGGCGCGCAAGTTCACCATCAATCAGAGCAACTCCACCTATGGTGCGGATGTGATGATGGGTGCGGGCAACAGCTCCGGCCGCTTCCTCGGCCCCCTGATCATCCTCTCCGCCATGGGCGCTTCCATCCCCATCGGTCTGGGTTCCCTGCTGGGGGCGCTGCTGTTCTACATCTGGAACAAGCCCATCACGGGTGGCGCCATCCTGGGAGCCATGCTGCTCGGCACCTTCTTCCCGGTCGCCCTGGCTTAATCACAGGCCGTCTCTCGGGCGGCATTTAAGAACCTGTTTGCGATCTGTCGCGAGAGATCGTCAGCAAGGTGAAGAGCAGCGCAGGAACCGGAGCGTATAGAAATACGTGAGGATTCCGAGCAGCACATGAGCCTTGATCACGGCCTCGCAGTAAGAGCGCAAGCAGGTTCCAAGAGGGATATCAGCATGTATGACATGATCATCAGAGCGGGACGCCAGGGAAACGGCGAGCTCATCGACATCGCCATTTTGGACGGCAAGATAGCGGCCCTTGGCCAGCTCCCGACCTCGGCCGAGGCGAAGCGAGTCCTCACCCTGGCCGGACAGTATTACCTGAGTGCAGGCTGGATTGACGGCCACACCCACTGCTATCCCGCCTCCCCCATCTATCACGATGAACCGGACAAGGTCGGGGTGGAATCAGGGGTCACCACCGTCATCGACGCGGGCAGCACGGGAGCCGACGACGTGGATGCGTTCCAACGTCTGGCCGCAGACTGCAAGACCCGGGTCCATGCCCTACTCAACATCTCCCGCATCGGCCTGCTGCGCCAAAATGAACTGGCCAATCCAACCGACATAGATTCGGCCTTGGCCCAGGCGGCCATCCTCCGCCACCCCGGCTTCATCGTCGGCATCAAGGCGCGCATGAGTGGCAGCGTGGTCGGCGAGAATGGCTTGCAGCCCCTGCGGATCGCCAAACAGATCCAGCGCGACAACGGCAACCTGCCGCTGATGGTGCACGTGGGCAACACACCGCCGGATCTGGACGAGATAGTCGCCCTGCTGGGACAGGGTGATCTGCTGACCCACTGCTTCAACGGCAAACCGAACCGCATCCTGACCCCGGCCGGTGAGCTGAGAGTGGCGGTGCGTGACGCCATGCAGCGAGGGCTGCGACTCGATATCGGCCACGGTGGTGCCAGCTTCAGCTTCGAGGTGGCGGAGCACGCCATCCGCCAAGGCATCTTGCCTGACACCATCAGCTCCGACATCTACTGCAAGAATCGCATCAAGGGGCCCGTCTACAGCCTGGCCCACGTGATGTCCAAGTTCTTCGTCATCGGCATGAGCCTGGAGCAGGTGCTCGCCTGCGTCACCCACCAGGCCGCCGATGCCCTGCGCCTGCCGGGCAAGGGACGGCTCGAGGTGGGCGCCGATGCCGACCTGACTCTGTTCGAACTGGCCCGCGGCCCTGCCCTGTTCATGGACACCGAGGCGCAATCGCGCAGCGGCGATGTACAACTGCTCCCCCTCGCCGCCCTGGTGGGTGGTGACCTGGTTCTGACTCACTATGGGAAATCACACCATGCCTTCCGTGTATGAGAAATATCAGCTCAAACCCGTCATCAATGCCTCCGGGCGCATGACCATCCTCGGCGTCTCCACCCCGGAGCAGGAGGTGGTCGAGGCCGTCAACTTCGGCTTGGGTCACTACTTCGAGGTGAAGGATCTGGTCAACAAGACAGGTGCCTACCTCGCCAATCTGCTGGGAGTGGAAGATGCGGTCGTGGTCTCCTGCGCCAGTGCCGGCATAGCCCAATCGGTGGCGGCCGTGATAGTACGCGGTGATGCCTATCGCCTCGAGCAACTGCACGCCCATGCCCACGGGGTACCGAGCGAAATCGTGCTGCCCAAGGGTCACAACGTGAACTTTGGCGCCCCCGTGGGCACCATGGTCAACCTGGGTGGCGGCAAGGTGGTGGAGGCCGGCTATGCCAACGAGTGCTCCCCCGCCCAACTGGCCGCCGCTATCAACCCCAACACGGCAGCCATCCTCTACATCAAATCTCACCACTGCGTGCAGAAGAGCATTCTGTCGGTGGCCGAAGCGGCCGAGGTGGCCAGGGCCCACCGGCTGCCGCTCATCGTCGATGCGGCGGCGGAAGAGGACTTGCGTCTTTACTACCAGCAAGGGGCCGACCTGGTCATCTACAGCGGCGCCAAGGCCATCGAGGGGCCCACCAGCGGCCTGGTACTCGGCAAGGCCCAGTATGTAGAGTGGGTCAAGCAGCAGGCGAACGGCATAGGCCGCGCCATGAAGGTGGGCAAGGAGGGGATCCTCGGCCTGACCCACGCCATCGAGCGCTATCTGGAGAAGGAAAAAGAGAGCGGCGCCGCCATGGTGAGCAAGATGACCCCCTTCATCGAGCGCCTCAACCAGTTGCCTGGCGTCACCGCCAAAGTGGTGTGGGACAGCGCCGGCCGCGATATCGCCCGCACCGACATTGCCTTCGACCATGCGCGCCTCGGCATGAACACGGTACAGGTGGTGGCTCGCCTGCAGCAGGGCAACCCCGCCATCTACTGCCGTGGCTATAAGGCCAACGAGGGCCACATCGAGATCGATGTGCGCAGCGTCAGCCCGGCCCAACTCGACCAGATCCACGCGGCCATCGCCCAACTAGCCCAGGAGAACAACTGATGTCCCTTATCCCGAACTACTATCGCGATCGCGTCTGCCTCAACGTGCTGGCCGGCTCCAAACAGAATGCCGTCGACATTTATGAGGCCGCCGAGGGCCATGTGCTGGTCGGCGTGCTCTCCAAGAGCTACCCGGATGTGCCCTCCGCCGTCGCCGACATGCGCGAATACGCGGCGTTGATCGACAATGCCCTCTCCATCGGGCTCGGCGCCGGCGACCCCCGTCAGTCCGCCATGGTGGCCGAGCTGGCTCGTCAGCTACAGCCCCAGCACGTCAATCAGGTATTCACCGGCGTGGGCGCCAGCCGGGCACTGCTCGGTCAACCCCATACCCTAGTGAATGGCCTCATCTCCCCCACCGGTACCCCGGGTATGGTGAAGATCTCCACCGGTCCCCTCAGCGCCGGGCAGGCCGACGGCATAGTCCCCATCGATACCGCCATCGCCCTGCTCAAGGACATGGGGGGCAGCTCGGTCAAGTTCTTCCCCATGGGGGGGCTGGCTTGCCGAGACGAGTATCAGGCGGTGGCCGAGGCCTGCGCCCGCCACGGCTTCTGGCTGGAGCCCACCGGCGGCATCGATCTCGACAACTTCGAGGAGATAGTGCGCATCGCATTGGACGCTGGGGTCGAGAAGATAGTCCCCCACATCTACAGCTCCATCATCGACAGTGACAGCGGTCAGACTCGTCCAGAGGACGTTCGCACCCTGCTCGCCATGGTGAAACAGCTGCTGGCGTGACGATAACAAGGGCACCGGTCCAACCTCTGGCCGGTGCCTGGCTTGTTGATGACTCAGTTGTTAACATCGATCCCTCTCTCACGACCGGAGTCACGCTGTCCCCATGATCAAGCTGCCCCACCCCAGACTCCATCAACTGCTGACCCAGCTCCATGCCGAACCCCTGCCACAGGAGGAGCTGGCCCGCCGCCTCAATGTTTCCACCCGCACTGTGCGCACCGATGTGGCGACCCTCAACGAGCTGATTGCCACCCACGGCGCCCATCTGATCCATCAGCGCGGCACCGGCTATCAGCTGAAGATTTACAATCAGGGGCTGTTTGACGAGTTGCTGGCGGCGCAGGAGCAGGAGACCAGCCTGCCCCGCACCAGTCGGGAGCGAGTGTTGCATCTGCAACTCCTGCTGCTCACCGCAGAGCAGGGGATCAAGCTCGAGGAGCTGGCGGACACCTGGTATCTGAGCCGGGCCGCGCTGCAAGGGGACATGGCGGAGGTGAGGGAGCGGCTCGCCCACTTCGGGCTCACCATCGACAGCAAGCCACGCCTTGGCATGCGCATTCAGGGGGAAGAGGCGGCCATCCGGGCCTGCCTCACCCAGCTGCTCTATCGGGAGCAGACCCGCAACAGCCCCTTGCAGGGCCTGTTGCCCAACCTCTGCCCCAGCAAAACCCTGGAGGTCATTGGCAACCGCATCCACGCCCAGCTCGGCCACCATCAGTTGCGGCTGGCCGACGAGAGTCTGCAACAGCTCACCATCTACTGCGCCGTCGCCCTGTTGCGCCAGGCCGCTGGCCATGAGCTGCTGGCCTTCAGCCAGGACGATCTCACCGCCCCCCTCACGGCCGTGGCCCGCGACATCTATGGGGAGCTCCCTACCCTGACTCGGCCCGGGGAGCCTGAGGTGAATGGCCTCGCCATCCAGATCCAGGCACGACTCATTACCGACACCCCGCAGCTCAGCCCGGCCATGGCCGCCGAGAGTACCCAGCTGGTTGAACACCTGCTGGATTACATCCACCAGCACTACCCCTATGATCTGCGCCACGACGGCCAGTTGCACGCCGATATGCTGGCCCATATCAGTGCCATGCTGCTGCGGATCAAATACCAGATTGGCTGCCACAACCCGCTGGCGGATCACATCAAGCAGTACTATCCCCTCGCCTACGACATCACCTTGGCGGCCATCTCCGAGTGGATCAAGCAGACCCCCTATCATCTGACCCATCACGAGATCGGTTATCTGGTGATCCACATAGGCGTCGGGTTGGAGCGCCATTACGACATCGGCTACAGCCGCCCTCCCCAGGCGCTGCTACTGTGCGATGCGGGCAACGCCACCTTCCGGGTGCTGGAGGCGCGCATCAAGCGGGAATACCCTCAGCTGCAACTGACCAGCCTGGAGTCGGTGCGGGACTATGAGGGGCTCGCGCATATCCAGCAGGACTTCGTCATCAGCACGAGCAAGGTCAGTGACAAGAATGTCCCCGTGGTGCAGGTTGCCCCCTTCCCGACCCAGTACCAGCTGGAACAGCTCGGCAAGCTGGTGCTGATCGATCGCACCCGCCCCTACCTGCTCGACAAGTACTTCGATGATGAGCACTTCATGGTGGTGAACGAGCCTCTTGATCAAGCCGCACTATTTGCCATCATCTGCGATCAGCTGGAGGCGGAGGATCTGGTCGAAGAGGGGTTCAGGGGATCCCTGCAGGAGCGGGAGCAGATCGTCTCCACCATGCTGGGGGATGGCATTGCCCTGCCCCACGCCCTTGGCCTGCTGGCCCGTCGTACCCTGGTGTATACGGTGCTGGCTCCCCAGGGCATCGACTGGGGCAACGGCGAGACCGCCAACCTTATCTTCGTGCTGGCCATCGCCAAGGCGGACTACGAGGAAGCGATGGGGCTCTACGACTTGTTCCTGGCGCTGATGAACGAAAAAGCCAGCAAGAATTTGCTGGCTTGTCGGGACTTTGTCCACTTCAAGGGGCTGGCGCGGACCGCGCCGTGAGAGGGCAAGGCAGCGGCTTTACTCCTCGTTAAAGCCCGAGGTGAACAAGGCTACCACGGCCGCCAAGGCTTCTTCCTCTTGCGGCCCCTCCACTTGTACCTCGACCTGCTTGCCCTGAGCCGAGTCCAGCATCAGCAGACCGATCACGCTGTCTGCATCAGCCTCGACGCCGTCTTCGTTGCGCAGCAGCACATGGGCATCGAAGCCCTGCACCAGCTCGAACAGCATCATGGCCGGCCTGGCGTGAATACCCAGCTTGTTTTTGACTTCTACCGAGGCGGAAACTGTCATCTGAGTGTCCTATTGGTCAATCAGGCGGATGCCGATCGCTTGTCCAGGGTGCGGTGGCGGATCTGCACGTTCTTGCCGAGCAGGCGAAACGCACTGGCCAACCGCTCGGCGATGAACACGGATCTGTGCTGGCCACCGGTGCAACCGATGCCCACCGTCACATAGCTGCGATTGTTGCGCTCCAGATGGGGCAACCAGGTACCCAGCATGTTCTCGATCTGCTGGATGAACAGCATGACGTCCGGCTGGCTGGAGAGATAGTTGGCCACCGGCTCGTCCTGACCTGTGAAGGGCTTGAGCTCGGGGATCCAGTGGGGATTGGGCAGGAAGCGGGCATCGAACACGAAGTCCGCATCCTTGGGGATGCCGTACTTGAATCCGAACGACTCGAATACCAGCACCAGCTCGTTCTCTTTCTTGCCGAGCACCCGGGTCTTGATGAGCTCGCTCAGGTCATGAATGCTGAGGTTAGTGGTGTCGATGCGCAGGTCAGCGGTGGAGGAGAGGGGCGCCAGCAGGTGGGTCTCTTCCCGGATCGCCTCGTCCAGCGACAGCTTGTTGCGAGACAGGGGATGCAGGCGGCGGCTCTCGCCATAGCGCTTGAGCAGGGTGGTATTGTCCGCATCGAAGAAGAAGCTGGAGAACTCCACCCGTCCTTCGCTGCGTGCCTGCGCCAGCAGGCTCTCCAACCGGTCTGGCTGAGTCGGCAGGTTGCGCACGTCGATACTGACCGCCAGCTTGTCATACTGGCTCTCCACCGAGATGATCAGCTGGGGCAGCAGATTGACCGGCAGGTTGTCCACACAGTAGTAACCCAGATCTTCCAGCACCCGCAGGGCGACTGTCTTGCCCGAGCCCGAACGACCACTTACCACTATTAACTGCATCTTGTCCCCCTCACATCTACTTGGCTGCGTCATGCCCGGCATCAGGCCGAGGTCATGATCTGGTAGAGTTCTTCGTCGCTGGTCGCCTGGCGCAACTGGCGGCAGACGGCCTTGTCACCCAGCTTGGATGCCATCAGGGAAAGTGTCTTGAGATGTTGCTTGCACTCGCTCTGTGGCACCAGCAATGCAAAGAGCAGGTCGACCGGTTGATTGTCGATCGAATCGAAAGGGATGGGTTCGGAGAAGGTCATCAGCACGGCGGTCGGCGCGAAGGCGTCGTCGATCCGGCCATGGGGAATGGCGATACCGGCACCGATCCCGGTACTGCCCATCTTTTCCCGCGCCAGCAGGCTCTCGAACAACACCTGACGGGAGGTGCCGAGGCGCTCTGCGGCCAATTCACTGATGATCTCGAGGGCGCGTTTCTTGCTGGTACAAGGGACCGCACTCTTGGTGCAGTCCCGACTCAGTATGTGTTCAAGTTGCATAGTTATTTTTGATTTAACTTATCTTTGTGCTTGATGATCTGCCGATCCAACTTGTCCAGCAGGGTATCAATCGCAGCATACATGTCGGCATGCTCCGAATTGGCGAACACCTCACCCCCGCTGACATGCAGCTTGGCTTCGGCAATCTGGTTCAGTTTTTCGACGCTCAACACCACATGTACGTTGTTGATATGGTCAAAGTGACGCTCGAGTTTGGCAAATTTGTTGTTCACATAATCACGCAGAGCTTCGGTAATCTCGACATGGTGTCCGGTCAGGTTAATTTGCATAACGTCTTCCTTTTGTTTGCCTAAACCAGGCGTTTGCGCTGATTGGATGGCGGGATCAACAAGGATTCACGGTACTTTGCGATCGTGCGTCTCGCCACCATAATACCCTGTTCGGCCAGCAAATCCGCGATCTTGCTATCACTAAGCGGCTTGGCGGGGTTTTCCGCCGTCACCAGCTTCTTGATCAGAGCGCGAATAGCGGTCGATGAGCACTCTCCTCCTCCCTCCGTACTGACATGACTGGAGAAGAAAAACTTCAGTTCAAAAATGCCGCGGGGCGTATGCATGTACTTCTGGGTTGTCACCCGCGAAATCGTCGACTCGTGCATCTCCACCGCCTCGGCGATGTCGTTGAGCACCATGGGCTTCATGGCCTCTTCACCGTATTCGAAAAAGCCCTGCTGCTGCTCGACGATGCAGCTGGCCACCTTAAGCAGGGTGTCGTTCCGACTCTCCAGACTCTTGATGAACCACTTGGCTTCCTGCAGGTGGGAGCGGATAAACTGGGTATCCGTACTGCTGCGCGCGTTGCGGGCCATGGCCGCATACGTCTCGTTGACGCGAATGCGCGGCGCCGAATCCGGGTTCAGCTCAACCACCCACTTGTAACCCTTCTTGACCACGGACACGTCCGGGATCACGTATTGAGACTCGCTCTGGATGACACCGTTGCCCGGTCTCGGCTCCAGCTGCTGGATGAGATCCAGCACCTCCTTGAGGTCGCTCTCCTTGAGCCGGGTCTTGCGGGCCAGGGTGCGATAGTCGCGATTGCCAAGCAAATCCATGTGTTCGCTGATCACCTCCCTCGCCTCGCTGAGCCAGGGCAGATCGGACGGGAACTGGCCAAGCTGGATCAGCAGACACTCCCGCACCGAACGGGCCGCGATGCCAATGGGATCGAAATGCTGCACCCGCTTGAGCACGGCTTCGACTTCATCCAGTTCGACTTCTACCTCTTCACTGCTGACTGCAAGCTGAATATCTTCGAGAGAAGCAGTCAAATAGCCGGATTCGTCGATGGCGTCGATGATGGCGAGGGCGATGGCGGCATCCAGATCGCTGAACGGCGTCAGTCGCATCTGCCACAGCAGATAGTCCTGCAGGTTCTCGGTGGTTTCCCCCTGATAGACGCTGTCTTCCCCATCGTGGATGGGGCCTGCGCTCTGGGCCGTGCCGGCCGAATAGACCTCGTCCCAGGTGGTATCCACCGGCAGTTCATCCGGCATCTTGTCCTGGGCCATGGCATCGCTGGAGTCAAGTTGACTGACGTCCTGTACCTCGGTCGGATTGGTTTCCTGCGTCTCGCTCTCCTCTTGCTCCAGCAAGGGGTTGTTGTCGAGCGCTTGCTGAATCTCCTGCTGGAGTTCCAGAGTGGAGAGCTGGAGCAGACGAATCGCTTGTTGTAATTGTGGCGTCATGGTCAGGGATTGACCGAGACGCAACTGTAATGTCGGCTTCATCTACGTCGGGATATCCTTATGTTCAGCGAGGCAGTCACCCAACAAAAATGAGGGATGCCCCCTTACTATAGACTGAATTGATCGCCCAAATAGACGCGCTTGACCTGCTCATCGGCGAGGATATCCGCCGGGGCGCCTTCGGCAATCATCTGGCCATGGCTGACGATATAGGCCTTCTCGCACACGTCCAGGGTCTCCCGGACGTTGTGGTCGGTGATCAGCACGCCCAGGCCACGTTCTTTCAGATGTTGGATGATCTTCTTGATGTCTATGACGGAAATAGGATCAACCCCTGCAAAAGGCTCGTCCAGCAGAATAAACCTCGGCTCTGCCGCCAGTGCCCGGGCAATCTCGACCCGTCGCCGTTCCCCGCCCGAGAGACTCTGCCCCAGGCTGTCGCGAATATGGGTGATGTTGAACTCTTCCAGCAGTTGCTCGACCTTGTCTTCCCGCTCTTCGCGGCTCAGACCCTTGCGGGTCTGCATGACCCCCATCAGGTTGTCGAACACCGACAGGCGGCGGAAGATCGAGGCCTCCTGCGGCAGATAGCCGATGCCGTTGCGGGCCCGGATATGCATGGGCTGCAGGCTGATGTCCTGATCGTCTATGGTGATGAGGCCGGCGTCCCGCTGTACCAGGCCCACGATCATGTAGAAGGAGGTGGTCTTGCCCGCCCCGTTGGGGCCCAGCAGCCCCACTATCTGACCCGTGCCCACTTCCAGGCTCACATCGCTCACCACCATGCGGCGCTTGTAGCTCTTCTGCAAGCCCACTGCTTTTAACACTGCCATGGATGCTGTTTCCTACTTCTTCTTCTGATCGGCGGGCTTGTCGAAGTTCTCGACCTGATCCGGCAGGAACACCGTCTTGACGCGCTGGGTCGGACCCTTGCTCTCGGCGATCATCTTCTGTTTCACTATGTCATAGCGAATGAGGTCGCCGTTGACCTGGCTGTCTTCCTGCTTGAGTTGACCGTTACCTGTGATGGTCACCAGGCGGTTCTTCAACTCGTAGCGAATGCTGTTGCCATGGGCGTTGACCGGCTTGCCGTTATCCAGGATCTGGAAGAAGGTGGCCGGATTGCCGTAGGCGGTCATCACCTCGGCACCCTTCTCGCCGGAGCGGATCACCACCACCTTGTCGGCCTTGATCTTGATGGTGCCCTGAGTGATGAGCACATCCTCGCTGAAGGTGACGCGATTGTCCTGCATCTCGGCCACCTGTTTGACCGCGTCCACATAGACCTTTTCGGTAAAGTCGGACTCTTTGGCGTTCACGGCGCCGCACAGCAGCAAGGCGGCGAGCGCCAGATTAGCGTTTTTCATTGAAATAAATGGCATGGCCTTTATCCAGTAATTCGAAATATTTACGTTCCAGGTGGCCCTTGAGGCCAACGCCCTCGGTCTGGAATTCCTGACCGACGATACTGATGTGCTGATTGCTTCTCACGTCCTGGGTCACCAGATCCATCTCCAGATATGGGGTATCCAGGGTGGAGATAAAAGAGGTTGGCAGCAAACCATCCAGATGCACCTTGTCCCGCAGGATCACGTTGTCATCGGTATTGAGCACGCCCGTGTCCGCCGTCACCTTCCACTCGGCCTCTCCCTGCTCGTCGAACAGGTAGATCACCGGCTTCTCGAAGGTCGCCTGCTCGAGGATCTGGAAATACTCGGCAAACTGCGATTCCATCCGCTCGGTCCGCTTGCCCTGCTCGTTGAAACGGGTGGTGACCAGGTTCTTGGCGGTGAAGTCAGGCTGATAATTCTCTACCTTGGTGGTCTCTTGCGGCGCCAATTCGATGTCACCGAGCTGCCAGGCAGCCAAAGCCACCAGAAACAGCAGGCCGAACAGCAGTGTCTGTCGGTTCATACGGACGCCTCGGGCTGGTAATCACCGAGTCCCTGCGCCTGCAAGATGAGATCGCACACCTCGCGCACCGCGCCGACGCCGCCTCCCAGACGGGTGATCAGATCGGCGCGGGCCAGCACCAGCGGGTGCGCATCCGCCACCGCGATACCCAGGCCACAGGCCGCCATCACCGGCAGATCTATGGTGTCATCCCCCATATACGCCGCCTGGGACGCATCCAGACCGAGTTGGGCGAGTAGCGCCTCGAAGTGGGGCAGCTTCTGATCCGCCCCCTGCACCAGATGTTGCACCCCCAGGCCCTTCATCCGATCGCTGACGATGCGGGAGCTGCGCCCGGTGATGATGGCGATCTCGATGCCTGCGTTGAGCAAGGCGCGCATGCCGGCCCCATCGCGGGTGCAGAAGGTCTTCAGCTCTTCGCCATGGTTGCCCATGTAGATGAAGCCGTTGGAGAGCACCCCATCCACGTCGCACACCAGCAGGCGGATCTGCGCCGCCTTCTCATACTGGCTGCGCGTCACCGGACCATAGAGGGTCGGTACATCTTGCATCAAATCACCCCGGCTTTGAGCAGGTCGTGCATGTTGAAGGCGCCCAGCGGCCGCCGCTCCCCATCCACCACCAGCAATCCGTTAATCTTTCTGGTTTCCATCAGTTTGACGGCTTCGGCCGCCATCATCTCTGATCCTACGGTAACACAGTTGGCCGTCATTACCTTGGCGATCGAGGTGTGATGGATATCCACCTGCAGATCCAGGATCCGGCGCAGGTCACCGTCGGTGAACAGACCCGCCAGCACACCCTGCTCGTCCACGACCGCCGTCATGCCGAGGCCCTTGCGGCTCACTTCCAGCAGCGCCTGGCTGATGGTGGCATCTATCCCCACCCGGGGCAACAGCTCACCGCTGTGCATCAGATCGCCGACTCGCAACAGCAGTCGCTTGCCGAGCGAGCCGCCCGGATGGGACAGCGCGAAGTCGTCGGCGGTGAAGCCACGGGCTTCCAGCAGGGCCACCGCCAGCGCATCCCCCATCACCAGGGTCGCCGTGGTGCTGGAGGTCGGCGCCAGACCGAGCGGGCAGGCCTCCTTGTCGACCTTGATGCACAGGTGCACATTGGCCTCTTTGGCCATGGTCGATGTCGGGTTGCCGGTCATGCAGATGAGCGGTATGCCACGGCGCTTGAGCACCGGCAGCAGGGCCAGGATCTCGTCGCTCTCGCCGGAGTTGGAGATGGCGATGATGAGATCCCCTGCGGAGATCATCCCCAGATCACCGTGGCTGGCTTCGCCCGGATGCAGGAAGAAGGCGGGAGTGCCTGTGCTGGCCAGGGTCGCGGCTATCTTGTTGCCCACATGGCCAGACTTGCCCATGCCGGTGACCACTATCTTGCCGCCGCAGCGCAGCACCATCTCGCAGGCCTTGTCGAAATGCTCGTCGAGGTACTGGTAGAGACCATCAATGGCTTGCTTTTCAATGTCCAGCACCGCGCGGGCACTGCGACGAAAATCGAACAGTTCTGACACTTTTTCAGGCTTTGCAGACATAAAGACACAGCTCCGGGCCGAGATTTGCTGCGGGATTATAAAAAAGTCTGTCGAGATAAGCGAATCGGATGCGGGGTCGTTCCCTGGCTGACGCATGTTGTTACATAAAACTGTCGCGCTTTTGGGGGTGTTATGCGCTCAATAGTTGTTCCTTGCTGTTGCTTAGACCTAGACTAGCCCATAAAATTCGCTCTTCTTTTATACCGGATGGACATTTGTTTGAACAATGACCTGATCACCATCTCCGACCTGACCTTCAGTCACGGAGATAGGTTGCTGTACGACAGGATCAACCTGACCATTCCCCGAGGCAAGGTCACCGCCGTCATGGGACCGAGTGGCATCGGCAAGACCACCTTGCTGCGGCTGATCGGTGGCCAGCTGAAACCTGAATCGGGTCACATCCTGTTCGACGGGGACGACATTCCCACCCTCTCCCGCTCGCGCCTGTACGAGGTGCGCAAGCGGATGAGCATGCTGTTCCAGAGCGGCGCCCTGTTCACCGGCATGACGGTGTTCGACAACGTGGCCTTCCCGCTGCGGGAACATTCAGGCCTGCCGGAGGAACTGATCCATACCATCGTCATGATGAAGCTGCAGGCCGTGGGGCTGCGCGGGGCCGCCAGGCTGATGCCATCCGAGCTCTCCGGCGGCATGGCGCGCCGCGCCGCGCTGGCCAGATCCATCGCCCTGGATCCGGATCTCATCATGTATGACGAGCCGTTCGTCGGCCAGGATCCCATCACAATGGCGGTGCTGGTCAAGCTCATCAAGGAGCTGAACGATGCCCTCGGCATCACCTCCGTCATCGTTACCCATGACGTGAAAGAGGTGCTGAGTATCGCCGACTACGCCTACATCATCGCCAACCGCAGGGTGGTGGCCCATGGTACGCCGGCCCAGCTTCGCGAGGAGCACAATCCGGAAGTCGAACAGTTCCTGCGGGGATTGCCAGACGGTCCTGTTCCGTTTCATTTTCCGGCAGGCGATCTGCTACAGGATCTGTGATGTTGACGACTCAAATAAGCAAGCTGGGCCGCAGCGGGGTGCGTTTTATCAACGCCATCGGCCGCGCCACCATCATGCTGTTTCATGCGCTGGCGGGCCGGCCCCAGCCGCGCAAGCACTTCCCCCTGCTGATCCAGCAGCTCTATGTGGTGGGGGTGCAATCCGTCGCCATCATACTGGTATCGGGATTGTTCATCGGCATGGTGCTCTCTTTGCAGGGCTACAACGTATTGAAGGACTTCGGCGCCGAGCAGAGCCTGGGTCCCCTGGTCTCTCTCTCCCTGCTCCGTGAGCTCGGGCCCGTGGTCACCGCCCTCTTGTTCGCCGGCCGGGCCGGCTCCGCGCTGACCGCCGAGATAGGCCTGATGAAGGCCACAGAGCAGCTCTCGAGCCTGGAGATGATGGCGGTGGATCCACTGCGCCGGGTGGTGGCGCCCCGCTTCTGGGCCGGGGTCATCAGCATGCCGCTGCTGGCCTTCATGTTCAGCCTGATCGGCATCTTCGGTGGCAAGCTGGTCGGGGTCGACTGGCTGGGGGTGGACGAGGGCAGCTTCTGGTCCGCCATGCAGGCCTCCGTCGACTGGCAGGATGACATCATGCAGGGGGCGATAAAGAGCATCATCTTCGCCCTGGTGGTCACCTGGATTGCGCTCTTTAATGGCTATGATGCCAAGCCGACCTCGGCCGGGATCAGTCAGGCGACGACCCGTACCGTAGTCCACTCATCCCTGGCCGTGCTCGGTCTGGATTTTATACTCACCGCTGTCATGTTTGGGTAAGGTAAAGATGAAGTTCAGCAAAGTAGAATTCCTGGTTGGCGCCTTCATGCTGGCTGGCATCGCGGCCATTTTGGCACTGGCACTGCAAGTCGCTGGTTTGAGTTTCAAACCGGAAGGAGAAACCTATACCCTGCGCGCCCATTTCGATAATATCGGCGGCCTGAAAGTACGTTCACCGGTCAAGGTCGGTGGGGTCGTGGTCGGTCGGGTCAGCGACATCACCTTGGACGCCAAGAGTCAGGTGCCCATCGTCTCCTTGCAGATGCAAAAAAGTGCCGGTGAGTTTTCCGAGACCAGCACCCTCTCCATCCTGACCTCGGGTCTGCTCGGCGAGCAATATGTCGGCCTGGCTCCCGGTTTCACCGACGAGGAGATGGGCACCAACATGCTCAAGGATGGCGACAT
This sequence comes from Aeromonas lusitana, assembly GCF_002812985.1. Classification (GTDB taxonomy): domain Bacteria; phylum Pseudomonadota; class Gammaproteobacteria; order Enterobacterales; family Aeromonadaceae; genus Aeromonas; species Aeromonas lusitana. The sequence continues at coordinate 162,317 of NZ_PGCP01000022.1, forward strand.
GATCGAAGACACCAAATCCGCCATCGTACTGGAAGACCTGATTGGCAAGTTCCTCTATAGCCAGTCCACACCAGCCACCAATCCGCCAGCAACCAAGGAGTAACCATGTTCAAGAAGATCGCCCTGCTGCTGGGTCTGATTACCAGCATGTTGTTCTCTGCCGCCACCCTGGCTGCAGCCAACACCTCGGATCCTTATGCCCTGGTGGATCAGGCGGCTCAACAGACCTTCGCCCGCCTCAAGTCAGACCAGGCTCAGGTCAAGAGCAATCCAGATCACCTGCGCGTGATCATCCGTGAAGAGCTGCTGCCCTACGTGGATAATCGCTTCGCCGCCTACAAGGTGCTTGGCAACCAGATCAAGGAGACCACCCCGGCTCAGCGTGATGCCTTCGTCGAGGTGTTCACCGAGTACATGGTGAGCTCCTACGCCGATGCCCTCGCCCACTTCGACAAGCAGACCGTCAAGGTCCAGCCGGGCAAGGCCCCGGGTGACAGCAACATCACCGCCGTCAACGTCAGCGTGAAAGAGGCCGGCAAGCCGGACATCTTCCTCGAGTTCAAGCTGCGCAAGAACAACAAGACCGGCGAGTGGAAGGCGTTCGACATGGTCGCCGAAGGCATCAGCCTGCTCTCTGCCAAGCAGAACGAGCTCGGCGGCCTCATCCGCCAGAATGGCATAGATGCGGTGATCGCCCAGTTGCGCGAGCACAACGCCAAGCCCCTGGTCATCAAATCATGAAATTAAGCGGTGAGCTGCAGGCGCCACAGGTCAATGAGCTGTGGCAACGCCGGGCAGAGTGGTGGCAAGATGACGAGCTGGAGCTCGGTGATGTCACCACCCTGGATTCTGCCGGTCTGGCCCTGCTGGTCAAATGGGCCAAAGCCACCCTGGCACGGGGCGCCACACCACGACTGGTCGGCGCCTCTCGTGATTTTCATACCTTGGCCAACCTGTACGGGGTGGCCGATTTGTTTCAATCAACCCCGCCCAACACTGAGGACGCGTAATGCAAGTCTCTGAAATTGAAGCGATACTCCTTGAGGCCTTGCCATTGTCCGAAGTCCATGTCAAAGGCGACGGTAGTCACTACCAAGTGATCGCCGTCGGTGACATGTTTGACGGTATGAGCCGGGTCAAGAAACAGCAGGCCATCTATGCTCCCCTGATGGACAAGATCGCCAGCAACGCCATCCACGCACTCTCCATCAAGGCCTTTACCGATGCCGAATGGAAGCGCGAACGTAAATTCCTACTGCCCTCCTGATTTGGTATCTAAGTAAATGGACAAATTCAAGATCACCGGCCCCTGCACCCTCTCCGGTGAAGTGACCATCTCCGGTGCCAAAAACGCCGCCCTGCCGATCCTGTTCGCCACCCTGCTGTGTGATGAGGAGATCCAACTCTCCAACGTGCCGCGCCTCAAGGACGTGGGCACTACCCTCAAGCTGCTGGAGATGCTGGGCGCCAGCACCAAGGTCAACGGCAACGTGACCGTGCTGACCGGTGCAGTGAACAACCATGTCGCCCCCTACGAGCTGGTGAAGACCATGCGTGCCTCCATCCTGGCACTGGGTCCGCTGGCGGCCCGCTTCGGGGCGGCTGACGTCTCCCTGCCCGGCGGCTGCGCCATCGGTGCCCGTCCGGTCAACCTGCACGTACACGGCCTAGAGCTGATGGGCGCCAAGATCGCCATCGAAGATGGTTACATCAAGGCCCGGGTCGATGGTCGCCTCAAGGGTGCCCACATCCTGATGGACATGATCTCCGTCACCGGTACCGAGAACCTGATGATGGCCGCCACCCTGGCGGACGGTCGCACCGTGATCGAGAACGCCGCGCGTGAGCCGGAAGTCGTTGATCTCGCCCACTTCCTCAACGCTCTGGGCGCCAAGATCCAGGGTGCCGGCACCGACACCCTGACCATCGATGGGGTCGAGCGCCTGCACGGTGGCAGCTACAGCGTCCAGCCGGATCGCATCGAGACCGGCACCTTCCTGGTGGGTGCCGCCGTGACCGGTGGCAAGATCACCTGCCGCAAGACTGACCCCTCCCTGCTGGAAGCCGTGCTGGTCAAGCTGGAAGAGGCGGGCGCCGCCATCGAGAAGGGCCCGGACTGGATCACCCTCGACATGACGGGCCGTACCCTCAAGCCGGTCACCATCAAGACGGCTCCCTACCCGGCCTTCCCGACCGACATGCAGGCACAGTTCACAGTGCTGAACGCCGTCGCCAAGGGCACCGGCATGGTCACCGAGACCATCTTCGAGAACCGCTTCATGCACGTGCCGGAACTGGTACGGATGGGCGCCGACATCGAGCTGCAGGGCAACGTCGCCATCTGCCGTGACACCGAGCAACTCAAGGGTGCCCAGGTGATGGCCACCGATCTGCGCGCCTCCGCCAGCCTGGTACTGGCCGGCTTCGTCGCCGAAGGCACCACCCTGGTCGAGCGCATCTACCACATCGACCGTGGCTACGAAGATATCGAGCACAAGCTGCAAGGCCTGGGCGGTCGCATCGAGCGCGTCAAAGAAACCCACTGATGCCTCGCTTGCTGTAGTGCTAAGCACTGCTCATGACGAAAAAGGCCCCCGCATTGCGGGGGCCTTTTTCATGGCATGGGCTCAGGGTCGGCAGGAACCGGGCTCAGTGCCCCGCCAGCTTCATCTGCTCAACCAGCACCGAGCCGGTCTTGAGGCTGGAGCGCTCATCTTCATCCGTTCCCACTGCGACCAGATTGCTGAACATATCGGATAGATTGCCTGCAACAGTGATTTCTTCCACGGGATACGCAATCTCGCCGTTTTCCACCCAGAAACCGGCGGCACCGCGGGAGTAGTCACCGTTGACGATGTTGACGCCCTGCCCCATCAGCTCGGTCACCAGCAGGCCAGTGCCCATCTCCTTGAGCATGCCCTGGAAGTCCTGACCCGTGTTCGACACCTGCCAGTTGTGAATGCCGCCGGCGTGGCCCGTGGTGGTCAACCCCAGCTTGCGCGCCGAGTAGGAGGTGAGCAGCCAGCTCATCAGGCGACCGTCACGCACTATGTCCATATCCCTGGTGCGCACCCCTTCCCCATCGAACGGGGTACTGGCCAGACCGCCAAGCAAATGCGGGAACTCCTGGATATGCAGCCAGTCCGGCAGCACCTGTTCACCCAATTTGTCCAGCAGGAAGCTCGACTTGCGATAGAGGTTGCCACCACTGATGGCCATCACCAGATGGCCCCAGAGGCCGGCGGCGGTATCTGGGTGGAACAGCACGGGCGCATGGCGGGTGCTGATCTTGCGGGCTCCCAGGCGGGAGACGGTACGCTCCACCGCCTCGTCGGCGATGCGCTGCGGGCTCCACAGCCCTCCCAGGGTGCGGCTGGAGGAGTAGCCGTAGTCCCGCTGCATGTCGCCATCCTGCTCGCCGATCAACACACAGCTCAGGGAGTTGCGGGATGCGGCATAGCCTTTGACGAAGCCGTGGCTGTTGCCATACACCTTGACCCCCAGATGGCTGGAGAAGCTGGCGCCGTCGGAGTGCTTGATGCGGGCATCGCGGCCCAGCGCCAGGCGCTCGCACTCGATGGCCAGCTCGATGCCGTGCTGGGGATCCAGCAGGGTGGGGTGGCAGAGTTGCAGGTCGGGAGCGTCCCAGGCCAGCAGCTCGGCATCGGCGAGGCCAGCATACTCATCGGCGGAGGTGTGGCGCGCTATCTCCATTGCCGCCTCGACGGCGGCACGAATGGCAGCCTTGCCGAGATCCGTGGTGGAGGAGGAGCCCTTGCAGCCGTCGCGGTAGACGGCGATACCGAGCGCCCCATCCTTGTTGAATTCGATGCTTTCCAGCTCACAACCCCGGGTATTCACCGACAAGCCGGTCTGCTTGCTGATGGAGACTTCGGCCAGCCCGGCCCCCAACCCCTTGGCGATCTCCAGAGCCTCGGCGACGACAGCCTCGAGATGGGTTTGATCCTGGCGGATTTGGTCTTGCTGGTCCATAACTCACATCTGTATGAAGGAAAGGGGCTAAGCATATCAGACCCCTGCGCCCAGCGGGAGAAGCTGGTAACATATCCCCCAACGTGAATGACAGGAATCAAAGACCGATGAGTCAGTATCAAGACGACAACGAACAGGACGATTGGGGCCCCAGCAAGAGCCAGCTCAAGCGTGACGCCGAAGCCTTGCAGAAGATGGGTGAGGAGATAGTCTCCCTGAGTGCCAGCGAGCTGGAGCGGATCCCGCTGGATGAAGAGCTGGCCGAAGCCGTCGAGCTGGGTCGCAAGCTCAAACCCAAGAAGGACGAGTCCTTCCGCCGCCACCTGCAGTTCATCGGCCGCCTGATGCGCAGCCGGGACATGGCACAGATCGAAGAGGCGCTCTCCATCATCAAGATGCGTCACTCCACCGTGAATGCCCGTCTGCACCGCCTGGAGCAGTGGCGTGAGCGGCTGATCAGCGAAGGGGATTCTGCCCTCAACGAGCTGATGGCCCAGTTCCACGATCTGGACCGCCAGAAGCTGCGCCAGTTGATCCGCACCGCTAACAAGGAGCGGGAGCTCAACAAGCCACCGGTGGCGTTTCGCGAGATGTATCAATATCTGCGCGGCGAGATCGAAGATCAGCTGTGAGTGATGACTCACCACCGGTGACCCTGGGTCAGCGGTAGATAGCAAAACGGGGCCAATCTGGCCCCGTTTTTTATGTGCTATGGCGATGCATCAACTGCCCGCCATGCACTGGGTATGCGTCCCCGGCTCCAGGTAGGGCATCAACAGCGGCGCCATGCCCTTGAGCACCTGCACCGGCAGCGCCGAGGTGAAGCGGAACTTGTCCGACTGGCTGCCCGGCACATAGGCGGTCAGGGTACCAAAGTGATCGTCGCCTATGTAGAAGACGAAGGTCGCGGTGCGGTTACGGGCCAAGGAGCTGGTCACGTTGCCATAACGCCCGACTGTCTCAAGCCGGTTATCCCCCGTCCCCGTCTTGCCACCCATCGGCAATATGGTCCCATCCGGCAGGGCGAAGGCACCGGCGATGCGTCGCGCCGTCCCCCCTTCCACCACCTTGGAGAGAGCATTGCGCAAGGCTTGCGCCACCTCGGGCGCCATCACCCTGGAGCCCTGCACGTTAGCCGGCTCGAACACGGTGGCGAAGGGAGTGCCCTTGGCAAACGACAAGTACTCGATGCGCTGGGTCGGTGCCCGTATGCCGCCGTTCTGGATGATCCCCATCAACTCTGCCAGGGCCGCCGGCCTGTCCCCCGAGCTGCCCAGAGCAGTCGCAAGCGACGGCACCAGGTGGTCGAAGGGATATCCCAGCCGTGCCCAGCGTTGATGGATATCGAGGAAGGCCTCGACCTCCAGCATGGTGCGGATGCGGCTATCCCGGGCACTGCGATGACGGGTCTTGAACAGCCAGCTGTAGACCTCCTGACGCTCGTCACGGCTGGCCGCGACCGCATCGGCGAAGGTCGCCTTGTCGAACTCCTTGAGATACGACAGCAGCCACAGCTCGAGCGGGTGCACCCGCGCTATATAGCCCTGATCCGGCAGTGAATACTTACCTGGCCCATAGCTGGTGTAGAGCTGTTCAACCCGCTTGTCGCTCAGCTTCTCCCGTGGCAATCGCTTCGCGAGGAAGGCGGCGAAGTCCACCTGCGACGCTTCCGGCATCAGATAGCGATGTACGGCGGCGAGTCGAACCGCACTGGGCTTGAGGCCATCCAGGAAGGTATCCAGCCGCTCATCCGGGGTCTTGCCCTGATACTTGCGCCAGAAGCGCAGCAGATAGGTCTGGCCCTCCTTGTCGGCAAACTTGGACAGATACTCGGTGCGGCGTGGATCCTTGTCATCCTTGAGCAGCTGGGCGCGGTTGCCTTCCTTGTAGAGGCTGTAGCGCACTATGTCGCGCATCAGCCGCACGAAGGGCAGGTTGATGGATTCCCGCAGCGCATCGCGAATAGGCGGAATGCGACCATTATCCTCTTTGCGGAAGTTGTTGAAGGTGTGCATGCCGCCGCCGGTGAAGAAGCCTTCATAGGGGCTCGCGGAATACTTGCGATCCAGCGCAGCCTCCAGCATCACAGGCAGGCTCTTGTCCTTGGCCGTCATCAGGTAGGAGATGGCCCAGCGGCTGATGTTGTCCTGATTAGAGACCTCAATCTTGCGCAGACTCTCGGCTGGCATCTCGGCATAGCTGTCATGCAGCTCGGTGACGATCTCCAGATAGGTGGTCAGCACCCGCAGCTTGGCGGTGGAGCCCAGCTCCAGCTTGCTGCCTTCGTTGATGTCGAACGGCTGATCCGTGTTGTCGGTCTGCACCCGCACCTTGACCCCTTCCGGCGTCTTCTCGAACAGGGTGAAACTGTATTTCACATCCCCGGTCTTCTCCGGCGAGAGCAGGCGCTCACCAAACAGACCCACCTGGGCGGCGAAAGTCGGATCCGCCAACTGCTGCAGGTAACGAGAGATATCGTTCTGCAGCGGCATGTTGAGGGTGGTATCCGCCGTCAGATCCATGCGGTCCAGATCGTAAAGCTGCACCCCGAGCTGGCGACTGAGGCGGGTACGTGCCACCTGCAAGCCCTTGTTGTTGTTGACCCGGGTGATCGCCGGCGCCTGCAGGAAATCGCGGAAAACCAGTTTGGCCTTGAGCGCAGATTCCATCAGCGGCGGCGTGATCATGCCCTCCTGTACGAACAGTCGCAGATAGCTGTCAGTCAGGGTCGACAACGCCTCCCGCCCCTGTGCCAAATAGTAGGAAGGACGACGGTGGGCGATCATCAGGGAGACGACCTGACGCAGGGCCAGTCCCCGCTCGGCTAGGGTCGCGTCCTGATTGCGGACGGGATCCAGCAGACGGTTGACCTCATCCACATTGGCACCGAACCAGACCCAGAGACCATCTCCCAGCCCATGTACCTCGCCATAGCCAGGCGCTGCCGAGAGGGGTACCGAGTTGAGATAGGCCCAGGCAACCAGCTTGCGGGCTTCCAGGGTCTCAGGCCCCAACCGGTAGGCGCGAACGCTGGCCGAGACCATCTGCCGGATCTTCTCGGTCGGCGACAGGGTCAGCCCATCGGGAGAGTGACGGTATTTCTCCACCTGGGTCGCGAGGGTACTGCCGCCAGCGGATTGATCCTGCATGTCCAGCGCCTTGCCAACCTGAGAGAGCGCAGCCTTGCCAAAGCGCGGCCAGTCCACGGCCGGGTTGGCAAGGGGCTGCTCATTGCTCAACAGATCCCGGTTCTCAATGAACAGCAGCGACTGTATGACCAGAGGTGGGATGGCGCTGAAGTCCGGATAGTAATGGGTCGGATACTTGTACTGATAGAAGGGCTCGGCACGGCAGTCGTGCAGGGTCAATCCCGCCTGCACCTTCTCGGTATAGGGCACGAAGAAGCCATGGCTGGCGTACTTGTACAGCGCATCGGAGAAATGCACCTGCTCAGTCACCTGATAGCCGCGCTGGATCAGCCGCTCCTGGATCATGGGCATCAGCACATAACCGAGGCGCTTGTCGAAGGGGCCGTCATCCGGGAAAGTGATCTGCTTGCTGGGACCGGGCTCCAGCTCATAGGTCAGCTTGGCGGCGTAATGAGAGATCTCCTGCGACTGCAGTCGGGAGGTCTTCATCTCATAGCCCAGCAGGGCGATCGCGGCAGCCAGGCAAAGCAAAAAGATAAAACAGAACAACCAGCGCCACCAGGGACGGCGCTTGCGCTTATGTTGCCCGTCCGCGTGCGGTACGGATGAATCCTGAGATGCCACTTTGTTCAAATCCGTCTGTTTTGATGCGCCCATATTAGCCCCACCATGGTTGCGCAATTTATTGTCTTTCACTCAAGCTTAGTCGTTTCAAGTCAAGGGCTTGAAAACTATTGAGCGCTTTGATGCGATGTTAACAGGGCGATTGTGAAAATGGGAGTCGATTGTTGCAGCGCGACAAGAGATCCGAGCTGATGGGTAAAAATGAAACACCGGCCAAGGGCCGGTGTTCAAGCATGGCAAAACCGTCTTATTTGCTGGTGCTCATGCCTTTCAATCTGGTGCTCAACTCCTTGCGCTCCTTGGAGAGCTCGGCGTTCTTGATGATGTGATCGTCGACCCGCTCTTCGTAATCGGCGCGCATGTTGGCGATGATGGCCTGCACTTCATCGATGCTCATACCAGGCTTGATATAGTCGCTCAGGTTGTCGAGCAGCAGCACCCGCTTCTGGTTATCACGGATCTTCTTCTCGTTGTCGACGATCTCACGCTTGAGTTTGTTTTGACGACGGGACATACGCACATATTCCAACACATCGCTGAAAGTAGACTTGTTTACTTGTTCCATATCGATACCACTGACTGAAGGTGAATGAAAACGGTTCAGGTGGCACCTATGCCAGAGAGAAGTTGAAGGCGTGGCATAGGCAAACCCGGAATGCCCTTACTCTACCGAGTTATGATGCAGATACAACCCCAATCACAGGCTGGCCGGGGGTTTTGGCAGGAATGATAGTCCGGTCGTGTTGAGCGAAAACGAGGCAGGAGATAGGTAATTGGAGGCCTAGAAGGCAGTTTGTTTGACTGAGTGGATGTGGTTTTACGATGTGGCTGTCTGATAAATAGGCTATGGATGGACAAAATATCTGCCCATTCCCACATCCCAGCCAATAAAAAAGCCCGCTCAGATGAGCGGGCTTCTTCTAATTGGGTGCCTGGCAGTGTCCTACTCTCGCATGGCGAATGCCACACTACCATCGGCGCTACCGCGTTTCACTTCTGAGTTCGGCATGGGATCAGGTGGTTCCACGGCGCTATGGCCGCCAGGCAAATTCTTCAATCTCGGAAAGCTGACGTGAATAACGACTGTCACCGGTAAGGTGGGTCGCTATCACTGAATTTGTAAGTAGTTCATGCACTTGCTACAAGGCCAGAAACCTGTCTCTT
>NZ_PGCP01000023.1 GCF_002812985.1 Aeromonas lusitana
GTGATCCGGCGAAGGGGGCCGGGGAGGCGGCCCCCTTCGCCGGATCACCTGGGGTAGCTTATCTCGTTCACATACCAGCAGGCGTCACCCACTGGCGTACGCACTATGGCCTCGTCGCCGACCTCTTTCTTGAGCAGGGCGCGGGCCATGGGGGAGTCGATGGAGATGTAATCCTTGCGACCGAAGATCTCGTCGTAGCCGACGATGCGAAAGCGCTTGGTCTCGCCCTCCTCACTCTCCACTTCGACCCAGGCGCCGAAGAATACCTTGCCCTCCTGGGAGGGGGCGTAATCGACTATGGTGAGCTCTTCCAGGCATTTGCGCAGGTAACGCACCCGTCTGTCGATTTCCCGCAGCCGCTTCTTGTTGTACTGGTAGTCGGCATTCTCGCTGCGATCCCCGAGGCTGGCCGCCCAGGCGACCTTCTTGGTGACCTCGGGCCGCTCTTCGCGCCACAGCATGTCGTGCTCTTGTCGCAGCCTGTTATAGCCTTCCCGCGTAATGAGTTTGGTTTTCATGGTGTAATCAGCCCCTGTTACGACTGGGTAAGGGAGGTTGTGCTGTTCCGGGTCCGGGTCATTGCGCCCCGGTGGTGAGCGCAAAGGTACCAGAGAGCCCCTGGCCCTGACCATAGCCAGGGTCTCTGACCTCGGTTAGGGTAATAACCGGTAACATATTTATGCTTTGCCGATGCGGGGGGGAGTCCTAGTATTGGGGACAGACAGAGAGGAGTGGCAAGCAATGAGTCAGCAATACAAGGTCCTGGTGGTCGACGATGACCTGAAATTACGTTCCCTGCTGGAGCGTTACCTCACCGAGCAGGGGTTCATGGTGCGGGGCGTGGCCAACGGGGAGCAGGCGGATCGCTTGCTGACGCGCGAGAACTTCAGCCTGATGGTACTGGATCTGATGCTGCCGGGGGAGGATGGCCTCTCCATCTGCCGCCGGCTGCGTGAGGCGGGCAACCAGATCCCGGTGCTCATGCTCACCGCCAAGGGGGATGAGGTGGATCGCATCGTCGGTCTCGAGATGGGGGCCGACGACTATCTGCCCAAGCCGTTCAATCCCCGCGAGCTGCTGGCCCGGATCCGTGCCGTGCTGCGTCGTCACACGGTCGAGCTGCCCGGTGCCCCCTCCGCCGCCGAGAAGATGGTGACCTTCGGTGCCTATCAGCTCAACCTGGCGACCCGGGAGCTGAGCCGTGATGGCGATCCGGTTGCACTGACCAGCGGCGAGTTTGCCGTGCTCAAGGTGCTGGTGAGCCACCCCCGCGAGCCGCTCTCCCGCGACAAGTTGATGAATCTGGCCCGGGGCCGCGAATACACGGCGACCGAGCGCAGCATAGACGTACAGGTCTCCCGCCTGCGCCGCCTGCTGGAGCAGGATCCGGCCCAGCCCCGTTATCTGCAGACCGTCTGGGGTCTGGGTTATGTGTTCGTGCCGGACGGTGACGGCGCATGAAGAAAGTGAGCAGCATGTTCTCCCGCATGCTCTGGTTTCTGGCCGCCGTCCTGGTGGTCTATCAGTTTGTCTCCTATGTCACCTTCTACAACTACCTGCTGTCGCCCACCGTCAAGCAGATCAGCCACCTGCTGGCGAATCAGGTCAAGCTCATCTTCCCCATCGACAGCAAGCAGCTGGCGCTCAGCGAAGATGCCGAGGCCCTGGTCTATGTGGCCACCGGCAGCGATATCTATACCCAGAGTGAGGCGGAGCAGCACGGGCTGAACGACTCCAAGCCATACCCTTTCCTCGAAGAGAACATCAGTAACGAGCTGAAGGGTAAGACCAGGGTCAGGGTCGAGATCCAGGATCACTACATCATCTGGATCCAGCCGCCCCAGGCCAGTCAGATGTGGGTGCGGATCCCCCTGACCGAGATCGAGGATGACGACATAGAGCCGCTGCTGCTCTACATGAGCGTGCTGCTGGTGGTGACCCTGTTTGCGGCCTGGCGCTTCGCTCGCCAGCTGGTGCGCCCGCTGGAGGATCTGGAGGCGGGCGCCGTAGCGGTGGCCCGCGGCAACTTCCCCGATGCCCTGGGGGAGCAGGGCTCCCGGGAGGTGCGCCGGCTGACGCGGACCTTCAATCACATGTCGAGCTCCATCAAGCGGCTGATCGAGGAGCGCAACATGATGATGGCCGGGGTCTCCCACGACTTGCGCACCCCGCTGACCCGCATCCGCTTGGCGACCGAGATGATGTCCTCCGGGGATGAGTACCTCAAGGAGAGCATCAATGCGGACATCGACGAGTCGAACGGCATCATAGATCAGTTCATCGACTACATACGGCCGGACGAGGGGCTGGACACCCAGCAGATCGATCTGACCCAGCTGATCCACGACGTGCTGCTGATGCAGACGGATCAGGGGCTGGAAGTGGAGCTATTGCTGCCGGATCAGGCGGTGCGGGTGGCCTGCAATCCCATCAGCCTGAGGCGCATCCTCAACAATCTGTCGGGCAACTCCTTGCGCTACGGGGCGACCCGGCTGCGGGCCGAGCTCAAGGATGACGGTCACTGGGTACGGCTGCGGCTGTCGGACAATGGTCCCGGCATTCCGGAAGAGGACTACAGCCGGGTGCTCAAACCCTTTACCCAGGGCAATGTGGCGCGTACCGGTGGTGGCAGTGGCCTGGGGCTGGCCATCGTCGCCAAGATAGTGTCCCAGCACCATGGCACCATACGGCTGGGGGGTTCTGAGCTCGGGGGCTTGCTGGTGGAGATCCGGCTACCCAAGCATCAGCCGCTGGAGTGGATGGATTGAGAGAAGGGCGCATCGATGGATGCGCCCTTCTGCTTTCTCAAGCCTGGGGTTCTGCCTTGTTGCGATACCGCTTGCCGTATTTGAGCTGCTGGATCAGCAGGGCGGCCACTATAAGTGCCAGTCCTATGGGGGTGGCCGGATGGATGGCCTCGCCGATGAGCAGATTCAACAACACCAGGGAGGCGAACGGGGAGATGAAGATGAGGTTGCTGATGGGCGCCGTGTTGGTGGCGTGGCGCAGGGCCATCAGCCAGAGCACGAAGCCAAAGCCCATCTCGAACAACCCCACATAGATGGCGCCGGCCCAGCCTTGCCAGGCAGTCATCTGGAAGTCGGACAGCAGCCAGGTCGCCGCGACGATGAACGGCAGGCTGATGATAAAGCCAAGCAGCAGGCTGACGATGGGATCCCCTTGATTACGGGTATTGAGGATCCAGTAGCCGGCCCAGATGAGGGTCGATACCAGTGCCAGCGTCACCCCGAGCGGGCTGTCGAACTGCAGGCCGAACACATCCCCCTTGGTGGCGATGACCAGGGCACCAAAGTAACCCAGCACGATGGCGACCCCGTCGCGGCGGCGCAGCTTCTGGCCGAGGAAGGGCACTGCCAGCAGACTGAGGGTGATGGCCCAGGTGTAATTGAGGGTCTGGGCCTGCTGGGCGGGCAGCAGATCATAGGCCTTGAACAGCAGCAGGTAATAGAGGAAGGGGTTCAACACGCCCAGCGCCAGATAGTAGTAGGGGCGGGCCTTGATATACGTCAGCAGCAGCGGCAGCTTGCCCTGTTTGGCGACGATGGCCGTCAGGGTCAGGGTCGAGGTGAAGGCGGCAACGAGCAGCAGCTGCACCGGTTCGAAGTAGGCGAGTGAGATCTTGAAGGCGGTGGCCACCGTCGACCAGAGGGCGACGGCGCAGAGTCCATACTGATAGGCTTTTTTCTGATCTTTGATCATCCGGGGTCGTTCCGTTGACAGGGGAGAGGGCGCAGTCTATCAGCCCCCTTGCAACATTGTCGTTACCGGTTTGCGACCGGCAAGATGCCCCTTACTGGCGAGATCCATCCGTCACATAAAATTGCGCACTATCTGTTCGCCTTCCCTTGCGCAAATTGAAAAAATCCGTATAATCCCCTCCGCTTACCCATGAGGTAAGCCAGACGATATGTCTGCTTGCTGAGCTTCTCGTTTACGTGTCGCCAGCCATACAGTCCTCCCGATATGGGAGGAAACGTGAAAAATCGCACCTCTGGCGGGAGTTATCCCGGTCGGGCGGTGTTGATTTATGTTCTTTTATCTATTGGAGCTCTGTCAATGCAGAACCAAAGAATCCGTATTCGCCTGAAGGCTTTTGATCATCGCCTGATTGATCAATCCACAGCGGAAATCGTTGAAACTGCAAAGCGCACCGGCGCGCAGGTTCGCGGTCCTATCCCGCTGCCGACTCGCAAAGAGCGCTTCACCGTCCTGATCTCCCCGCACGTCAACAAAGATGCGCGTGATCAGTACGAGATCCGCACTCACAAGCGTCTGGTAGACATCGTTGAACCGACTGACAAGACCGTTGACGCTCTGATGCGTCTGGATCTGGCAGCTGGTGTAGACGTCCAGATCAGCCTGGGTTAATTACGGAAAGAGGTTGATAACAATGACAATCGGTCTTGTAGGTCGCAAAGTGGGTATGACTCGCATCTTCACTGAAGATGGCGTTTCTATCCCGGTGACTGTTATCGAAGTTGAAGCTAACCGTGTAACTCAGGTCAAATCTGTAGAAACCGACGGCTACAACGCTATTCAGGTTACCACTGGCGCCAAAAAAGCCAGCCGTGTGACCAAGCCGGAAGCTGGCCACTTCGCCAAAGCTGGTGTAGAAGCCGGTCGCGGTCTGTGGGAATTCCGCTTGAACAACGGTGAAACTTTCACTGTTGGTAGCGAGCTGAAAGTAGATCTTCTTGCTGACGTTAAGCTGGTAGATGTTACCGGCACATCCAAGGGTAAAGGTTTTGCCGGTACTGTTAAGCGCTGGAACTTCCGCACCCAGGATATGACCCACGGTAACTCTCTGTCCCACCGTGTACCTGGCTCCATCGGTCAAAACCAGACCCCGGGCCGTGTATTCAAGGGCAAAAAGATGGCTGGTCACATGGGTGCTGAGCGTGTAACGACTCAGAACCTGGAACTGGTTCGTGTTGACGCTGAACGCAACCTGCTGCTCATCAAAGGCGCAGTACCGGGTGCAACCAACGGCAACGTGATCGTTAAACCTGCCGTCAAAGCGTAACGTCTGAGGAGATAGTAATGGAATTGGTAATGAAAGACGCCAAGAGCGCTCTTGAAGTTTCCGAGACTACCTTCGGGCGCGAATTCAACGAAGCTCTGGTTCACCAGGTCGTCGTTGCTTATGCCGCTGGTGCCCGTCAGGGTACTCGTGCGCAGCTGACTCGCTCTGAAGTGTCTGGTGGCGGCAAAAAGCCGTGGCGTCAGAAGGGTACTGGTCGTGCCCGTGCTGGCTCCATCCGTTCGCCCATTTGGCGTTCCGGTGGTGTGACCTTTGCTGCTAAGCCGCAAGATCACAGCCAAAAAGTAAACAAGAAGATGTACCGCGGCGCTATCCGTAGCATCCTGTCCGAGCTGGTACGTCAAGAGCGCCTGATCGTTGTTGAGAAATTCGGCATCGAAGCGCCGAAGACCAAAGAACTGATCGCCAAGCTGAAAGAGATGGAACTGACTGACGTTCTGATCGTGACTGCTGAAGTCGATGAGAACCTGTTCCTGGCTGCTCGCAACCTGTACAAGGTCGACGTGCGTGATGTTGCCGGTATCGACCCGGTTAGCCTGATCGCTTTCGACAAGATTCTGATGACTGCTGACGCAGTTAAGCAAATCGAGGAGATGCTGGCATGATCCGCGAAGAACGTCTGTTGAAAGTTCTGAAGGCTCCGCACATCTCTGAAAAGAGCACCATGGTCGCAGAAAAGCAGAACACTATCGTGTTCAAGATTGCTGTTGATGCCACCAAGGCGGAAGTCAAAGCTGCAGTTGCGAAACTGTTCGAGGTCGAAGTTGAGACCGTCCGTACCCTGAACATGAAGGGTAAGACCAAGCGCGCAGGTGCACGCGTAGGCCGTCGTTCCGATTGGAAAAAGGCTTATGTGACCCTGAAAGCTGGTCAGGACATCGACTTCATGGGCGCAGCCGAGTAAGAGGAGTTCTCAAAAATGGCAATCGTTAAGTGCAAGCCTACTTCTCCGGGCCGCCGCCACGTCGTCAAGATCGTCAACCAAGAGCTGTACAAGGGCAAGCCCTTCGCCGCTCTGCTGGACAGCAAAAGCAAGTCCGGCGGCCGTAACAACAACGGTCGTATCACCACCCGTCATATCGGTGGTGGTCACAAGCAGCATTACCGTCTGGTCGACTTCAAGCGCGACAAAGACGGCATTCCGGCCAAAGTAGAACGTCTGGAATACGATCCTAACCGTACCGCAAACATCGCCCTGGTGCTGTATGCAGACGGTGAGCGTCGTTACATCCTGGCGCCGAAAGGCCTGAAAGCAGGTGATGCAATCGCTTCTGGTGCTGATGCTGCGATCAAGGTAGGTAACACCCTGCCAATGCGTAACATCCCGGTCGGTTCTACCGTTCACGCCGTTGAGATGAAACCTGGTAAAGGTGCCCAGCTGGCTCGTTCCGCTGGTACTTTCATCCAGATCCTGGCGCGTGATGGTAACTATGTAACTCTGCGTCTGCGTTCCGGCGAAGTACGTAAAGTTCTGGCCGAGTGCCGCGCTACCATCGGTGAAGTCGGTAACTCCGAGCACATGCTGCGTCAACTGGGTAAAGCCGGTGCAAACCGCTGGCGTGGTATTCGTCCGACCGTTCGCGGTATGGCGATGAACCCGGTTGATCACCCGCACGGTGGTGGTGAGGGTCGTAACAAGGGCATGCAGCCTGTGTCCCCATGGGGCCAGAAGGCTAAGGGCTTCAAGACCCGTAAGAACAAGCGTACCGACAAGTACATCGTACGTCGTCGTAACAAGTAATTGTTAACATAGAGGAATCACCATGCCACGTTCTCTCAAGAAGGGTCCATTTATTGACCTGCACTTGCTGAAGAAGGTAGAGAAAGCGGTGGAAAGCGGGGATAAAAAGCCGGTTAAGACCTGGTCCCGTCGTTCAATGATCATCCCGAACATGATCGGTTTGACCATCGCTGTCCATAATGGTCGTCAGCACGTTCCGGTTTTCGTTACCGAAGAAATGATCGGTCACAAACTGGGTGAATTCGCACCGACTCGTACTTATCGCGGCCATGCTGCTGATAAGAAGGCTAAGAAGCGCTAAGGGATAAATGATGGAAGCTATCGCTAAACACCGTTATGCCCGTACTTCTGCCCAGAAAGCTCGTCTGGTAGCCGATCAAGTACGTGGTCTGTCCGTAGACAAGGCTCTGAACATCCTGACCTTCAGCCCGAAAAAGGCTGCTGTTCTGGTGAAGAAAGTGCTGGAATCTGCCATTGCAAACGCTGAGCACAACGAAGGCGCCGACATCGACGCCCTGCGTGTTGCCACCATCATGGTAGACGAAGGTCCCTCCATGAAGCGCATCCGCCCGCGTGCCAAAGGTCGCGCGGATCGTATCCTCAAGCGTACCGCTCACATCACTGTAGTGGTATCCGACGCTAAGGCTGGGAGATAAGCAATGGGTCAGAAAGTACATCCTAATGGCATTCGCCTGGGTATTACCAAGCCTTGGAATTCTACCTGGTTCGCGAACACCAAAGACTTCGCTGACAACCTGTACAGCGATTTCCAAGTACGCCAGTTCCTGACCAAGGAGCTGAAAAACGCTTCCTTGTCCAAGATCACTATCGAACGTCCGGCCAAGAGCATCCGTGTGACCATTCACACCGCTCGTCCGGGTGTTGTGATCGGCAAGAAAGGCGAAGACGTTGAGAAACTGCGCAAAGCCGTCGCGACCATCGCTGGCGTGCCTGCTCAGATCAACATTTCCGAAGTCCGCAAGCCGGAGCTGGATGGCAAACTCGTTGCCGACAGCATCACTTCCCAGCTGGAACGTCGCGTAATGTTCCGTCGTGCTATGAAGCGCGCCGTACAGAACGCCATGCGCCTGGGTGCCAAGGGCATCAAAGTGGAAGTGTCCGGTCGTCTGGGCGGCGCTGAAATCGCGCGTACCGAATGGTACCGTGAAGGTCGTGTGCCGTTGCACACCCTGCGTGCCGACATCGACTACGCAACTTCTGAAGCCCACACCACTTACGGTGTGATCGGCGTCAAAGTTTGGATCTTCAAGGGCGAAGTTCTGGGCGGTCTGGCTGCAGTCAATGCTGCTGCCGCTCAAGAGCAGGCTCCTTCAAAGCCCAAGCGTGACAACAAGCGCCGCGCTGCTAAGTAAGGAGACTCGGTAAATGTTGCAACCAAAGCGTACTAAATTCCGCAAGACCCATAAGGGTCGTAACCGCGGTCTGGCCAACTCTGGTAACGAAGTATCCTTCGGTACCTTTGGCCTGAAGGCGACATCTCGTGGTCAACTGACTGCTCGTCAAATCGAAGCAGCCCGTCGTGCCATGACCCGTCACGTTAAGCGTCAAGGCAAGATCTGGATCCGTGTGTTCCCGGACAAGCCCATCACCGAAAAGCCCCTCGAAGTTCGTATGGGTAAAGGTAAGGGTAACGTGGAATACTGGGTTTGCCCGATCCAGCCTGGCAAGGTTCTGTACGAGATGGATGGTGTACCTGAGGCTCTGGCGCGTGAAGCGTTTGCCCTGGCCGCAGCTAAGCTGTCCGTTCAGACCACTTTCGTAATTAAGACGGTGATGTGATGAAAGCCCAAGATCTGCGTCAAAAGAGCGTCGATGAACTGAACCAGGAGCTGCTGGGTCTGCTGCGTGAGCAATTCAACATGCGCATGCAAGCTTCCACCGGCCAACTGGCTCAGACTCACACTCTGAAACAAGTGCGTCGTGACGTCGCACGTATCAAGACTGTACTGACTGAGAAGGCAGGTGCGTAATGACTGACAAGATCCGTACTCTGCAAGGTCGTGTAATTAGCGACAAGATGGACAAGTCCATCACTGTTGCTATCGAGCGCAAGGTAAAGCACCCGATCTACGGTAAGATCATCAAGCGCACTACCAAGCTGCACGTGCATGACGAGAACAACGAGTGTAAAGCAGGCGATCTCGTGGAAATCCGCGAATGCCGCCCGCTGTCCAAGACCAAGTCCTGGACCCTGGTTGCTGTCGTAGAAAAGGCCTAATTCGGTACTTTTTAGCCCAAACGGCCCCCCTTCGGGGCCGTTTGTTTTTTAGGCTACCTTTTCAAAAATAGCTGTGTTATAGTTTCGCGCCTTTTGAAGGCAGCCAGATCCCCCAAAGGGATAAGAAGTAAACAAAGCGGAGCACTAAGATGATCCAGATGCAAAGTATGCTGGGTGTTGCCGACAACTCCGGCGCTCGCAGTGTAATGTGTATTAAGGTTCTGGGTGGTTCGCACCGCCGTTATGCCGGCATCGGCGACATCATCAAGGTTTCCATCAAGGAAGCTATTCCTCGCGGTAAAGTGAAGAAAGGTGATGTTTATAACGCGGTGGTCGTACGCACCCGTAAAGGCGTTCGTCGTCCGGACGGCTCTGTCATCCGTTTCGACAACAATGCGGCTGTGTTGCTTAACAACAACCAACAGCCAATCGGTACTCGTATCTTTGGCCCGGTGACCCGTGAACTCCGTAATGAGAAGTTCATGAAGATTGTGTCCCTGGCACCCGAAGTACTGTAAGGAGTCGAACGATGGCAGCTAAAATCCGTCGCGAAGACGAAGTGATTGTTCTTACCGGCAAAGACAAGGGCAAGCGTGGCAAAGTCACTCAAGTCCTGATTGCAAAAGGTAAGGTCATCGTGGAAGGTCTCAACCAGGTGAAGAAACACCAGAAGCCGGTACCCGCACTGGGTCAGGCTGGCGGTATCGTCACCAAAGAAGCCCCCATTGATGTATCAAACGTAGCGCTGTTCAACTCTGCCACTGGCAAGGCTGATCGCGTTGGTTTCCGGATTGAAGACGGCAAAAAAGTTCGTTTCTTCAAATCCACCGGCGAACTTGTGAAGTAATTGGAGTTTAACGATGGCGAAACTGCATGATTACTACAAATCCGATGTAGTAAATGAACTGTCTAAGCAGTTCGGTTACAAGACTATCATGCAAGTCCCTCGGATCGAGAAAATCACCCTGAACATGGGTGTTGGTGAAGCGATCTCTGACAAGAAACTGCTGGAAAATGCTGCTGCCGATATGGCTGCCATTTCCGGTCAGAAACCGCTGATCACCAAAGCACGCAAATCTGTTGCGGGCTTCAAGATTCGTGAAGGCTACCCGATAGGTTGTAAAGTAACCCTGCGTGGCGAGCGTATGTGGGAGTTCCTGGAACGGCTGATTTGCATCTCCGTACCGCGTATCCGTGACTTCCGTGGTCTGAACGCCAAGGCGTTCGATGGCCGTGGTAACTACTCCATGGGCGTGCGTGAGCAAATCATCTTCCCGGAAATCGACTATGACAAGGTCGATCGCGTCCGTGGTCTGGATATCACCATCACCACTTCCGCGAATACCGACGAAGAAGGCCGTGCTCTGCTGGCTGCCTTTAACTTCCCATTCCGCAAGTAAGGTTAGGGTTATGGCTAAAACATCCATGAAAGCACGCGAAGCAAAGCGTGCGAAGCTGGCAGCCAAGTTCGCGACCAAGCGTACCGAGCTGAAAGCTATCATCGTTGATATGAACGCTTCTGAAGAAGCGCGTTGGGATGCTGTCTTGCAACTGCAACAGCTGCCCCGTGATTCCAGTCCGTCCCGCCAGCGTAACCGTTGCAATATTACTGGTCGTCCGCACGGTTTCCTGCGCAAGTTTGGTCTGTCCCGCATCAAGGTGCGTGAGCATGCCATGAAGGGCGAAATTCCAGGCCTCAAAAAGGCCTCTTGGTAAGAATCTCGGGAGTTAGACTATGAGCATGCAAGATCCGATCGCGGATATGCTGACCCGCATCCGTAACGGTCAGGCGGCGAGCAAAGTTGCGGTTTCCATGCCTTCTTCCAAGCTGAAAGTGGCTATCGCCAAAGTGCTGAAAGAAGAAGGTTACATCGCTGGCTACTCTGTAGCAGGTGATGTGAAACCTGAACTGGAAATTGAACTGAAATATTTCCAGGGCAAGCCGGTTGTAGAACTGATCCAACGCGTGAGCCGTCCCGGCCTGCGTATTTACAAGCGCACTACTGATCTGCCGAAAGTCATGGGCGGTCTCGGTGTTGCTATCGTGTCCACGTCTAAAGGTGTGATGACCGACCGTGCTGCCCGCAAGGCAAGCATGGGTGGTGAGATCATCTGCTACGTCGCTTAATAGGAGGTCGGAAATGTCTCGCGTTGCTAAGGCACCCGTCACTATCCCAGCAGGCGTAGAGGTGACTCTGAACGGTCAGGAACTGTCCATCAAAGGTGGTAAAGGTTCCCTGGTTCGTTCCATCCACGCCGGTGTAGAAGTGACCAAAGAAGACAATGTACTGAAGTTCGCCCCGCGCGACGGCATCGCTGGTGCTGACGCTCAGGCCGGTACTGCCCGTGCATTGGTCAACAACATGGTAATCGGTGTTACCCAAGGCTTCGAGCGTAAGCTGCAGCTGGTTGGTGTTGGCTACAAAGCCTCCATCAAGGGCAATGCTGTCGCGCTGGCCCTGGGCTTCTCTCACCCGGTAGAGCATGCGCTGCCGGCTGGTGTCACCGCTGAATGCCCTACCGCGACAGAGATCGTTCTGCGTGGTGTGGACAAGCAGCTGGTTGGCCAAGTCGCCGCCGATATCCGTGCTTACCGCGCTCCGGAGCCCTACAAGGGCAAGGGTGTACGCTATGCCAACGAGCAAGTGCGTACTAAAGAAGCTAAGAAGAAGTAAGGTAACACTATGGACAAGAAAGCAGCTCGTCTCCGTCGTGCTACTCGTGCTCGGAAAAAGATGCAGGAACTGGGAGCAACCCGTCTGGTTGTTCACCGTACTCCGCGTCATATCTACGCGCAGGTTATCGCAGCCAACGGTTCCGAAGTTCTGGCCTCTGCTTCTACAGTAGAGAAGGCCATCAGTGAAGGCATCAAGTCTACCGGTAATGCTGATGCAGCTACCGCAGTAGGCAAAGCCATCGCTGAGCGAGCTATTGCCAAAGGCGTTCAGAACGTATCTTTCGATCGTTCCGGTTTCAAGTATCACGGTCGTGTTGCCGCTCTGGCTACCGCTGCTCGTGACGCTGGTCTTCAGTTCTAAGCTAGGAGTCGAAGATGGCTAAAATCGAATCTCAAGCCGGCGAACTGCAAGAAAAGCTCATTGCAGTAAACCGTGTTTCGAAAACTGTTAAAGGTGGTCGTATCATGTCCTTCACCGCGTTGACCGTGGTGGGTGATGGTAACGGCCGTGTAGGTTACGGTTACGGTAAAGCCCGTGAAGTTCCGGCTGCCATTCAAAAGGCAATGGAACAGGCTAAGCGTAACCTGAACAAGGTTGAACTGAACAACGGCACTCTGCACCACCCGGTGCGCGGTGTTCACTCCGGTTCCACCGTGTTCATGAAGCCGGCCTCACAAGGTACTGGTATCATTGCAGGCGGCGCCATGCGTGCTGTTCTGGAAGTTGCTGGTATCCACAACGTGCTGGCTAAGACCTACGGTTCCACCAACCCAATCAACGTTGTTCGCGCAACTGTCGACGCTCTGGTTCACGGTCAATCACCGGAACAGATCGCCGCCAAGCGTGGTCTGCGCGTTGAAGAAATTCTGGGGTAATGCGACATGGCTAACACTGTAAAAGTAACTCAAACTCGCAGCTCTATCGGCCGTCTGCCAAAGCACAAGGCGACTCTGCGTGGTCTGGGTCTGCGTCGCATTGGTCACACCGTTGAGCTGGAGGATACTCCTTGCGTACGCGGCATGATCAACCAGGTTTATTACATGGTTAAGGTGGAGGGCTAAGTATGCGTCTGAATACTCTGTCTCCGGCCCCAGGTTCCAAGTCTGTTAAGCACCGTCCGGGCCGTGGTATCGGTTCTGGTCTGGGCAAGACTGGTGGTCGTGGTGTTAAAGGCCAAACCTCTCGTTCCGGTGGCGGCAAAGTCCGCAACGGTTTCGAAGGTGGTCAGATGCCTTTGAAAATCCGTCTGCCGAAGTTCGGTTTCTTCTCTCGCAAATCTTTGGTTTCTGCCGAAGTGCGTCTGAACGAAATCGCCATGGTAGAAGGTGATGTGGTCGACCTGAGCACTCTGAAGCAAGCCGGTGTTGTTACTAAGAACATCGTTTTCGCTAAAGTTGTTCTGTCTGGCAACATTGACCGTGCTGTGACCGTTCGTGGTCTGTCCGTCACCAAAGGTGCACGTGCAGCCATCGAGGCCGCTGGCGGTAAAATCGAGGAATAATCAGTACAATGGCTAAGAAACCAGGATTGGATGTTAAAGCACAGGGTGGTCTGAGTGAATTGAAGAGCCGTCTGCTCTTCGTTCTCGGGGCGATTATCGTTTTCCGTGCAGGCTCTTATGTGCCGATTCCTGGTATTGACGCCGCCGTACTGGCCGAGTTGTTCCAACAACAGAAGGGCACCATCATTGAGATGTTTAACATGTTCAGTGGTGGTGCACTCTCGCGTGCTTCTATTCTTGCACTGGGGATCATGCCGTACATTTCGGCGTCGATCATTATCCAGTTGCTGACTGTGGTTCATCCCGCTCTTGCTGAACTCAAGAAAGAAGGTGAATCCGGCCGTCGCAAGATTAGCCAATATACCCGTTGGGGCACGCTGGTTTTGGGGACTTTCCAGGCCATTGGTATTGCAACCGGTCTGCCGAATATGATGCAAGGACTCGTGACTCATCCGGGTTTGGGCTTCTATTTCACAGCCGTTGTGAGTCTGGTCACCGGTACCATGTTCTTGATGTGGTTGGGTGAACAGATTACCGAGCGTGGGATCGGTAATGGTATCTCGTTGATTATCTTCACGGGTATCGTTGCTGGTTTGCCGCATGCCATTGGTGCTACGGCCGAACAGGCACGTCAAGGGGAATTGCACATCCTGCTGTTGTTGTTGCTGGGCTTGATTGTTTTCGCAGTGACTTACTTTGTGGTGTTCGTGGAGCGTGGTCAGCGTCGTATCGTCGTTAACTATGCCAAGCGTCAACAAGGCCGCCAGGTATTCGCCGCGCAAAGCACACACCTGCCGTTGAAAGTGAATATGGCCGGTGTGATTCCTGCGATTTTCGCATCGAGCATCATCCTCTTCCCAGGGACCATTACCTCTTGGTTTGGTCAGGGTGAGGGCAAGGTCGCTGATATCCTGCAACAGGTCTCTATGGTCCTGCAGCCGGGTCAGCCCCTGTATGAAATGCTCTATGCAGCAGCCATTATCTTCTTCTGCTTCTTCTATACCGCGCTGGTGTTCAACCCCCGCGAGACAGCAGATAACCTGAAGAAGAGTGGAGCCTTTATCCCGGGGATCCGCCCGGGCGAGCAGACAGCACGTTACATCGATAAGGTTATGACTCGCCTGACATTGGCAGGTGCGCTCTATATCACCTTTATCTGTCTGGTACCCCAGTTCTTGATGACTGCCTGGAACGTACAGTTCTATTTCGGTGGCACTTCGCTGCTGATTATCGTGGTAGTTATCATGGACTTCATGGCTCAGGTACAAACCCATATGATGTCTCATCAATATGGTGACGTCCTGAGGAAGGCCAACCTGAAGGGCTACGGCCGCTAAAGGTCGGCGTAGTTACGGAGTTAAGCAATGAAAGTTCGTGCTTCCGTTAAGGCAATCTGCCGTAACTGCAAAATCATCAAGCGTCACGGTGTGGTGCGTGTGATTTGCAGCGAGCCAAAGCATAAACAGCGCCAAGGCTAATTTTTTACGGTTAGTACTTGCAACAAATAGTTGTGCTGGCTAATATAGCCAGCCAACTTTTGTTGTGTATTGGTTGACCGCCACGTATCCGCTCACGGGCTTTGTGGTGGTCGTTATCTACGCTACGTAGGAGTGAACAGTGGCCCGTATCGCTGGCATTAACATTCCTGACCATAAGCATGCAGTCATTGCGTTGACTGCGATTTATGGCGTCGGTCGTACCCGCTCCAAGGCCATCTGTGCCGCAGCCGGTATTGCTGAGAATGTGAAAATTAAAGACTTGGACGAAGCTCAGATCGAAAGTCTGCGCGAGCAAGTAGGTAAATTCACCGTTGAAGGTGACTTGCGTCGTCAGATTTCCATGAACATCAAACGCTTGATGGATCTGGGTTGCTACCGTGGTTTGCGTCACCGTCGTAGCCTGCCTGTTCGTGGTCAACGTACCAAGACCAATGCTCGTACCCGTAAGGGTCCGCGCAAGGCTATCAAGAAGTAACGGGAAGGTAGAAAATGGCTAAAACTCCGACTCGTGCTCGCAAGCGCGTTAAAAAGCAAGTGAGCGACGGTATCGCACACGTTCATGCATCTTTCAACAACACAATCGTGACCATTACCGACCGTCAGGGCAATGCTCTGTCATGGGCTACCTCTGGTGGTTCAGGTTTCCGTGGTTCCCGTAAGTCCACTCCGTTTGCTGCCCAGGTAGCTGCTGAGCGTGCTGGTGAGATCGCCAAAGAATACGGCGTGAAGAACCTGGAAGTCATGGTCAAAGGTCCGGGTCCCGGTCGTGAGTCTTCCATCCGCGCTCTGAACGCGGCTGGTTTCCGCATCACTAACATTACTGATGTGACTCCGATCCCGCACAACGGTTGTCGTCCTCCCAAGAAGCGCCGCGTATAACGCTGTAGCTACTTGGTCTAGGATTGTTGGAGAAAGAAGATGGCAAGATATATCGGTCCTAAGCTTAAGCTTAGCCGTCGTGAGGGCACCGACCTCTTCCTGAAGTCTGGTGTTCGTGCGATTGATTCTAAGTGCAAGATTGACACCGTTCCTGGTCAACACGGTGCGCGTAAAGCGCGTCTGTCTGACTACGGCGTGCAACTGCGCGAGAAACAAAAAGTTCGTCGTATCTACGGCGTATTGGAAAAACAGTTCCGCAACTACTACCGCGACGCTGCCCGTCAAAAGGGTAACACCGGTGAAAACCTGTTGCAGCTGCTGGAAGGTCGTCTGGACAACGTCGTCTACCGTATGGGCTTCGGCGCCACTCGTGCTGAATCTCGTCAGCTGGTGAGCCACAAAGCCATCATGGTAAACGGCCGTGTCGTAAATGTTCCTTCTTTCCAGGTATCCCCTGAGGACGTGATCTGCGTTCGTGAGAAGGCTAAGAAGCAAGCGCGTATCAAAGCTTCCCTGGAAGTTGCTGGTCAGCGCGAGAAGCCGACTTGGGTAGAGGTTGACGCTGCTAAGATGGAAGGTGCCTTCAAGCGCCTGCCAGAGCGTTCCGACCTGTCTGCCGACATTAACGAACAGCTGATCGTCGAGCTTTACTCCAAGTAAAGCTAGCTTCTAAAGAGAGGACACAATGCTGGGTTCTGTAACAGATTTTCTTAAACCGCGGCTAGTTGACATCG
Organism: Aeromonas lusitana; assembly: GCF_002812985.1. GTDB lineage: Bacteria > Pseudomonadota > Gammaproteobacteria > Enterobacterales > Aeromonadaceae > Aeromonas > Aeromonas lusitana. The sequence continues at coordinate 16,334 of NZ_PGCP01000023.1, forward strand.
AGCAAGTTAGCCCAACTCACGCGAAAGTGACTCTCGAGCCGCTTGAGCGTGGCTTTGGTCACACGCTGGGCAATGCTCTGCGTCGTATTTTGCTGTCATCTATGCCCGGTTGTGCGGTTACTGAAGTCGAAATTGACGGAGTACTGCACGAGTACAGCAGCAAAGAAGGTGTACAGGAAGACATTCTTGAAATCCTGCTCAACCTGAAAGGTATCGCTGTGAAGCTGGAAGGCAAGGACGAGGTAACTCTGTCCCTGACCAAGTCTGGAACAGGCCCCGTTACCGCTGGTGATATCACTCACGGTGATGAAGTCGAGATCGTAAACCCGGAGCACGTAATCTGCCACCTGACTGGTGCCAATGCTGAGATCAGCATGCGCCTGAAAGTTCAGCGCGGTCGTGGTTATGTGCCTGCTTCTGCTCGTGTTCACAACGATGATGAAGAGCGTCCTATTGGTCGCCTGCTGCTGGACTCCGCGTTCAGCCCCATCGTTCGTATTGCCTACAATGTTGAGGCAGCACGTGTGGAACAGCGTACCGACTTGGACAAGCTGGTTATCGACATGGAGACCAATGGTACTCTGGATCCAGAAGAAGCCATCCGTCGTTCTGCCACTATTCTGGCCGAGCAACTGGAAGCCTTCGTGGATCTGCGCGATGTCAGCGTGCCCGAGAAGAAAGAAGAGAAACCCGAGTTTGATCCGATTCTGCTGCGTCCTGTCGATGATTTGGAGCTGACAGTTCGTTCTGCGAACTGTCTGAAGGCAGAAGCTATCCACTATATTGGTGATCTGGTACAGCGTACCGAAGTCGAGTTGCTTAAAACTCCTAACCTCGGTAAGAAGTCCCTGACTGAGATCAAGGACGTGTTGGCCTCCCGTGGTCTGTCTCTTGGCATGCGCCTCGAGAATTGGCCGCCCGCCAGCATCGCTGACGAGTAATCCAGATTACGGGTTTCACAGATTTAGTTAGAAGGATAAGGTCATGCGCCATCGTTTGAGTGGTCGTCAACTGAACCGGAACAGCAGCCATCGTCAGGCTATGTTCCGCAACATGGCCAGCTCCCTGGTTCGTCATGAGATCATCAAGACGACTCTGCCTAAGGCAAAAGAGCTGCGTCGTGTAGTTGAACCGCTGATCACCCTTGCCAAGACTGATAGCGTTGCTAATCGTCGCCTGGCATTTGCCCGTACTCGCGATAACGCGATCGTGGCTAAGCTGTTCAATGAACTGGGCCCGCGCTACCTGGAGCGCGCCGGCGGTTATACTCGCATTCTGAAATGCGGTTTCCGTGCAGGCGACAACGCCCCTATGGCTTACATTGAGCTGGTAGACCGCCCGGCCGCTGCTGAAGCAGCTGCTGAGTGATAAAGAAAAAGCCGGGCTTGTCCCGGCTTTTCTTTTAAGGGATTCTGATACTGCCTCAACTGCCTCAACTGCCTCGGTCTTTATCGTGCCGCTTCATATATAGGTATTCCTTATCCTCGAGGTGACGTTCATTTACCTGGTACCGAGATACCCCTAATCAATATCGGGCCCTGATCTGCTTATAGAGACATAGCCAATTTAGCCCTGGATTAGGTATTTCTGTGGATAAGTTTGTATAAAAGCTGTGGTTGGCTATGAATAACTAAAAAAGTGCCGATTTTTGCAGTTTTATTGCGATCTAGGGCTTGCCAGAAAGTTTCAGCTCCCTATAATGCGCCTCCATCGACAGGGCAAGCGGCAACGCAAACAAGCCGGTCGGTGCCTCGAAAAGCCTTTGAAAATAAGGCTTGACTCGAGAAGGCGGTTGAGTAGAATGCCACTCCC
>NZ_PGCP01000024.1 GCF_002812985.1 Aeromonas lusitana
GATCTCGCCGAGCGGCGCAGCACCGGGCTCATCGAGTTCCTGCAAGCCCGCGGTGTCGATACCGTGCTGGTCGGCGGCCTCGCCACCGACTACTGCGTCAAGACCAGCGTGCTGCAGCTGCGCCGCGCCGGTCTGCGGGTGATAGTGCACCTCGATGCCTGCCGCGGCATCGCCCCCGAGACAGTCGCCCAAGCCCACACCCAGATGACAGAGGCCGGGGCCGAGCTGGCCCAGACCCTGACCCATGTACAACGCCTGCTGGATGCCTGATATGTCTCCCATCCTCACCCCTCTCGTCGACATCGGCACCTGCAAACTACCTAGGCAGCAGGAGTGTGCCCCCGCGCTCACCCGTCTGCGAGGAGTCTGATATGCCTCCCATCCTCAACAGTCTGCTCGACACCGATGCCTACAAGCTGCACATGCAGCAGGCGGTATTCCATCGCTATCCCGACGCCGAGGTAGTGGCCGAGTTCCACAGCCGCAACGAGGAAGATCTGCTGCCCATGATGGGGGAGATCGAGGAGCAATTGCGCCTCGCCGGCTCTTTGCGGCTCACCAAGTCCGAGCTCAACTTCCTGGCCGAGCGCCCCTTCTTTACCGCCGACTACCTGGATCACCTGCGCCGCAAGCCGCTGGACGCCTCATTATTGCGGGTATTTGAGCAAGATGGCCGCATCAACGTCCGCGTGGAAGGCCCCTGGCAGGACGTTATCCTGTGGGAGATACCGGTACTCGCCATCATCAGCGAGATGCGCAACCGCTTCCGCTATCCCCAGTTCGGGGTGGGCCAGGCGCTGACCCGGCTGGATCAGAAGATAGACAAACTGGAGCGGACCCTGAGCCAGGAAGAGATGAAGGAGTTCAACCTCATCGACTTTGGCACCCGTCGCCGCTTCTCCCACGCGGTGCAGGATGCCGTCGTGGGTCGCCTCAAGGAGCGCCTGCCGGCGTTTCGCGGCACCAGCAACTACCAGCTGGCCCAGAAGTACGGGCTGCCGGCGGTGGGTACCCAGGCCCATGAGTGGTTCCAGGCCCACCAGCAGCTCGGCTTCCCGCTGGAGCATAGCCAGCGCGCCGCCCTCACCAGCTGGCTGGACGAGTTCACCAACCATCTCGGCATCGCCCTGACCGATTGCATCACCATGGATGCCTTCCTGCGGGACTTCGACTTCGAGCTGGCCAGCCGCTATCAGGGGCTGCGCCACGACTCAGGCGATCCCGTGGTGTGGGGGGAGAAGGCCATCAGCCACTATCAGCGGCTCGGCATAGACCCCACCGACAAGACCCTGGTGTTCTCCGATGGCCTCAATCTGGACAAGGCAGTGGAGCTGTTCCGTCACTTCCGTGGCCGCATCAACACCAGCTTCGGCATCGGCACCAAGCTCACCTGCGATCTGCCCGGCGTCACCCCCATGAACATCGTGTTCAAGCTGATGGAGTGCAACGGCGGCCCGGTCGCCAAGATCTCCGACAGCCCGGGCAAGACACTGTGCCGGGATGCGGACTTCATCCGCAACCTCAAGCAGGCGTTCCACGTCGGGGTCTGAGCCCTGGGTGAAACAACGCCAAACAAAAAGCCCGCCGGTTTGCACCGGCGGGCTTTTTTACAGACCTGGCTCAGGGTCAGTCTTTCTTGGCCAGCAGGAATTTCACCAGCTGGTTGAACTGCTCCTGGGAGGTGATGGATTCAATCTTCACCATGTACTTGCCATTGACCAGGAAGGCCGGCACACCGCGCACGTTGTAGGTCTCGGTGTTGCGATCGAACTGGGAGACCATACCGGAGACGGCGAAGCTGTCGACGGCACCGTCGAACTCTTCGGCCGGCACGCCGTTGTCCACGAAGATCTGCTTCACGTCAGCACGGCTCTGCGGAACCTGGCGCTGGGTATGGATCTTGTCGAAGATGGCCGGGGTCAACTTGCCTTCCACGTTCAGCAGGTTGGCGACCGCATAGGCGCGCTGCATCTCGGGGCCCATCTCGCGACCCAGGAAGGCCACAGGGCTCTTCTTCATGGGTACGCCTTCCGGCAGGTTCTTCGCCAGATCTTCGGCGATCGGCTCGAACTTGGCGCAGTGCGGGCAGAAGTAGGAGAAGAACTCCAACACTTCCGGTTGGGCACTGCCGGTCTGGGTGACCACGTCATAGTTGACGCCTTCCTTGAATTCCGGGGCGGCGTGAACCATGGGGATCATCAGCATGGCAGCGAGGAAAAATAGTACTTTTTTCATGACGTTTCCTGTTAAGGGATCACTGTGAGGCACGCCCGGCGAACCGAAGCAGTCCAAGCCTATTGTGTCCCCCCGCCAACGTCAATGACAAAGGCAGGACCGGCGGGACGCCCTACCCATCATTGACAGCCTCACCAATCCGGCATCAGGCTCAGCGGCGGGGCCCTCAATACCTCCAGCCGAGCATCCACAAATGGGTAGCGCAGCGTCACCAGTCCGGCATCAGGCTCAGTGGCGGGGCCTTCAATACCTCCAGCTGAGCATCCACACATGGGGCGCACAGCGTCATGCACGGCCTCACCAGTCCGGCATCAGGCTCAGTGGCGGGGCCTTCAAGGCCTCCAGCTGATCGTGCAGGGTCGCTATCTGCTGACGCCAGTAGTGGTCGGTGTTGAACCAGGGGAAGTGGCGGGGGAAGGCAGGATCCTCCCAGCGCCGGGCCAGCCAGGCCATGTAGTGGACGATGCGCATGGCCCGCAGCGGCTCGATCAAGGCCAATTCCCGCGGATCGAACTCCATGAACTCCTCGTAACCCGCCAGCAGGGTATCGAGCTGGATCTGTTGCTCGTTGCGATCCCCGGACAGCAGCATCCACAAGTCCTGGACGGCGGGGCCGGTGCGGCAGTCATCGAGATCCACGAACATGGGGCCGTCGCGCCACAGTATGTTGCCCGGGTGACAGTCCCCGTGCAGGGAGATCTGGGCCACGTCCAGGGTCATGGCGTCGCACACGTGGCGGATCAGCTCGTCCAGCACCCCGAAGAACTGCTTGGCCAGGCCGCTTGGTACCCATTCACCGGCGGCCAGCAGCTGACGTGGCTCGTGCAGCATGCTCTCTACGTCCAGCCGGACCCTGTGATGGAAGGGGCGGCTGGCGCCGACCTGATGAATGCGGCCGAGGTAGCGCCCCACCCACTCCAGCTGATCCAGGTTATCCACCTCGAACTGGCGGCCACCGACGCTCTGCCAGATGGCGAAGGGGTAGCCCTGATGCTCCAGCAGGGTCTCGCCGGCGAAGCTGAGCGGCGCCGCCACCGGGATCTCCCCCTCGTTGAGGCGGGCGGCGAACGAATGCTCCTCCAGGATTTGGGCCCGATCCCAGCGGCCGGGGCGATAGAACTTCACCACATAGCGGCGCTTATCCTCGTCCTGAAACTGGTAGACCCGGTTCTCGTAGCTGTTGAGTTCGATGAGGCCGGAATCGATGCGCAGGCCGCTGAGATCGATCGCATCCATGATGAGGTCGGGATTGAGGTCGGAATAGTTGAAACGCATGTCATCCACCATGAAAAAGGGGCGCTGTTGCGCCCCATACTATCACCACTCCCCCCATAGGGGGTTGTGCATCATAACCTGCTGATAAACTTGCTGGCCTGGCGCAGGGTACCCTTGCTGTCATCCTCTGCGGCCCCCTCCCGTTTGAGCACGAACTGGATGTCCAGGGTCGGCCGCTTCAGGTTGAAGGGATCCACCGCCAGGCTCACCGGCAGGGTGTAGATCTCGCCCGCCTTCAGGGTTACCTCCCGCGGGCCGAACCATTCGTGCTCCGGCAAGCCCTCCACATCCAGTTGATAACGCTGGGGTTGCAGAGTCTTGTTGAGGATCTTGAGGGTATAGGTGTTCTCGATGAGCCCCTCGCTGTTCTCCCGGAACAGCTGGTTGCGATCCCGCAGGATATCGAGCCCCATGGGCATGATGGACATGGCGTTGTAGACGAACACCCCCAGCATGATCACCATCACCAGGCCGTAGCCGAGCAGCTTGGGCCGCGCCACATGGGTGCTGTTGTGGGCCAGCTTGTGCTCTGTGGTATAGCTGATGAGCCCCTTGGGATAGCCCATCCTGTCCATGGTCTGGTCGCAGGCGTCGACGCAGGCGCCGCAGTTGATGCACTCGTACTGCAGGCCGTCGCGGATGTCGATGCCGGTCGGGCAGACCTGAACGCAGAGATCGCAGTCGATGCAGTCCCCCAGCCCTAGCGCCTTGGGATCCGCCTTGCGGGCGCGTGGGCCACGCGCCTCGCCACGCTTGGCGTCATAGCCGACGATATAGGTGTCCTTGTCGAACATGGCGGACTGGAAGCGGGCATAGGGGCACATGTGGATGCACATGATGGCCCGCATCCAGCCGGCGTTGCCGTAAGTACAGGCGGCGAAGAACAGCACCCAGAAGATGACCCAGCCCCCCGCCCCTAGGGTGAAGAACTCGGGCACCAGCTGGTACACATCCTGGAAGTAGGCGACGAAGGTGAGGCCGGTACCGAGCGATAACAATAGCCAGGCGAGATGTTTGGCCCCCTTGCGCGCCAGCTTCTCGCTACTCCAGGGGGCGGCATCCAGCTTGCGGCGCTTGTTGGCCGAACCTTCCAGCTTCTCCTCGAACCAGATGAACATGAAGGTCCACACCGTCTGCGGGCAGAGGTAGCCACACCAGACCCGGCCGAGGAAGGTGGTTACGAAGAAGAGGGCGAAGGCGGCGATCATGAAGATCCAGGCCAGCAGGGTCAGATCCTGCGGCCAGATGGTGGCACCGAAGATGTGGAACTGCTGGTGCTCGAGATCGAACAACACGGCCTGGCGACCATCGTAGCGCAACCAGGGCAGGGCGACGAAGAGAGCGACGAAGAACCAGCCCATGGCTTTGCGCACGCGCTGCCAGTAGCCGGTCTGGGATCTCACATAGATGCGGTTGCCGGGGTTGAACCTGTCATCGCTGGCTTTGAAGGTGTGAGGGTTGATGGTCCCGGTGACATCGCCGGTGACATCCTTGATATCGATCTTGTCCTGGTCGGCCATTGCAACACATTGCTCCACTCATATTGTTATGAAGCAGATTATATCTTAAACAACCTGCTAATTGTGTGGGTTAAATGTATCTATAGTTCGAGTGCCGTCGCAATTTCAGGCAACAAAAAAGGCCCATTGTCAGTTGACTATGGGCCTTTTTTAGAGATTCCTTTGAAAACCTAAAAGCCTCCAGCTGGAGCAAGCTTTACTTGATACCGCGGGCCTTGAGCAGGGCTTCCTTGAAGTCGGGCACATGATCCTTGGCAAGCCCCGGGATCATCTCCTGCTTGCCGGACTCGCGCATCTTGAGGTGGTAGATCAGCATGTCGTCGGTCAGCTCGGACAAGGCACCCTCGTAGCCGGCCTCTGCCGCCAGTTTGGCGATGAATTGCACCAGGCTGAGATCCTGCTCCTTGATCCAGGCGGGCTGCAACAGCTCAAGCAGCTCTTCGATACGATGACATTGCATAGACAACCTCTTTAATCTGTCATGTGAAACTCAGGCAACCTTACCCATCAAGGCTACTTCGATACGATCCCGCCCATTATGCTTGGCATGATAGAGGGCCGCATCCGCTTTTTGGATAAGCTCCGCAATGGAGAGACTCTGATCCGGCACCAGGGTCGCCACCCCGAAGCTGCAGCTGACCCGGCCGGACACCAGGGATTTCTGGTGCGGGATGTCCAGGGTTCGCAGGGCAGTGCGCACCTGATCCGCGACCTGGAGCGCTCCCTGCAAGCTGGTGCAGGGCAGCAGCAGGGCAAACTCCTCCCCGCCATAGCGAGCCGCCAGATCGTCCTCTCGCCGCAACACCTCCGCCAGCAGACCAGCCACCTGCTGCAGGCACTCGTCCCCCAGCTGATGACCATAGTGATCGTTGAATTGCTTGAAGTAATCCACATCCATCAGGATCAGGGAGAGGGGCGCCCTGGCTCGGTGACAACGGCGCCAGGCCCGGGCCAGGCTGTCATCCAGGTGCGCCCGGTTGGCAATGCCGGTCAGCCCGTCGAGACGGGAGGTGAGCTTGAGGTGTTCGGACACCGCCTTGAGCTCGGCCACCAGATCCGCATTGGAGAAACGATGGTAGAGGGAGGCGATCTGATCCCGGCGCAGACGACGCAGCAGGGTCGGCAGAAACACAAACAGATAGCCTGCCAACATGCAGGAGACGATGCGCTCCTGCTCGTTGCCACCGCTGAGCTCGAACAGCATGGCGAACCCGAGCGGCAACACGGCCCCATAGAGGGTGCGACGGCTGCCAAACAGCATGATGGCGCTGCCGGTGAGGATCAGGCTGGAGAGCATCATCATGGCGGCGCGGTAGGTGTCGGGCAGCTTGTCCATATAGAGCAACACCCCCAGCGCCCAGACGATGGAGGTGATGGTCACGACGATGAAGAGTTCCCGCTCCAGTACCGGCAGCGGCAGCTGCATCAGCCTGGGTTGGCGCCAGCGCAGGTGCCACCAGCGACCCAGCAGCAGCAGGCAGACCAGCCCCAGCCAGCCCAGCGCCTCGGAGGCCGGCAGGTAATCATGGAACAGCAGGCTCCAGCCAATCGCCAGCAGTGCCAGACAAGGCAGGCTGAACGAGGAATGGGTATAGAGCTGGACCATGATGGCCTGCTGCACCTGGCGTGTCACACTCTGGGTCAACTGCATACTCCCTGTACAATAGCCGACCAGTTTAGCACTCCATCTTCCGGGCCAACAATCAATCCCCCACTATTAAGCTGCTACTCAGCCCGATGGCAGAGAGGCTGATTTCTCGGCCCCCTCCAACTCGTCGAGCATCTGACGTTCATGCCTAACCCCATCCCCGCTCGTTGAACATAGGGAGCACGCGGAGCGCTCGCTCAGCCCCGCTCCAATTCATCCAGGATCGGGCACTCAGGGCTCGCATCCCCGTGGCAGCAGCCGACCACCTCCTCGAGGGAGGCCAGCATGGCCTGCAGACCGGCGATGCGGGTGCGCAGATCCACTATCTTCTCCTGGGCCAGCTTTTTGACCTGGGCGCTGGTCCTGTGCTCATCCCTGTAGAGCGCCAGCAACTCCTGGCACTCCTCCAGGTTGAAACCCGTCTCCCGCGCCCGCTTGACGAAACGCAGCTCCCGCAGGGCCCCGTCGCTGTAGCTGCGGTAGCCGTTGTCGCTGCGCACCGGTGCCGAGATGAGGCCGATGCTCTCGTAGTAGCGGATGGTCTTGGCGGTCAATCCCGTCGCCTTGGCAACCTTGCTGATATTCATGCGTGCCTCCTTAAACGTGCGAATGAGTGCTGACATGGGAAGCCGCCTTGGGCTGCCAGCGTTTCAATAACAAAGAGTTGCTGAGCACAGTAATGCTGCTCAGGGCCATGGCCGCCCCGGCCAGCTCGGGGCTGAGGTAGCCCAGCGCCGCCAGCGGAATGCCGATGATGTTGAACACGAAGGCCCAGAACAGGTTCTGCTGTATGGTACGCCAGGTCGCCGCCGAGATGTCGATGGCATCGGCCACCAGCCGCGGATCCGAGCGCATGAGCGTGATGGAAGCGGTTTCCATCGCCACGTCCGAACCCGAGCCCATGGCGATCCCCACGTCCGCCGCTGCCAGGGCCGGTGCGTCGTTCACCCCATCCCCGACCATGGCCACCAGGCCGTCGACCTGATTGCGCAGCGCCTCGACCTTCTCTACCTTGCCGGCAGGCAGCACGGAATCGAAGGCCCCATCCAGCCCCAGCTTGGCGGCAATATGAGCGACCGGCGCCGGCGCATCGCCGCTCACCAGCCAGCTGGCGATGCCGCGCTGACGCAGGGTGGCGATGGCCGCCGGGCTCTCTGGCCTCAGGGTATCGGCCAGGGCGGCGATGCCGACCGCGGCGCCGTCGATGGCCACCCAGACCCGGGTCGCCCCGTCGTTGCCCGAGTCGCTATCCGGCTCGGCCTGCGCCGGCAGGGGGATGCCGAGTGCGGCCAGCAGGGAGGGGTTGCCGATGGCGACGCTGTGACCCGCGACCTTGCCGAGGATACCGGCGCCGACGCGCACCTCCACCTCATCCGGTTGCGGCAGGCTGGCACCTTGCACGGCCTCGCGCATCGCCAGTGCCAGCGGGTGTTCGCTCGCCTGTTGCAGGGCCGCGGCCAGACGCAGCTGCTCCTCGCTGCCGCTCCAGCTCGCCAGCACGGGACGGCCCTGGGTGAGGGTGCCTGTCTTGTCGAAGATCAGCGCCTTGATGCCGTGGGCCTTCTGCAGGGTATCCACGTCCTTGATCAGGATGCCGTGACGGGCCGCCACCCCGGTGCCGGTGACGATGGCGGCCGGCGTGGCCAGTCCGAGGGCACAGGGGCAGGCGATGACCAGCACGGCCACCGCCGCCAGCAGGGCCTGACCGAAGTCGTTGGTGATGGCGTACCACACCAGCAGGGTAAACAGGGCGATGACCATGACCACAGGTACGAACACGGCGGAAACCTTGTCCACCAGCTGTTGCAGCGGGGCCTTGCCCATCTGGGCATTCTCCACCAGGGCGATGATCTTGCTGAGGCTGGAATCCTCCCCCACGGTCGTGGCTTCGATCTCCAGCACGCCGGAGCGGTTGATGGCGCCTCCCAGCACGTTGTCACCCGGGGTGCGCAGCACCGGTAGGCTCTCGCCGGTGAGGATGGACTCATCCAGTTCGCTCTCGCCGCTCACTATCTTGCCATCCACCGGCACCCGCTCACCGACCAGCACCCGCAGCCTGTCGCCGCGCAGTACCTCGTCGACGGAGAGGCTCTGCCACTCTCCCCCGCGCCAGACGGTGGCGCTCTCGGGGCGCAGTGCCATCAGCTCGCGAATGGCGGACTGGGTGCTGCGTCTGGCTCGCGCCTCCAGCAGTTTACCGAGTGAAATCAGGGTGATGATGATGGCGCTCGCCTCGAAGTAGAGCTTGCCGCTGGCAGCCATCCCCAGAGTCGCCAACAGGTAGAGGCTGTAGAAGTAGGCGGCACTGGTGCCGGTGGCGACCAGCACATCCATATTGGCGGAGCGGTTCTTGATGGCAAGCCAGGCGCCACGATAGAAGCGGGCCCCGATCCAGAACTGCACCGGGGTGGCGAGCACCAGCTCCAGCCAGGCGGGCAGATGCCAGGGCAGCAGCCCCGCCATGGCCAGCATTCCTACCAGCAGCGGCAGGGTCAGCAGGGCCGAGATGCTGACCTGAACCAGCGCCTTGTGAGCGGCGGCGGATTCTTGTTCTTCCCGGGCAAGCAGTTGCTGACGACGGGCGCTGGCACTGCCCTGCGCCAACTGGGCGCCGAAGCCGAGCGCTTCAATCTGTTCGCGCAGGGAGGCCGGGCTCTGCACGCCGGGCACCTGAGTGATGCGGGCCTGCTCGAGGGAGAAGTTCACGTCTGCCGAGATGACACCCGGCAATGCGCTCAGCATCTTGTTTAGCCGAGCCGAACAACCGGCGCAGGTCATGCCAGTAATTTGAAACAACAGCGTCTCTTCGCCGTAGTCGTAACCCTGGGATTTGATGCTCTCCAGCACAACCGGCAGCTGGGTATCCTGGCTCAGCTCGATGGCCGCCTGCTCCAGCGCGAAGTTGACGGTGGCTTCGACCCCGTCGAGTTTGTTGAGGGCGGTGGTGATCCGGCTGGCGCAGTTGGCGCAGCTCATGCCGCTGATGGGAAGTTGAATGTGCATGGTCATGACGATGCTCCTCAAAGTTGACCCACAAACATTAACCTTTACTGTAAGGGTAAGCTCAAGCACCTCTCTTCACTTTTTTGTGCAAATAAAAGACGGCGCCTGTTGGCGCCGTTTGTTCGTTCCTGTCGGCCCTATGCCGATCTCTGTTTGAGCTGAACCGAGAGCGAGGCTCTACGTCGTCAGATCCCGTACTGGGCGCGGTAGGCCTGCATGGCTGCCAGCTGTTCCGCCAGTTCGGGCCGCTCTGCCTGCTGCTCTTCCTGCTTTTCTTCCAAATATGCGATGAGATCTGCCATCTGGATGATGGCGATGATGTGGGCACCATAGTCGCGCTCCACCTCCTGAATGGCGGAGAGCTCGCCCTTGCCCTTCTCCTGGCGATCCAGGGCGATCAGCACCCCGGCCAGGGAGGCGCCGTTGGCCTGGATCAGGTCCATGGACTCGCGGATGGCGGTACCGGCGGTGATGACGTCGTCCACCAGCATGATGCGCCCCTTGAGCGGGCTGCCCACCAGGTTGCCGCCCTCACCGTGATCCTTGGCTTCCTTGCGGTTGAAGCACCAGGGCACGTCCACGTCATGCTGCTCCACCAGTTGCACCGCGGTGGCGGAGGCGATGGGAATGCCCTTGTAGGCCGGGCCAAACAGCACGTCAAATGCGATGCCTGCATCCATCAGGGCGGCGGCATAGAAGCGGCCAAGGCGGGCCAGATCGCGACCGCTGTTGAACAGGCCGGCGTTGAAGAAGTAGGGGCTCTTGCGGCCGGACTTCAGGGTGAACTCACCGAATTTGAGGACCTGTTTCTCCAGGGCGAACTCGATAAATTGACGCTGGTAGGCTTTCATTCTGGCTCCTTGCTTGTCTCATCTTGGTGTGGGGTAAAAAAGGGTATAAAAAAACGCGGTCAATGCCGCGTTTTTAAAATCAGGAGAGCGACTGCTTCTGCAGCGCTATGATGTCGGCGATGCCGCCCTTGGCGAGCGCCAGCATGGCCAGCAGCTCCTCGTGGGTGAAAGGCTCTGCCTCGGCGGTGCCCTGCACCTCTATGATGCGACCGTCTTCGGTCATCACCACGTTCATGTCGGTCTCGGCGGCTGAGTCTTCGACATACTCCAGATCGCAGATGGCTTCTCCCTGGAACATGCCGACGGAGACGGCGGCGATCATCTGCTTGAGCGGGCTCTGCTTGAGCATGCCCTTCTCCACCATCCAGTTCAGTGCATCCACCAGGGCCACGCAGGCACCGGTAATGGCGGCGGTGCGGGTGCCACCGTCGGCCTGCAGCACGTCGCAATCCACAGTGATGGAGTGCTCGCCCAGGGCGGTCAGATCCACGGCGGCGCGCAGGGAGCGGGCGATCAGGCGGGAGATCTCCAGGGTGCGGCCGCTCTGCTTGCCGGCGGCGGCTTCGCGGTTCATGCGGGAATGGGTGGAGCGCGGCAGCATGCCGTACTCGGCGGTGACCCAGCCCTGCCCCTTGCCCTTCAGGAAGCGCGGCACGCTGGTGTCGACGCTGGCGGTGCACAGCACCCGGGTGTTGCCGAATTCCACCAGCACAGATCCTTCCGCATGCTTGGTGAAGTGGCGGGTGATGGTAACCGGGCGCACTTGCGCGGCACTGCGATCGCTGGGACGGGACATGGAACTGACCTCTGGGCTGGCTGAATTGGCGCAGGAGTATAAGTGATCCCAGCCCAAATATCAGCCGCTAAAACCACGCCGTTGGCTGACGGGGGCAGCCTGGCTGGGTATACTGGCCCCACACTTCATCAAGCCCGGAACAATCAATGATTCACAGCATGACCGCCTACGCCCGCAAGGAACTCAAGGGCGACTGGGGCACAGCCGTTTGGGAAATTCGTTCGGTCAACCAGCGCTATCTGGAAACCTACATCCGGCTACCGGAGCAGCTGCGCAGCCTGGAGCCGGTCCTGCGTGAGCGTTTCCGTGCCAAGCTGCAGCGCGGCAAGGTGGAGTGCAACCTGCGTTTCGAGGCCGCTCAGGCTGCAGCCAGCCAGCTGCACATCAATGAAGAGCTGGCCAAGCTCATCATCGAGAGCGCCAGCTGGGTGATGAAGGAGGCCGGTCAGGGCCAACTCAACCCGGTGGATGTGCTGCGCTGGCCCGGTGTCATGGCTGCCGCCGAGCAGGACATGGATGCGGTCGCCACCGAACTGATGAGCGGTTTCGATCTGACCATGGATGACTTCCTCGCCTCCCGCGCCAGCGAAGGGGCCAACCTCAAGGCGCTGATCGAGCAACGCCTGGACGGCATTCAGGTCGAGGCGACCAAGGTGCGTGCTCACCTGCCGCAGATCATCGAGAACCAGCGCCAGAAGCTCACCGACCGCCTGGCCGAAGCCAAGGTGGAGCTGGATCCGGCCCGCATCGAGCAGGAGATCGTACTGCTGGCCCAGAAGATCGACGTGGCCGAAGAGCTGGATCGCCTCGAGATGCACATCAGCGAGACCATCAAGATCATGAAGAAAGGGGGCGCCTGCGGCCGCCGTCTCGACTTCATGATGCAGGAGTTCAACCGCGAGTCGAACACGCTCGGCTCCAAGTCCATCAACGCCGAAGTGACTCAGTCCGCCGTCGAGCTGAAGGTCCTCATCGAACAGATGCGCGAGCAGATCCAGAACATCGAGTGATCCCGCTCTGTTGCTGAGTCGATTAAAAAAGCCCTTGTTAACAAGGGCTTTTTTGTTGAGCTGATTGCTAGAGGTAGTGGATAACCACTCCGAGCAGCACCAGGGCGCCTACGTAGTTGTTGTTGAGGAAGGCCTTGAAGCAGGCCTCCCGCTCGCGCTCGCGAATGAGCCGCTGCTGGTAGACGAACAGCGCCGCCGCCCCCAGCAGGCCCCAGTAGTAACTCGAGCCAAGCGCCATCAGCTGGCCCACCAGCAGCAAGATCAGCAGGGTCGCCAGTTGCAGCACGCCGATGATCCGCTTGTCGTGGCGGCCAAACAGGATGGCACTCGATTTCAGGCCGAGCTTGAGGTCGTCGTCCCTGTCCACCATGGCGTACTGGGTGTCGTAGGCGATGGTCCACAACAGGTTGGCGAGGAACAGCAGCCAGGCCACGGCGGGCAGGGCGTTCGCCTCGGCCGCATAGGCCATGGGAATGGACCAGGAGAAGGCCATGCCCAGCACCAGCTGCGGGATCGAGATGAAACGCTTCATGAAGGGGTAGCAGACCGCCAGCAGCAGACCGGCGAACGACAGGCCTATGGTGAGCGGGTTCATGGTCAGCACCAGCCCGAACGAGATCAGCGCCAGCACCGCGAACAGCATGAGTACCTCGCGCGGTTCGACCTTGCCCATGGGCAGGGGACGGCCGGCGGTGCGCTTCACATGACCATCGAAGTTGCGATCCGCATAGTCATTGATGACGCAGCCGGCGGAGCGCATCAGGAAGACGCCCACCACGAACACCAACAGGGTCCAGAGGCTCGGCACGCCGCCGGCCGCCAGCCAGAGTGCCCACAGGGTCGGCCACAGCAGCAACAGGGTGCCGATGGGCTTGTCGATGCGGGCCAACTGCACGTAGGCCAGTCCCCGCTCCTTGGTTAACAATTTCACTCCGGCTCCTTATTCGATGACAACAGGCTGGACGATAGCGAGGGCAGGAAGAGTTCGTGGACCAGCAAGGGCCACTGCCCCAGATAGAGACGGGAACGGCGCCCCCAGACGATGGCGGCCGGACACCAGGGGTTGGCCGCGATCTCGAAGCTTGCCAGCAGCAGATGATCTCGCTTTGCAGGCTCCTGACCGAAGATACGTTCACCCAAAGGCTGTTCACCCAGATCATGTAAACCGCCGCCCTGCAATGCCGCCTCGGCAAACAGGGTCCAGCCCAGGATGGCGGGTCCGCCATCGCCATGCAGTATCACTTCGCGGCACAACCCCTGAGGACAGTCGGCCGCCACCAGCGCCTGCTCATCGGCCGCGAGCGGCACGCTTCGATTGCCAAGCAGTTGCACCGAGAGCTGGCGATTGTAACGACGCAGCCGCCGGGTCATGGAGTCGGCCTCCAGCAACCAGGGGCGCAGGGCCTCGGGGGGCTCGCATTGTTCGGGTGCCTGCCAGGGGGCAAGCTGGATGAGGGGAACAGTCAACTCGGACTTCACAACTTCACCATCCGGAGATTTCCGTTGTCAGGTTAAAATCCGGTTTATTATCCGTAAATCAATGGAGAATAGTAAGAACTTGTTCACGAACTGTTGCCAGAGACGGTTCAAGGGGAAAAGCGCAGCACCGACGACGTCGTTTATCGGCATCGAAGGGCGCTTCCCACCTCGATCCCGGTCACCCGATAGGTGCGGGAGCGGCTGACGGCCACATCCGGGCTTGACGGCCCAGAGGCCAACATCAAAAATGGGGCATCTATCGCCGCCGAGCCATCCAGATGAAGATCGTCAATGTCCTGCTGATGTTATTACTGAGTGTCACCGCCTTGAACGCCCAGGCCTCCGCGGAGCCTGCCGCCGATCCGGCTGCGGCCGCCAAGCCGGGCTTTGCCTATCATGCGCTGGATCCGGACATCATCACCAACTACCTGGGGGATGGCAAAACCCTGGGCTACGTGCGGGTGACGGTGGAGCTGATGGCCGAGAACGGGGCCGACCTCAAGCTGCTGGAGCAGCATGATCCCCTGATCCGCGACGCCATCATCCGATTGATTGGCAGCAAGACAGGGGAGCAGATCAAGTCCCTGGCGAGCCGTGAGGAGCTGCGTAAGGAGTGCGAAAACCGGGTCAACGAGTTGCTGGTGAAAGAGACCGGCAAGAAGGCGGTCCGTGAGCTCATCTTCACCAAGTACCTATATCAGTAGTGCAGTAGCAATCCTGATCTCAGCCCATCTATCCCATTCGCCGTCGAGGAGATGACCGTCATGGGCCACAAGACCCTGTGTGAATGGCGCCGTCACGAGATCCCCTTCGAGCTCAAGGCGCTGCGCAAGATAGTGAAAAAGCCCAAGTTCGTGTGCGGCAAATGCGCCCGCAGCGCCAACGACAAGCAGTACCTGTGTCAGCCGCTGCGCTTGAAGGAAAAGGACGACTAGGGCCTCGCTGTCGAATCGCCCAGCCCGGCAAGCCTCATGGCTGATTCAGGCAGGAGAAGGTGCTAACCCTTATTGATCGGTCCAGCCCTGGCGACCCTGCTCGAACAGACGCCGAGCCTGTACGTCATTGGGGCAGACACCGCGGTACTCCTCGCCGGAGCGGCCGGCCAGATAGAGGTGCTCGGGGCGGCAGTACCAGGCCAAGCCCTTCTGACGACCCTGCTGCCACATGGCCACATCCACCTTGTCCCCGCACTGGGTCTGATGGAATTCAACCCGATCGGCGGCAAAACCCAGCTTGCCGTCGGCCTCCCCCACATCGCTCCACACCTTCTCGCAGGGATCGTCCGAGTTGGAGACACAGCCACCGAGCAGGGTGGCGCACACAGTGATGACGAGTAGTCGCATATTCATCCTTGAGCGGTTCATGAGCATCCTGAGCAGGTGAGCAGAGCGGGTCAGCCCACCACAATGACGACTCACCTTATCATCCTTGAGCGTCATTTGAGCAGTTCATTCTAGCCAGCCCAACCGCCCCCACCAAGTCCCTTCCCGGGGCCGATGAACAGGCAAAAAATCGGGCGGGCCCTGAGGCCCGCCCGTGCGTTTCACCGTGGTTTACTGATCGTCGAGAGAGTCAAAGTCCTGCCAACTCTCGTCATCCAGCTCCTCCAGCTCGTCTTCCCAGGATTCCGGCTCCCAATCATCGTCGAGCTCGTAATCCGGCGTCTGCTCACCCATGCTCATTCTCCTTGGATAGTGCACCGGCCTTCAAAGTCTATCCAGAAAAATGGGGCTCGCCAGTATGCCTGCTCAGAGTTTGACCAGGGTGCGGCCAGCCACCTGACCCTGGGTAATGGCCTCAGCGGTGGCCACCACCTGCTCCAGCCCTATCTCGGCCACCGCCTGGGCGAAGAAGCTGACGGGCAGGTCGCGGGCCAGCCGCGCCCAAGCCTGCTGGCGGCGGGCCAGCGGACACATCACAGAATCCACCCCCTGAAGGCGCACGTTGCGCAGGATGAAGGGCATGACGCTGGTGGGCAAATCGAAGCCACCCGCCAGCCCGCACGCCGCCACGGCGCCGCCGTAGTTCATCTGGGCCAGCAGCTTGGCCAGCACCTGGCTGCCGACGGTGTCGATGGCACCGGCCCACAGTTGTTTCTCCAGCGGCTTGGCGGGCTCCAGCAGCTCGCTGCGCGGCACTATCCGACTCGCCCCCAAGGCGGTCAGCATCTCGCCCTGCTCCTGCGGGCGACCGGTCAGGGCCGCGATGCGATAGCCTAGCGCGGCCAACAGGGCGACGGCTGTGGTGCCCACCCCACCGGCGGCGCCGGTCACCAGCACCTCGCCACTGTCGGGGGTGATGCCCGCCTCTTCCAGCGCCAGCACACAGAGCATGGCGGTGAGGCCAGCGGTGCCGATGCACATGGCCTGACGCTCATCCAGCCCGGTTGGTAGCGGCACCAGCCAGTCCGCCTTGACGCGAGCCTGCTCGGCCATGCCGCCCCAGTGCCCTTCACCCACACCCCAACCGGTCAGCACCACCTTGTCACCGGCCTGATAGCGCGCATCGGCGGATTCCAGCACGGTACCGGCGAAGTCGATGCCGGGGACCAGCGGCCACTGGCGCACTATCTTGCCCTTGCCGGTGATGGCCAGCCCATCCTTGTAGTTGATGGAGCTATAACTCACCGCGACCCGCACCTCTCCTTCCGGCAGCTGGCTCTCTGTCAGCTGAGTCAGGGTCGGGACCGTCTTGCCATCTTGGTTTTCCAGTAACAGAGCCTTGAACATGCTTGCCTCTCGCTATTTTGTAGTCATTAATCAGGTGCTTTGACGCTTTTGCAGTTGAAAATCCAGGGCCATGGCCGTGCCGACGACCGCCTCCCCGGCCAGCTGGCGCAGGATCAGATCTGCCGCCTCCTGACCCATCTGGTGATAGGGGATCCGGACCGAGGTGAGCGCCGGGTAGCAGGCCCGCGCCACGTCCAGATCGTCGAAACCGGCGATGGCGAGCTTGCCCGGCACGCTCAAGTGGCGGCGCTGACATTCAAATAGCACCCCGGCCGCCAGCTCGTCGTTGACGCAGACCAGGGCATCCAGCTCGGGCCAGCGCAGCAGGAACTCTCCCAGCATGGCGGCGCCCGTGCTGAAACTCGGTCGCTCCGAGGTGTTGATGATGGCATCGGGGGAGAGGTAGTTATCCAGCAGGGCCTTCTGCCAGCCCTGCATGCGCTGCTGCAGCATCCACTGCTCCTGGCGGGCACACAGAAAGCCGATATTGCGATAGCCGCGCTCGATGAGGTGGCGCGTCAGCTGATAACCCGCATCGAAGTTGGAGACCCCGACGTTCATGTCGATGGGCTGGCGCGCCATGGCCCCCACCTCCACCACTGGCAGGCGGGCTGCCACCAGCCGGGCGCGCACCGTCTCACCGGGGTCGCCGCCAAACAGCACCACGGCGGCCGGGTTGTGTTGCAGGAAGTTGCCGAGCAGGCTCTCCTCCTGCTGCTTCAGGTGCTGGGCATCCCCCAGCATGATCTGGTAACCCTCGGCCAGCAGGGTCTGCTGCAGACCGGCGATCATGTCGCCACAGCCGCGCTCCGCCAGACTTGGGACTATCACCACTATGGTCTGGGATGTGGCGGAGGCGAGTGCCCCCGCCGCCCGATTCGGGATATAGCCAAGTTCATCCACCGCAGCCTCGATGCGCTCGCGCATCTTGTCTGACACCAGCTCGGGGGTGCGCAGGGCGCGGGAGACCGTCATGGCCCCCACTCCGGCCAGCCTGGCAACCTCGTTGAGGGTCACCCGACCCGTGCTACGGCGTTTTTTGACTTCAGACATCCTTTCCCTTCCTCGGCATACGGGTGCTCACTTTAAGACAAAAGTGCGGCACTGACTATTTGCTCAAGCCCTATTTTACCTCCTTTGACCTAGTGAGGGGGCAATACGAATCCCTTTGTTGGCATAAATGATAGCGCTATCACAGTTCAATGTTAGCGCTATCTGGTAGCGCTAACTTTCGAGATCCTGCTCACAGTTATCGGGAGGCAAGATCGCTAGATTGGCCCCATCTTATCCAGCCGGATCACGACCATGCTGACTCAACTGTTGACCGAAGAGGTCATCTCCATCGAAGCGGGGGCCCGCGACTGGCGCCATGCCATCGAACTCGCCACCGCCCCCCTGCTGGCCAACGGCACCATTGAGCCCTCCTATGTGGCGGCGCTGTACCGCTCCCACGAAGAGCTCGGCCCCTACTATGTGCTGGGCCCGGGCCTCGCCATGCCCCATGCCCGCCCGGAAGACGGGGTCAACCGGCTGGGGCTGGGGCTGACCGTGCTGAAAGAGGGGGTCAATTTCGATTCGGAGGGCAACGACCCGGTCCAGCTGCTGGTCACCCTGGCCGCCAGCGACAGCAACTCCCACGTGGAGACCATAGCCCAGCTGGCCGAGCTGTTCATGAATGAAGAGGACGTGGCGGCCATCATAGCGGCCGACACCAAAGACGACATTTTGCGCATCCTGGCGCGCTATTGAGCGGCGCCCTGCGCCCTGACAGAGGAAGAGACAATGAAAATTCTGGTTGTATGCGGACACGGCCTGGGCACCAGCCTGATGATGGAGATGAGCATCAAGAGCATCCTGAAGGAGCTGAATGTGGCTGCCGAGGTGGATCACCGGGATCTGGCCTCCGCCGGTAGCGAAACCGCCGAAATCTTCGTCGCCACCCGCGACATCGCCGAACAGCTCACCAGCATGGGGGTCAACGGCCGGCTGGTGTCGCTGGACAACATGGTCGACAAGGCCGCCATGAAGGAGCGGCTCTCCGCCGCCCTGCGTGAGCTAGGCGCACTCTGAGTTCGTGACTCTGCGGCCCGGGGGCCGCTTCTTCCATTGATTGGAGCTGACCATGGAATTTTTCAATTTTCTGATGTTTGACGTGCTGTCGGAGCCGGCCGTGCTGGTCGGCCTGATCGCCCTTATCGGCTTGATTGCCCAGAAGAAACCCGTGACCGAGTGCATCAAGGGCACGGTCAAGACCATCATGGGCTTCGTCATCCTGGGGGCCGGCGCCACCCTGGTGGTGAACTCCCTCGGTGACTTCGCCACCATCTTCCAGCACGCCTTCGGCATCAAGGGGGTGGTCCCCAACAACGAGGCCATCGTCTCCATCGCCCAGCAGTCGTTCGGCAAGGAGATGGCGATGATCATGTTCTTCGCCATGCTGGTGAACATCCTGATCGCCCGTCTCACCCCTTGGAAGTTCATCTTCCTGACCGGCCATCACACCCTGTTCATGTCCATGATGGTGGCCGCCATCCTCTCCGCCGGCGGCATGAGCGGCATCCCGCTGATCGCGGTGGGCAGCCTGGTGGTCGGTGTGACCATGGTGCTGTTCCCGGCCATCGCCCACCCCTACATGAAGCAGATCACCGGTTCGGACGAGGTGGCGCTCGGCCACTTCTCCACCGTCTCCTACGTGCTGGCCGGCTGGATCGGCGCCAAGTTCGGCAACAAGGCCCACAGCAGTGAAGAGGTGCAGGTACCCAAGAGCCTGCTGTTCCTGCGTGACACCCCGGTGGCCATCTCCTTCACCATGGGCATCATCTTCCTCATCACCTCCGCCTTCGCCGGCCCCGAGTTCGTGTCCAGCGTCGCCAAGGGCAAGCACTGGTTCATGTTCTCCCTGATGCAGTCCATCACCTTCGCCGCCGGTGTCTACGTCATCCTGCAGGGTGTGCGCATGGTCATCGCCGAAATCGTGCCAGCCTTCAAGGGGATCTCCGACAAGCTGGTACCCAATGCCAAGCCGGCACTGGACTGCCCCATCGTCTTCCCCTATGCCCCCAACGCCGTGCTGATCGGCTTCCTGTCGAGCTTCACCGCCGGCCTGGTGGGCATGGTGCTGCTCTACCTGCTGGGGCTCACCGTCATCATCCCGGGGGTGGTACCGCACTTCTTCGTCGGCGCCGCCGCCGGGGTATTCGGCAACGCCACCGGCGGTCGTCGTGGCGCCCTGCTTGGTGCCTTCGCCAACGGCCTGCTGATCACCTTCCTACCGGTGTTCCTGCTGCCGGTGCTGGGGGATCTCGGCTTTGCCAATACCACCTTCAGCGATGCCGACTTCGGCGTGGTGGGCATACTGCTCGGCCTGATCGTGCGCTGATCGCACCGATAGGTTGTCGACAAAAGGCACGGCCCAAGGGTCGTGCCTTTTTCGATCCGCACTCCGAATGCCCAACAATTAAACAGGGGCGGGAAAATATGGCCACCACAGTGCTTGGGATCGGATTTTCACGCCGTCGCGGCAGCATCTGACCACCTAGTGCGATATGCTGTTGTGCTGACGTCCAACAACGACCTCACTTGAGGCCTTCGCCATGAAATACCTAGTAGTACAAACCAAACAGATAGGGGACGTGCTGATCTCCACGGCACTGTGCAACAACCTCAAGCAGCATGATCCCGCGGGGGAAGTGCATTATCTGGTCATGGATTACTGCGCGGGCATGGCGGAGGGCAATCCCAATATCGACAAGCTGCTCATTATCGAGAAGGCGCGCCGCAACGAGTGGCGCTACATGAAAGAGTTGCTGATGGGGATCCGCCGCGAGCGTTATGACGTGGTGATCAACAGCCAGGGTCAGATGATAGGCCTGCTGACCTGTCTGCTGTCAGGGGCCGGATTGCGCATCGGCTTCGACTCCTTCCCCTGGCGACTCGGCCATAACCGCATAGTGCGGTTTCGTAAAGATACGGAACATCAGGGCAACAGCACCCTGGTTGACGACAGATTCTCACTGCTAAAACCCCTCGAACTAGCACAAGAGGATCGCAACTATTATCTCTGGCTGAGTGAGGCGGAGAAGCAACGGGGACGCGAGAGCCTGCAGGCCGCTGGGGTCGATCTGGAGAGGCCGCTCGTCGCCATGGGGGTCAATTCCCTTGGTCACTACAAGCGCTGGCCCATCGATTGCTTCGCCGAGGTAGCGCGTTGGCTCATCGAGGAGCACAACGCCCAGACCCTGATCTACTGTGGGCCTGGGGAGGAGGAGTACAACCGAGGCCTCAAGCCACTGCTGCCAGCGGCGCTGCAGGCCAGCGTGTTTGACCATATCCAGACCCGCTCGGTGCGGGAACTGGTCGGCCTCTTCGCCCACTGCCAGCTGTTTGTCGGCAACGACACGGGCCCACGGCACATGGCGCAGGCCATCAGCCTGCCGCTGCTGACCATAGTGGCCCCGGGCGGCGACAAGATCATCGCCAACCCGGTGAACCACCCCCGGTATCAGGCCATCGATATTTTCGATGCCAAGGGGGCGGATTATCAGTTGCCAACCCAGGAGAAGGACTTCTTTGATGAAGCCCTGTTCCGCTCAATTACACCTGAGCTGGTTATTCAGCGGCTAGCGGCTCTGCTTGCTCAGTCACAGGCAGCAGACTAGCTAACGCCTCGCAGACGGCCCGGTTATCGACATTATTCATGTCGGCATTCAGGCCAGGGGAGTCACTGAACAGGATCCGGACCCGTGGCGTGCTGGTCGGCAGCCACTGGTTGAACGTCTCGCCGTGGCGCGGATAGATAGCCACCAGCGGCTTCTCCAATCCGACGGCGATATGCACTATGGCGGTGTCCACCGACAGCACGGCCCTGCACTGCTGGACACAATAGATAGCATCATCTATGGTTTTTACGCCCTCCAGCAGAATAACATTGCCAACCGAACTGTCCCTGACCATGGCCTCCGCCGCAGCATAAGTCGCGGGTGAGGAGAGCACTCCGAAACGGTGGGCGGCGAACTCGGTTGCCAAGGTCTTCAACAACGCAACCATCTTGGCGTGCGAGAACGACTTGTACTGGGTGCTGCCGAAGGGGTTGATGAGAATCAGATCATCACAGGCCGAGGTCACATTCCCCTTCCCTGCCACTGGGATCATGTACTGCTGATCTACTTCTTTCGCACCCAGCAGTGACAGCAGATAGCGATATTTATCCTGGAACAGCATGCCCGCGGTCGCCCTGGACAGCTTCACATTGACGCGCCCGATACTGTCGTCGAGGGAGGCAACATTGGTCGGCGAGAGTTTGTGCAGGAGATAGAGATCCTTCATCTTCATCCCCTCGGTGAGATGTATCACCAAATCGACATGGGGAATGGCTGACGCCATCTTGCCGATGGCACCGTAGCCGGGTCGCTTGTTGATCTCGATGACCTCATCAACCCCGAAGCAATCCCGATACAGGCTGGCCAGGGCTGGGGTCGTGATAACCGTCACTTTCTTGTTGCCCGGCAGCTTTTTTATCTCCCGGAAGAAGAAGGAGGAGATATAGGAATCCCCCAGCTTGGCATCCCAGCGGACCACCAAGATATGATTGATCTCCCCCTGGATACTGAGTGGTATCTTCTTGTCAAACAAGAGAATGCCCAGGGCTCTGCGCACCCGATCACGTAGTAACTGCAAATAACCGATCACTATCAAACCCCGTCATCGGTCACATGCGGACCATAGTTGCGATCATCGATCGTGGTATCAAATAAACCGACATCCATACAGCAGGGCTCAATACCGGAGGCAGTCAAGCCATTGAGTTGCAGCCGGCCGGTCAAATAATCTGATGGCATCCGAACGGGGTAAGCTTTTTCCAATAACTTCTTGGCGCCCACCAAGGTCAGTATATAACCCGCCGTCGAGATTATTCCGCGCTTGGAGTTGCGACTCGGTGAGATATATCTTGCAAGGCGATATCCTTCCGGCATTTTTGTCATCCACGGCCAGGACTTCACCTTGCCATGATGCAGGAAGACAATCTCAGACTGACATGCCGATATGGCCTGCGATACGATGGTTTTGAAATGACCGTGCAGATAAATATCGTCTTCCAAGACAATACAGCGCTCTATATTTTTGGCAACCATCATCTCATATATACGGATATGGCTCATGGCACAGCCCACTTCCCCCAAACTCAGGTCATGGCCACAAAATTGCTTGGCGAGAGGGAAGTCTACCTGCTTAAGTTCATCCTCAGGGATGGTCTTGCCATCCACCGCATCGAAAAATGAAAACTCTATTGCTCGGCTATCCATATGTTGCTTGATAAAGGCACGCCGTTCCTGGCTTCTAACCAGGCTGATAACAAATACAGGGATCATGATGCTTTCTTTTCCATATTGAATTCGATGGCACACCAGCAGAAAACCAGACTCAGCGCATATAGATACAGCGTATTTTGATGCTCAAATGGCACATCGCTTAAGGCACTGATGGCAAACGATAGCGGTATCATAGTATATGGGGAACCCCATCCAGCCTTTTCTACTATCAGCTTCATTGGGTAAAACAGGAAGATCATCAGAGCCAGGATCCCTACCACACCCCGAATAATCAAATTCTGCATATACTGGCTATGGGCATGCGCCAGAGCAGGGTCCATCACCAAGGGAGACACAAGCCCCCGTGATATTTGCTGCTCTTTAACAACGGTAAAGCCGTCAGTGCCAACCCCAATCAGGGGTGATTCCAGGAATCCTAACCAGGCACTCTCCCATGCCACAACGCGTAACCCCCATGAAGAGTAATATGTCCCTCCTTCAATCCCCTTCATATCGGAAACTGCCTCGGCCATTCGCCCCTGTACAATAGTATTTGTCTGATAAATACCACCAGCCAAGGCCACTAACAGTAAAGCAACAAATGTATATTTAAATGGTTTATATAGAGACTTATATATTATTAAAATACCAATCACAGCACCCAAAGCTAGCCATACACCACGACTCTGGGAAAGATAGAGAGCAAGCAAAGACGCGCTTAAGGCGACCAAAGAACCGATCTTCATCCAACATATTTTTCTTGCTCTGATGAACAGACACCAATTTAAGATAACCAAAGTCAAAGCAGCCTGTGAAAATAAAATAGCATTGGTAAAGCCTTCTACTCTGACAATACCATTTTCATACTGCCAAAGACTCAATAGACCCAACCCAATACCACCAACCAATATGGCAATGCAGCCCACTGAGAGCAGTATCTTTTTTCTGGGCATCAGCAGAGAGAACACGGAAACATAAAACAGACTTCGCATGACCCCATACTGATCTCCATGAATGATTCTGTTTATCAAGATTACTACGGCGTAGAAGATAAACACCCAAATGAGGCGTCTATCGGTAAATAAAACATCCTTCTTCCCCCCGATAAAATAGTTAAGCAAGCCAAGCACACCAGACGCAACCAACAAGTTCGACAGAATGCTCTGGCCGGAAGGAACCAGAAACAAACCACAGAATGAAAATGCAATCGTCAGCGCAAAAGCGGCTGTTGTTACCTTATCGAGAAATTCAAGAGGCTTAATAGACATCAACGCTTATTTCCTGAAGACATAATTACCACGGATCTTGCGCCACAGCCCGAACACATCGGTGCGAGGGAAGATGGCGATCCGGCGGATCTGAAGCGGATCCTGATGCATGGCTCTGGGGCCGCTGTTGGTGGCCACAGCATAACGATAACCGGCGGAGCTAGCCTGGGCTTTCGCATCATCATTCAGATCCCCGTAAGGGTAGGCAAAAGATACCAGTGAATGACCAAGCAGCTGCTCCAGCCTCTGTTTGTTAGCCCGTATCTCATGAGCCTGTTGCTCGGGTGCCAACTTGCTCAGACGCGGATGGGTCAAGGTGTGACCCCCTATCTCGATATGCTCAGATGCCCCCAGCATGCGAATTTCGTCGGCATTCATCAGGGACACTGGCTTGTCGGGGTGAGTCGGGTGTGCCACATCCCAACGATTGTGATCTTCACCTGTGACTATGTACACCACAGCTTTGTAACCATATTTTTCAAGCAGTGGCAGCATGCGGGTGAGGTTGTCCCGATAACCGTCGTCGACTGTGATCATCAGGTACTTCTTGCCATATTGCAGGCGGTGGATAAACCCCTTGTCCGCCAAGTCCCTGAAGGTCAGCGTCTCGTAACCGAGCCACTTCATCAGCTTGAGGTGCTTCTCAAACATGGCGACGGGCAGCCAGGTGCCATGAACTCCCTTTTCGCTCTCGTGCTCGATAAAACGGTGATACATGATGACCGGCATCTCACGGCGCAGGGTCTCCACCACAGCATCCTGATAGATGGATTCCAACCCGGTCACTACCTCTTGCAAGCCATATTCCTGCTGGATGCGCTGGCGCAGCTGTTCAGACACGCCTTTGCTGGCCAGGGCCGAGACAACCTGGGGCTTCAGTGCGGCAAAATCGATCGCCAGATCCTGAGGCCCTATGTCGCCGAAGTTGCTGGCCAGCGCCTCATCCAGATTGGATTCGTCCACCAGCCCGATGGCCTTGGCCTCACCGATGGCGAAGGCCGGACGGCCACAGAGCAAGGCTTCCATCGCAACACGCCCAGCACCGATCACCAGATCGCAACCAGCCAACAAGGTGGGAACATCGTCCACATAACCAACGAATTCGGCCTTTTCTTTGAATCTGGCAAAGCGCTCCGGCACCTGAGTGCCGCTGACGACCAGCACCTGGCAAGCCTCCAGATCCAGTACCTCATCCAGCAGGCGATAACAGAGCTCTCCCTTGGGGCCGCTCAACCGCCCTATGATGGCGATCACCGGCTTGGGATTCTCCGGCGCCGCCACAGGCTGGAACTTGTCGGTCTCGATGCCGTTGCGCAGTACCTGCACCTTGGCCGGATCTACCCCCAGGTTATTGATGATTTGGTGGGCAATATCCTCGCACACCGCCACCGCCCGATAGCCGAGCGCGTGGAAGGCCTTGCGCGACGCGTGCACCGGCTGACGACCGTGAACCGTGGTGATCATGGGCGTGCCGGTCAGCTTGCAGGCCACATAGCTGCTCCAACCGGAGGCGCGCGAGTGAGCGTGTACCAACTGGATATGGTGTCTCTTGATGAGATAAATGAGGTAAAACACATGCCAGAAGCGGCGCAAGATGCTGCGCTTGTTGAAACGCAGCTTGAACACGGGCCCTTGGGTGGGCTTGGTCAGGGTGTCTGAAACATAGAAGACATTATGACCGCGTCGGGTCAACTCGTTGCCAACCGTGGTGGCATAGACCTCAGCGCCCGTCACCTCGAGCTGGGAGAGTGCCATCAATATATTCATAGTTATCCAACTCACGACTAAGGTTGCTCATCCGCTCTGTCACACTACCATCATTCTTTGGTAACTGTGCCTGACAAGACTCGAGCAACTCAGGGTTAGGTATCGAGTAGATGCTCGACATCATTCATGCTGCGTTTGAAGCTGAATATGTCGGCCCTATGCCTGGATAAATTGGCATAACGTTCGCGGATCCCCTGATCTTCCAACAGGATTTTTATCCCTTTGGCCAAGGCCTGAACATCGTTGATGGGCACCAAGTAACCAAACTCACCGTCATTCAGCGCCTCTTTCGGGCCTGTACATGCCGTCGAGATGATGGCCTTGCCAAGTGTCATGGCCTCTACCAGTACCACAGGATATCCCTCATAACGGGAAGACATCACAAAGAGATCGCTACCCGTAATATAGGGGTAAGGATTGTCCTGAAACCCCAACAAGCTGGTGTGATCGCTCAGCTGATGTTCTTGGATATATTTCTCCAACGCCACTCTGTCCGATCCTTCACCAAGAATGGTCAGATGGTAGTTCATCCCGGCGGCAATATTCTGACGATGTGCAGCCAACAAGAGATCGAATGCTTTTTGTGAATTAAGTAATCTGCCAATGGCTAGGACGTTCAATCCATCCCCAACCTTGATGCTCTCCTTCCCCTTGGCAGCGATATAACTTGTATCGATCGGGTTATAAATCACCGAAATATTGCTCTCGAGGGCAGGATGGAGATTCAGGACGGATTGCTTGACCCCTTCCGACACGCAGACGACCTCATCCATCTTTTCATACACCACCTTTTCAACCGCTCGAGGCAGAGTATGGTGCCGTTCAAGGTCGATATGAACCCAGGCTATTTTTTTCCGGGGGCCGTTGAGATAGGACAGCAGCAGGCTCGCATCCCCTTCCAGAAAAGAGACGCCAACATCGAAATAATCGGGAATCAGAACATTGGCCAACCATGCTTTGGCCAGAATCAGGGAGTACCATCTTTTCTTCAGGGAATAAATGATCCCACGGCGCAGAAAACCCGTTGGCTCAGGTCCCAACAAATATTTTACCTTGATATAACTGGGCAATGTAGACAGATACACACCTTCATACCGCAGCAGCAATAGTGTTATTTCATATTTAGCTTCATCAAGATGATTGAGTATGTTGACCAGTACTTTCTCGGCTCCCCCGCCCTCCAGTGTCTCCATCAAGAACAGCACTTTTTTCTTCATACTAGAAATCACATAATTTAAGGCGTGAACAAAGAATACAAGGGCTACCCGATATAGGGGTAGCCCTTGTTACTGAAAAAAATTACATCAAGCCCGGTTCAGCCAGGCCATGTAATCGGCCACGCCTTCGGCCACCGTCTTGAACTCGCCGTTATAACCGACACCGCGCAACTTGGTGAGGTCAGCCTGGGTGAAGCTCTGGTAACGGCCCTTCAGGTGATCCGGGAAGGGGATGTATTCGATGGCGCCCTGCTGGTGATGCTTGATCACCGCCTCGGCCACGTTCTGGAACGGCTCGGCACGGCCGGTACCACAGTTGAAGATGCCGGAGTGCTGCGGATTCTGCCAGAACCAGAGGTTCACCTTGCAGACGTCGTCCACATAGATGAAGTCACGCATCTGACCACCGTCAGGGAAGCCATCACAGCCCTCGAACAGCTTGGGGTTGTCACCCTGCTTCACCTGGGTGTTGAGGTGGAAGGCAACGGAGGCCATAGAGCCCTTGTGCTGCTCACGCGGGCCGTAGACGTTGAAGTACTTGAGACCCACGACCTGGGAGTTGATCTCCGGCATCCAGCGACGCACATACTGATCGAACAGCTGCTTGGAGTAGCCGTAGACGTTGAGGGGCTGCTCGAACTTGGGATCTTCGATGAAGTTGTCGTTGCGCCCACCGTAGGTAGCGGCGGAAGAGGCGTAGATGAAGGGGATCTCGCGCTCGATGCAGTAGTGGAACAGGTCCTTGGAGTACTCGTAGTTGACCTCCATGATGAACTTGCCGTTCCACTCTGTGGTGGCCGAGCAGGCGCCTTCGTGGAAGATCACCTCGATGCCGCCATCCCACTCCTCGAACTCGTCGCCGGAGACGATCCGCGCCTGGAACTCATCCTTGTCCATGTAGTCGGCGATAGTGAGATCGACCAGGTTGACGAACTTGGTGCCGTCGGTCAGGTCATCGATCACCACCACATCGGTCCGTCCTTGAGCGTTCAGCTGCTTGACCAGATTGCTGCCGATAAAGCCAGCACCGCCAGTTACTACGATCATGGAGTTTGCCTCGCGTACGTTGATGGCCACGTGTGACTGCCTGTTAAAGCTGTGTATAGTGAGCCAATTTGAAATTGCCGAAAAGTTTATCACGGGCCGCAAGGGGATTCGACCTCGATGACTTTCCCCATCTGGGGCCCGGCAGAGGGATCAGCGATGAAGACCAGAGACAGGATCATTCACAGCGCCACCGAGCTGTTCAACGATCAGGGTGAACGCAACATCACCACCAACCACATTGCCGCCCATCTTGGTATCAGCCCGGGCAACCTGTATTACCACTTTCGCAATAAAGAAGACATCATCCACTCCATCTTCGACCAGTATGCCCGCCACCTGAGCGAGAGCTTCACCCCGGCCCGCAGCAACGAGATCAAGCTGGAAGATCTGATGGGTTACCTGGATGCCATCTTCTACCTGATGTGGCAGTTCCGCTTCTTCTACGCAAACCTGCCGGACATTCTGAGTCGCGATGCCCCCTTGCAGCAGAAATACCTCAAGGCCCAGGAGCAGCTCAGAGCCGCCGTGGAGGCCCTGCTCAGGAGCCTGCGGGAGGGCGGCATCATAGCCGTCAGCGATAACGACCTGCCGGATCTGGGCCAGACCATCAAGATGGTGGTGACCTGCTGGATCCCGTTCCAGATAGCCCAGGCCCCCGCCACCCGCATCACCAAGCCCTTGTTGTATCAGGGGGTCTTGCGCGTGCTCTTCCTGCTGCGCCCCTATGTGCAGCCCCAGGTGGCTGAGCAGATCCGCCAGTTGGAACAGCATTACCACCAGCTGGCCCAACCAGCTGGGTGAGATCTGTTTCACAATTGTTGAATATCAGCACAATAATTTGAATTCATGGGCAGCGGTTGCAGTAAAATGTTGCCCATTCCAGGGTCTGCTGGCGTTTCGTCACGAAGGCCATGGGGCTCTCGCGACCAGACCAACCAACCAACCAACCAACCAACCAACCAACCAACCAACCAACCAACCAACCCTGATTACACAGCTAACACAGCGAATGAGGACCGAGGATGTCTAACGGATTCTATCGTCACCTGAGCGAGCAGCTCGAGCAGGTCAAAGCGGAAGGGCTGTACAAGCAGGAACGTATCATCACCTCGGCCCAGCAGGCCCAGATCGCGGTGGGCGGCGAGCAGGTACTGAACTTCTGTGCCAACAACTACCTGGGGCTGGCTAATCACCCCGAGCTTATCAAGGCCGCTCACCAGGGACTGGATAGCCACGGCTTCGGCATGGCCTCGGTGCGCTTCATCTGCGGCACTCAGGATCAGCACAAGGAGCTGGAGCAGAAGCTGTCTGCCTTCCTCGGTACCGAGGACAGCATCCTTTACTCCTCCTGCTTCGATGCCAATGGCGGCCTGTTCGAGACCCTGTTCGGCGCCGAAGACGCCATCATCTCAGATGCCCTGAACCACGCCTCCATCATCGACGGCGTGCGCCTGTGCAAGGCCAAGCGTTACCGCTACGCCAACAACGACATGGCCGAGCTGGAGGCCCAGCTCAAGCAGGCCAACGCCGATGGCGCTCGCTTCAAGCTGATCGCCACCGACGGCGTCTTCTCCATGGATGGCGTCATCGCCGACCTGAAATCCATCTGCGATCTGGCGGACAAGTACGATGCCCTGGTCATGGTGGATGACTCCCACGCGGTGGGCTTCATCGGTGAAAACGGCCGTGGCACCCACGAATACTGCGACGTGCTGGATCGGGTCGACATCATCACAGGCACCCTGGGCAAGGCCCTCGGCGGCGCCTCCGGCGGCTACACCTCCGGCAAGAAAGAGGTGATCGACTGGCTGCGTCAGCGCTCTCGTCCCTATCTGTTCTCCAACTCCCTGGCCCCCTCCATCGTCTCCGCCACCATCAAGGTGATCGACATGCTGGCCGAGGGTCACGCCCTGCGTGCCCAGTTGAAAGAGAACAGCACCTACTTCCGCACTCGCATGAGTGCCGCCGGCTTCACCCTGGCGGGCGCGGATCACGCCATCATCCCGGTCATGCTGGGGGACGCCAAGCTGGCCGCCGAGATGGCGAGCCGCATGCTGGTCGCCGGCATCTACGTGGTGGGCTTCTCCTTCCCGGTGGTGCCCAAGGGTCAGGCCCGCATCCGCACTCAGATGTCCGCCGCCCACACCCGTGAGCAGCTGGACAAGGCCATCGATGCCTTCATCCGCATCGGCCGTGAACTGGGCGTGATCTGAGCCCATGGCTGATTAATTAAAACGGGGGCCAAGGTTGGGCCCCATTTTATTACCCTCTCTCTTCGGCCACGCGCCCTGAGGAATGTTGTCATGAAAGCACTCTCCAAACTGAAATCCGAAGTCGGCATCTGGATGACGGACGTCCCGGCCCCCGAGCTCGGCCACAACGATCTGCTGATCAAGATCCGCAAGACCGCCATCTGCGGCACCGACATCCACATCTACAACTGGGACGAGTGGTCCCAGAAGACCATTCCGGTGCCCATGGTGGTGGGTCATGAATACGTAGGGGAAGTGGTCGCAGTCGGTCAGGAAGTGCGCGGCTTCGCGGTGGGTGACCGTGTCTCCGGCGAGGGTCACATCACCTGCAGCCACTGCCGCAACTGCCGTGCCGGCCGCACCCACCTATGCCGCAACACCATAGGCGTTGGCGTCAACCGCCCGGGCTCCTTTGCCGAATACCTGGTAATTCCGGCCTTCAACGCCTTCAAGCTGCCGGACAACGTACCCGATGAGCTGGCCGCCATCTTCGATCCGTTCGGCAACGCAGTGCACACGGCGCTCTCCTTCGATCTGGTAGGGGAAGACGTACTCATCACAGGGGCCGGCCCCATCGGCATCATGGCCGCCGCCGTCTGCCGTCATGTGGGTGCCCGTCACGTGGTGATCACCGACGTCAACGAATACCGTCTCGAACTGGCCCGCAAGATGGGCGCCACCCGCACCGTCAACGTGAGCACGGAGAAACTCTCCGACGTCATGACCGAGCTCGGCATGACCGAAGGCTTCGACGTGGGGCTGGAGATGTCCGGCGTCCCAAGCGCCTTCCAGGACATGATCGACAAGATGAATCACGGCGGCAAAATCGCCATGCTCGGCATTCCCCCCGCCACCATGGCCATCGACTGGGGTAAGGTGATCTTCAAGGGATTGTTCATCAAGGGCATCTATGGCCGTGAGATGTTCGAGACCTGGTACAAGATGGCGAGCCTCATCCAGTCCGGGCTGGATCTCTCACCCATCATCACCCACAACTTCCATATCGACGATTTCCAGAAAGGCTTCGATGCCATGCGCTCCGGTCAGTCCGGCAAGGTCATCCTGAACTGGGATTGATATACCAGGCGCACCTTTCTCCTATTTGACCCAGAAAACCCGGCAAATGCCGGGTTTCTTTTTCCCTTTGCCAGCCTCACTCCGCCCTTCCCCTGCAGAAACTTTCTTCACAGATTGCTTAACACTTCACACACAAGCGTTTAAATGGCTGTAACTATTCGGTTATAATCCCGTCGTTTTCTAGGGATAATAAGAATCTGCTGGGAGTAGATGAGCGTGTTGAGAAAACTGAGCTATTTGTTGGCTGCCGGCATCACGGTCGCCAGTCTGTCCGGCGCCGTGTTCGCCGCCGATGAGATGTCACCGGAAGCCATCGCCGAGCGCATCGCCCCAATCGGTCAGGTCTATACCGCCAAGGATCTGGAAGGGATAGCGACCGCCGCTGCCGCCCCTGCTGCCGCATCGTCCGGCCCCCGCGACGGTGAGACAGTGTTCAAGGGAGCCTGCTTCGCCTGTCACGATACCGGTGCCGCCGGCGCCCCCAAACGCGGTGACAAGGCCGCCTGGGAGCCCCGCATCGCCCAGGGCTTCGATACCCTGCGCAAACATGCCATCGAAGGCTTCACCGGCAAGGCCGGCATGATGCCACCACGAGGCACCTGCGCGGCCTGTAGTGATGAAGAGATCGAAAACGCCATTCACTACATGATCGACAAGCTCTAAGTATTTGAAAGGGCTTCTATTGCGGCCCTTTCAATCTGTTTACTTCCGGCTACCCTTGAAGGTACGTTTATTCGGGAGTCTTGCATGTCAGCTCAGTCCACCCAACCGCACGACTCCACGCCCTTGCTGGCGACCGTCTCTTCCATCATGGATTTCCCCGCCCCTGGCGTCGCCTCCCCCGGAGACTACGCCAGCCTGATGCAGCAGCTGGACAGACTCTGCCCCCTGCAGCAGTTTGCCATGCTGGGGCTAGCCAACGCCGGCCTGCACTGGGTCTATGCCCATCAGCTCGCCGACGACTTCAAGCAGCAACTGGGGCGGGAAGAACCCCGTCTGACCGAGCAGCTCACTCAACTCGATGAACAACAGGGCTGGTGCGTGCAGCCGGTCGAGCACGGTGAGGTACAGTGGCTGCTGGCTCGCTCGACCCCGGAGCACCTGCCGACCCTGCGCCTGTTGCTGGAATGCCTGGCCAAGCGGCTGCACGAGACCCAGACCGGCGCCCAGCTGGCGGGCCAAGCCTCTCCTCTCATGCAGCGGGATCCCCACTGGCAACAGAAGATAGAAAAGATCAGCCGCATCATGCGCCTGGCCCACAGCCTGCCCCAGCATGCCCTCTTCTCCCAGCTGGAAGCCGTACTGCGCCAGATGCTGGCGGTCAGGGACATGCTGCTCGTCCGGCTCGATAGCCAGCGCCTTGAGCCCTTGTATCCGACCCAGCTCTCCTATGACGACAACGCCATCCGAGCGCTCTGCCACAGCACCAACAGTGTCGAGCGGCAGGAGGCAGGGCTGCACTGGTACAGCCTGCCCCTGCGCCAGCAACAGCAGTACTTTGCCCACCTGCTGATCAGCACGGTCCAGCCCCTGGAAACCGACGATCGCCTGTTCCTCGACTTCCTGCGCCATCAGTTAACCCTGCTGCTCGAGCTGAAACGGGTGCGGCAACAGCTGGACGAGATCAACTCGGAAGAGTCCATCAACCAGCGGCTGCAGCAGATGCGCCAGACCAACTTGCGGCTGCAAAAGCAGCTCAAGCAGCATCAGGAGCTGGAACGCCGGCTGCAATTCAATGCGCTGCACGACCCCCTGACCCAGCTGCCAAACCGGGCCCTGCTGATGAATCACCTCCATCACGCCATGACCCGCTATCGTCGCTACCAGAATTTCGGCTTCACCCTGATCTTCATCGACGTGGATCATTTCAAGCAGGTCAATGATGCCCTGGGCCACGGCGCCGGCGATCAGCTGCTGCAGGAGCTGAGCAAGCGGCTGCAGGGCTGCATCCGCCAGAACGACATGGTGGCCAGACTCGGGGGGGATGAGTTCGTCATCTATCTGGACAACAGCCAGCAAGAGGAAGACGTCAGCCCGGTGCTCAATCGCCTGGTCAGCCGGGTCTCCCATCCGTTCCGGTTACAGGGCAATGAGCTCGCCATCACTGTGAGTCTGGGGGTCGCCAGCGTGTCTGAGCAGACCGCGGACATCAGCGAGCTGCTGCATCAGGCCGATCTGGCCATGTATCAGGCCAAACGCAACGGCCGCAGCCGCATCGTCAGCTACTCCGAGGACTGCACCGGTCATGCCGGCTCACCGGAGGAGCTGCTGACCAAGGCCTTGCGCGAGGGCAAGATAGTGCCCTACTTCCAGCCGGTGATCCGGCTCGAAGACAGCTGCCTGACCGGGCTCGAGGTGATGGCGCGCTGGATAACGGAGGAGGGGGAGCTGAAAGATGCCTTCGACTTCATTCCACTGGCGGAGCAGTGCGGCCTCATCCAGGAGCTGGACCGGCATATCCTCAGGCGCACCTGCCAGCAACTGAAGCTCTGGCTGCCGGTGTCGGGCCCGAGCCGCTTCAAGATCGCCATTAACCTGTCCGGCAAGCATCTGGCCTGCCGCGAGCAGATCATGCAGCTGGTCAGCATCATAGAGGAGGAGAGGGTACTGCCGAGTTACTTCATCTTCGAATTCAACGAGCGGGAGCTTTCCAGGCAGAGCATCGACTCACTCACCTCCTTGCATGAGCTCAGGGCCAAGGGCATCCAGATCAGCCTGGATGATTTTGGCACCGGGTTTTCCTCCCTCAACGCCCTGTTCCACTTCCCGGTGGACTACATCAAGGTGGATGACAGCTTCACCCACCGCATGCTGAACTCCCCCAAGGACCTGGCGTTGATCCGGGCCATGCGGGACATCTGCCACGATCTCGACTTCACCCTGGTGGTCGAGGGGATCGAGAACCAGCAGCAGTTGCAAAAACTGATCGAGCTGGGCTGCGCCATAGGCCAGGGGCGCCATATCTCGCCCCCGCTGCCCGGCGCCGACATCACCCCACTGCTGGGTCAGGCGGACACGGCTTGACCCGGATTCAAGCCGCCGCGTTCGGCTGCTCTGCACTCAAGCCAGCGTGCCTTAATCCTTCTTGAACAAGGCCCGCAGGTTGGCGACCCCGACCTGCCCCTTCTGCTGGCGCTCCTCGGCGGTCACCTTCTTCTGGTTCTCCCACTCCAGGTCGTCCTGAGGCAATTCGAGCAGGAAACGGCTCGGCTCGGGCCGCACCGATTCCCCGTACTGGCGCCGCTCCTTGCAGAGGGTGAAGGTGAGCTCAGTCTGGGCGCGGGTGATGCCCACGTAGGCGAGGCGACGCTCCTCCTCCACGTTATCTTCATCTATGCTGGTCTGGTGTGGCAGCAGACCCTCCTCCATACCCACCATGTAGACATAAGGAAACTCCAATCCCTTGGAGGCATGCAGTGTCATCAACTGCACCTGATCCGCGTCGTCCTCCCCCTCGTTGCGCTCCATCATGTCCCGCAGCGTGAGTCGGGTCACCACCTGGGGCAGGGTCATGGGCTCGTCCAGCTCGTTGCCCTCCAGCATCTCGGTGATCCAGCGATAGAGGGTGGAGACGTTCTGCATCCGCATCTCGGCCGCCTTCGGGCTGGGCGAGGTCTCATGGAGCCACTCCTCGTAGTGGATCTCCTTGATCATGTCCCGCACCGCCTCCACCGGGTTGCCGCGCTGAGCCTCGTCCCCGAGCCGCACCAGCCAGTTGGTAAAGGCCTGCAGGGCGCTGAGCCCACGCCCCGACAGAGACTGCTCCAGCCCCAGCTCGAAGCTGGCGGCAAACAGGCTCTTGCCGCGCTGGTTCGCGTACTGACCGAGCTTCTCCAGGGTGGTGGGGCCTATCTCCCGCCGTGGCAGGTTGACCACCCGCAAAAACGCCGTGTCTTCGTCCGGGTTCACCAGCAGCTTGAGGTAGGCCATGATGTCTTTTATCTCGGTACGGGAGAAAAACGAGGTGCCCCCCGAGATGCGGTAGGGAATGCGGTTGGTCATCAGCGCCTTCTCGAAGATGCGCGACTGATGGTTGCCCCGGTAGAGGATGGCGTAGTCCTTGAAGCGGGTGCGGTTCATGAACTTGTGGCCCATCAGCTCGGCGGCGATGCGCTCCGCCTCGTGCTCCTCGTTCTTGGCGAACAGCACCTTGACCGGCACCCCGTAGTCGAGCTCGGAGAAGAGCGCCTTGTCGAACACGTGGGGGTTGTTGGCGATCAGGATGTTGGCGCACTTCAGGATGCGCCCCTTGGAGCGGTAGTTCTGCTCCAGCTTGATGAGCTTGAGGCTCGGGAAGTCCTCGTTCAGCAGCACCAGGTTCTGGGGCTTGGCGCCGCGCCAGGAGTAGATGGACTGGTCATCGTCCCCCACCACAGTGAAGCGGGCCCGCTCGCCGACGATCTGCTTCACCAGCTCGTACTGGCTGGTGTTGGTGTCCTGATACTCATCGACCAGCAGGTAGCGGATCTTGTTCTGCCAGCGGGTGCGCACCTCCTCGTTGCTCTTGAGCAGCAGGGTCGGCATCACTATGAGATCATCGAAATCCAGCGCGTTGTAGGCCACCATCTGGCGGTGATAACGCTCGTAGAGCTGGGCCATCAGCACCTCTTCCGGCCCCTGGGCGATGCGCATGGCGCGGGCCGGCAGTATCAGGTCGTTCTTCCAGTTGGAGATCTGGCTGATGAGGGCGGAGAGCTTGTCCTTGTCGTTGTCGAGCTCGGCTTCCGTCAGTTCCTTGAGCAGCGCCAGCTGATCCGTGTCGTCGAACAGGGAGAAGTTTGCCTTGAGATTCAGGCTCTTGTGCTCACGACGTATGATGTCGAGGCCCAGGGTGTGAAAGGTGGAGACCATGAGCCCCCGCGCCTCCTTGCGGCCCAGGGTCTGGCCGACCCGCTCCTTCATCTCCCGCGCCGCCTTGTTGGTGAAGGTGACAGCCGCGATATTGCGGGCGTTATAACCGCACTGCTGCACCAGATAGGCGATCTTGTTGGTGATGACGCGGGTCTTGCCCGATCCGGCGCCCGCCAGCACCAGGCAAGGGCCGGAGACGTGCTTGACCGCTTCGTTCTGATTGGGGTTGAGCTTCATGGGCCGGATCTCTTGGCTTATGATGAGGGGCGGCATTGTAACAGAAATCCGTGGTGCGGCCGTAACCGCCACCGACCGGCCCCATCGCACGGCTTGTGTTTGGCCGCCAATTTCAGGATCATGACCGACTTTTCCAGCAGATGACGAGGGGAGCATGAACCAGCAACAGCACGCCCAGCTGCGCAGCCAGTTTCCGGCCTTGGCGCAGGAGGTCAACGGCCACCCCCTGATCTATCTGGACAACGCCGCCACCACCCAGAAACCCCAGGCAGTGCTGGACGTCATCGCTCACTACTATCGCACCGACAACGCCAATGTGCATCGCGCCGCCCATGCCCTGAGTGGTCGCGCCACCCGCGCCTTCGAGGATGCTCGCGAGACGGTCGCCCGCTTTATCAATGCTCCTGACAACCGGGAAGTGATCTGGACCCGGGGCACCACTGAGGCCATCAACCTGGTGGCCCAGAGCTGGGGGCTTAGCGAGTTGCGGGCGGGGGACGAAATCGTGCTCAGCACTCTGGAGCACCACGCCAATATCGTGCCTTGGCAGCTGATCGCCCAGCGTACCGGCGCCATCATTCGGGTCATTCCGCTGGATAAGCGTGGGGATCTCGATATGGATGCTTACCGTGCCCTGCTGGGACCTCGTACCCGGCTGGTCAGCGTCGCCCATGTCTCCAACGCCCTCGGCACCGTCAATCCGGTGAAGGAGATAGTGGCGGCCGCCAAGGCGGTGGGTGCCCTGACCCTGATCGACGGCGCCCAGGCCGTCGCCCACCTCGAGGTGGATGTGCAGGCCATCGGCTGCGACTTCTACGCCTTCTCCGGCCACAAGCTTTATGGCCCAACCGGCATAGGTGTGCTGTGGGGACGAACCGAACTGCTGGAGCGCATGCCCCCCTGGCAGGCAGGCGGCGAGATGATCGACCGCGTCAGCTTTGCGGGTACCACTTTCAATGCACTACCGTTCAAGTTCGAGGCGGGCACCCCTCATATCGCCGGCGCCATCGGCCTCGCCAGCGCCATCGACTTCATCACTGTGCTGGACAGAGCCGAACTGGTTCGCCATGAAGAGACGCTAACCGACTATCTGGTGGCGGGGCTGCGGCAGGTGCCGGGTCTGCGCCTTATCGGAGAACCAGAGCAGCGGGCGGGCGCTGTCTCCTTCCTGCTGGACGAGATCCACCCGCAGGATGCGGCCACCCTCCTCGACATGCAGGGCATAGCGCTACGGGTCGGCCATCACTGCGCCATGCCGCTGATGGAGAACCTTGGCATCGGCGGTACCATGAGGGCCTCGCTGGCCTGCTACAACAACCAGGATGACGTGGATGCCCTGCTGGCAGCCCTGCACAAGTTAAGTGACTTCTTCTAAGGCGGATGATTGAAATGAGTGAGCTCGCAACCTACACCCAAATCGGCCAAGAACCTGACGCCGATACTATCCGGCAACAGTTTGCGGCAGCCAAGGGCTGGGAAAACCAGTACAGGCTCATCATCCAGCTCGGCAAGTTGCTGCCCGCGCTGCCCGCCGAATGGCAGACCGAAGAGAACCGTCTGAAAGGCTGCGAGAGCCAAGCCTGGTTGAAAGGTGAGCAGAGCGAAGACGGCCGCTGGCACTTCGCCTGCGACTCCGATGCCCGCATCGTGCGCGGCCTTATCGTCATCGTGCTGGCTGCGCTCAATCACCAGAGGGCGGAGACCATTCAGGCCTTCGACATCGACGGCTATTTCGCCGAACTGGGGCTGGAGAAACACCTGAGCCCGTCGCGGGGCAACGGCCTCAGATCCATAGTGCAGGGCATAATGATGCTGGCGGCTGCCTGACGTACCGTGATAAAAGAGCACATCCAGAAACGAAGAGAGCGCCCAGGGGCGCTCTCTTCGTTTCTGTGTTGTCTGCAAATCTACTCGGCTGACTTCTCGGCCCGAGCGCCCCGTTCGGCAATCTTCTTCAACACGCGGGAGGCGGCCACCAGGCCGAAGGTCGCCGTCACCGGCGTCACGGCCCCGAAACCGGAGGCACAATCCATCTTCATGTTGCCGTCGCTGCTCGCCTTGGCCTGGCAGGTGCCACCATTGCCGTCGGGATAGCTCAACTGCTCGGTTGAGAAGACACACTCCACCCCGAACTTGCGGGCCGGATTCTTGCTGAAGTTATGCAGACGGCGCAGATCGGATCGCACCTTGGCCGCCAGCGGATCCTGAATGGTCTTGGCAAGGTCAGCGACGGTGATCTGAGTTGGGTCCATCTGCCCGCCGGCGCCGCCCGCCACTATCACGGGGATCTTGTTGCGCTTGCAGAAGGCGATCAGCGCCACCTTGGCCTTGACCGAGTCGATGGCATCCACCACATAGTCGAACTCTTTCTTGATATGCTCGGCCAGGTTGTCGGCGGTGACGAAGTCATCCACCTCGATCACCTCGCAATCCGGGTTGATGGCACGGATGCGCTCGGCCATCACCTCGGTCTTGAGGCGACCGACTGTGCCCTGCATGGCGTGTATCTGGCGATTGGTGTTGGTGATGCAGATGTCGTCCATATCGATCAGGGTGATCTGGTTGATACCGGCCCGGGCCAGCGCCTCAGCAGCCCAGGAGCCGACGCCGCCGATCCCGACCACACAGACCCTCGCCTGACTGAAGGAGCTAAGCGCGCTCTGGCCATAAAGACGGGCAATGCCCCCGAATCGCTGTAGATATTCTGCTTTCATACCACCACCTTGCTTGAGGGCGGCCATTATAGCGGCAACGACGACTCGCGACATCATCGGATGAGGTGGTATGGATACAGGAAGAGGGGAAGGAGTAGCAGCGAGTGCTGGATTTTGGATATCCAAAATGAAAAAAGCCCTGAACTTGCGTTCAGGGCTTCTTAAGTAGTGGCGGAGCGGACGGGACTCGAACCCGCGACCCCCGGCGTGACAGGCCGGTATTCTAACCAACTGAACTACCGCTCCGCATTTGGTTAGCCTTTAGCTAAATCTTTTGCCGTCTCATAGAGGTGTCATCCTCTTGGCCAATCGTGCAAT